>NZ_LMRM01000001.1:0-373186 GCF_001426045.1 Methylobacterium sp. Leaf94
TGCCCGTCCCAGCCTGGCGGCCCTCCGCCCCGCCCTGGACCAGACCCTGGCCGCCCTGGCCCTGTTCCTGGTCGCCCCGCTCCTGGTCCTGGTCGCCCTCCTGGTGCGCCTCGACAGCAAGGGCCCGGTCCTGTTCCGCCAGACCCGCACCGGCAAGGACGGGCACCCGTTCCAGATCTACAAGTTCCGCACCATGCGCGTGCTGGATGACGGGGCGGTCGTGCACCAGGCCACCCGGGGCGACGCCCGGGTGACCCGCGTCGGCGCCCTGCTGCGCCGGACCAGCATCGACGAGTTGCCCCAGCTCCTCAACGTGCTGCAGGGCGACATGGCCCTGGTCGGCCCGCGCCCCCATGCCCTGGCCCACGACCTCTACTACGGCGCCGAGATCCCGACCTACCGCCACCGCTTCGCCGTCAAGCCCGGCATTACCGGCTGGGCCCAGATCAACGGTTCGCGCGGGCCCACCCCCACCCTGGCCGACATGCAGCGCCGCGCCGCCCTCGACCTCTGGTACATCGAGAACCAGAGCCTGCGCCTCGACATCCAGATCCTCCTGCGCACCGTCCTGGCCGAAATCACCCGCCGCACCAACGCCTTCTGAACAGAGCCGCACAGATCGGAAGAGCGTCNCCTCTGGTACATCGAGAACCAGAGCCTGCGCCTCGACATCCAGATCCTCCTGCGCACCGTCCTGGCCGAAATCACCCGCCGCACCAACGCCTTCTGAAGCTCACTTCCTCTGCCCGTAGTCTAGCGCGATCAATCTTCGTGCTCGCCCGATACCGATCCCTCGCTTCATCCAACGAGCGTGCCGGCCCGTCCCGGGGGTAGGACAGAGCGAAGATCCAGAGATCCGATCTGGCGACCTACGAGGTGAGCGGATTGAAGTGATGAAAGATGCGATGTCGGTCCATCTCCAGGATTCCATGATCCCGCCGGATCGACCAGACGATCAACCCTTGATTCAAGAATTCGCACGCGACGCGTAACGCCTCCTCTTCGCCTCGTATGGCGAGATAGACATGCGACACAACATCCTCCTCGGATAAGCCTGCTTTGACCGATTCGCTCCAATGGACGGTCCAGGACATCGCCTACTCCTGAAACAAGCCCAATTCTCCAGCTGAACGTTCAAGCGGGGGGATCGGCGAAACGTCGACGGTGGCGTTGCTTCAACAGCCAGTCGGCATCACGCAGCACCGGCACGCGCGCAATGAAGGCGCCAATCGCCGGTGGGTCCCGGACAGCGTTCTTTTCCATGAACCCGTCCGAATCTGCCGTCGAAGAGCAATGCATCTGAAGACTGCTCGCTGAGCTGCCCCGCACGCGGGCTTCCATTGTCTCTTTCATCCCAACAAATCTTCGCAAAGAGTGGCATCTTCGATGCCCACGAATGGGAACGGATTCACTTGGAAGGACTTGTTCGCTGGATGCGCAACGGGCGCGTCGACGGAAGATGGAACTCATGACGAAACTTGCGATCGCTCTGGCCGCCAGCACTCTGCTCGGCGCCATCGGACTGACGTCTGCGTCGGCCGCTCCCGTGATGCCAACGCCTGCCCTTGCCGTCGCCGGTGATCAAGTGGTCGACCAGGTCGCTTATCGCCGTCACCACCGCGGCATGCGCTATCACCGTCATCACCGCCGCATGCACCGCATGCCGCGATCGCGGATGATGAGCGATCCGAATTCCCGCAATCCGTCGCAGCCCGGCTATCAGCAGCAGAAGGGCAACACCTCAGGCGGCCCGCGCTACTGATCATCGGCGTCGGTCACAGCAGTCCGGTTGATCGTAGGGCCGACGTGCAGAGCACGTCGGCCCTTTTCACATTCCCCAGCGCTGGCGCTTTTTTGCTTCTCCCCAGGCGAGACGCATCCTCGCGCTGATTCTCCGACGGCCGCTCTGCTATGCTGAGCCCATGTCACAGCGCATCGCCCGCTCCGTTGCCAAGTCCGGTTCCGCTCCCTCGGATTACGCGACCAGTACGGCCGTCCTCGAGACGGCTGGCGCCACCCCGATGATGGCGCAGTATATCGAGATCAAGGCCGCTAACACCGATTGCCTTCTGTTTTATCGGATGGGCGATTTCTACGAACTGTTCTTCGAGGATGCGGAAATCGCATCCCGCGCCTTGGGGATCGTGCTCACCAAACGGGGGAAGCACGGCGGGACCGACATCCCCATGTGCGGCGTGCCGGTGGATCGCGCCGACGACTACCTCAGCCGCCTCATCGCGCTCGGCCATCGTGTTGCGGTCTGTGCGCAGACGGAAGATCCAGCCGAAGCGAAGAAGCGGGGTCCAAAATCCGTCGTCCGGCGCGAAGTGGTCCGACTTGTCACGCCCGGGACCATCACCGAAGATCACCTCCTCGATCCGGCTCGTGCGAATATCCTGCTCGCGATCGCCCGTCGTAAGGCGGGGGAAACGGCCTCCGTCTATGGTCTTGCAGCCGTGGACATCTCGACGGGGCGCTTCTCCCTGAGCGAGGTGCCGTCCGGCGAACTCGACTCCGCGATCGCCCGGCACGATCCGCGCGAGATCGTGCTGTCGGAAACCATTCACGCCGATCCGGCGCTCGCCCGGTTGTGGCGCGAATGCTCGGCCCCCGTAACGCCGTTGGCCCAGGCTGAACTCGAACTCTCCGCGGCAGAACGGCGGCTCAAGGCGCAATTCGGGGTTTCGACTCTGGAGGGCTTCGGCCAGTTCGGGCGGGCCGAGATCGCCGCCGCAGGGGCGGCACTGCTTTACATCGAGCGTACACAGGTCGGTGCGCGTCCGACCCTGTCACCGCCGACTCGAGAGAGTTCCGCCGCGACCCTTTCCATCGATGCATCCACCCGTGCCAATCTCGAACTGACCCGAACCCTATCCGGTGAGCGTAAGGGAAGCCTGCTGGACGCCATCGACCGGACTGTCTCCGCGGGTGGGGCCCGCCTCCTTGCGGAGCACCTCGCCGGCCCCCTGACTGATCTCGAGGCGATCCGGCACCGCCACGCAGCTGTGGAGTTCCTGGTCGATGATGCGCCTACCCGCGCCGCCTTCCGCGACAGCCTCGCAAGAGCGCCGGATCTCGCCCGAGCCCTCTCGCGTCTTGCCTTAGGACGGGGCGGCCCACGTGACCTCGCGGCTCTCCGTGATGGTCTCGACGCGGCGCAGGATCTCGCCGATCGATGTGGGAGCCTTGTGCGCCTGCCGGAGGATCTCTTGGCGGTCGCGACCTGCCTTGCTGCCGTGGACCGCGCCCTGGTGTCGGAACTTCGTGCGGCGCTGGCCGACGACCTCCCCCTGAAGCGTCAAGATGGGGGGTTCGTACGCCCCGGCTACGATTCGGAGATCGACGAAAGCCGACTGCTCGGCCAGGATTCACGAAAGGTCATCGCTGCCCTGCAGGCGCGTTACGCCGAGGAGACTGGCTGTCGTACCCTTCGGATCAAACACAACAACATGCTCGGCTACTACATCGAGGTGCCGCAGGGGGTGGGCGAGGCCTGCCTCAAAGGTGTGATGCGCGAGACCTTCATCCATCGCCAGACCATGGTCGATGCGATGCGCTTCACCAGTATCGAACTCGGCCAGCTCGAAAGCCGGATCTCGGGTGCATCCGACCGGGCCCTGGCCTTGGAGAACGCCGTGTTCGATGCCCTCGCCGGACGAGTCCTGACGCAGGCAACCGCTATTGCTGAAGTGGCCGAGGCCCTCGCGCGGCTCGATGTGGCCGCGTCGCACGCCGAACTCGCGGTCGAGCGCGACTGGCGCCGCCCTCTTGTCGATGAAAGCTACGCCTTCGTGGTGGAAGGAGGACGCCATCCCGTGGTGGAGGCGGCGCTCCACCGCTCCGGGGCTCCCTTCATCGCCAACGATTGCGATCTGTCGGGGGAGGGGCGCGGGCGCATCCGCCTGGTGACGGGTCCCAATATGGGCGGCAAGTCGACTTTCCTGCGTCAGAACGCGCTGATTGCCGTCCTGGCGCAGATCGGCGCGTTCGTGCCGGCGGCGCGCGTTCGCCTCGGCGTCGTCGATCGGCTGTTCTCCCGCGTTGGTGCCGCTGACGACCTCGCCCGAGGGCAATCGACCTTCATGGTCGAGATGGTCGAGACCGCTGCGATCCTGAATCAGGCGACCCGTCGCTCCCTCGTGATCTTGGACGAGATCGGTCGCGGCACCGCGACCTTCGATGGCCTCTCCATCGCCTGGGCCTGCCTTGAGCACCTGCACGAGCAGAATGGCGGCCGCGCCCTGTTCGCGACCCACTTCCACGAGCTTACCGCCCTTGGACAGCGCCTTTCCCACCTCGACAACGCGACTCTCCGGGTGGCCGAGCACAAGGGCGAAGTCGTCTTCCTGCATGAAGTGGTGCCGGGCGTGGCCGAGCGCTCCTACGGGTTGCAGGTGGCACGGCTGGCAGGCCTTCCGGCCGGCGTGATCGCCCGCGCGGGTTCGATCCTGAAGCATCTCGAGAAAGCCGAGCGCGACCGACCCTCAAGGCCCCGCATCGACGACTTGCCGCTCTTTGCCAATCTGGCGCCGCCGCCGATGCCGGAGCCGGTCTCCGAAGCGCCCGACGACACCCTGCGCCTCGCTCTCGAAGCCATCGATCCGGACGCGCTAACGCCACGCGAGGCCCTGGAGGCCCTGTACAGGCTCAAAGCTGTGGTCAGCCAGGGCCATTGAGGACGTCTCGGATGGTCTCAGGTGCCGATGACTGGGCCCACGGGCGGGGCCTGATCGTTGACACCTTGGACCCGATAGGACGTCGACAGGGTCACCCCCGCAGGGTGAGGCGGCCTCCATTCATACTGAACTCGTTCAAGCGCTTCAGAAAGGACATGCCGAGGAGGCTGGTGGACAGGCGCCCGCGAGGCATGACCATGCCGTTGACCCCTTGAACGGTGATGGTGCCGATCCGTATTTCAGGAATACGCACCGGCGCCGCCAGGATGGTACCGTTGGCAGTCTGGACCGGTACGCGGAATTCGTGTTCGCCGACCCGCAAGCCCGCGCGCTCTGCATCCTCGTAAGTGAAGGCGCAGGCTGTTGCACCGGTATCGACCAACATGCGTAGACGCTTCCCGTCGATCACCGCATCGGTCGAGAAGTGTCCTTGCGCATCGGAGAAGAGCGTCAGGGTGCTCGGGCCGCCTCGCACCGATGCGCCCATGGCGCGCTCGCCCAGCGGCGTGGCAATGATGGCAGTCTCCGGGGCCAGCGGACGTTGGAATCGCTCTGCTAGCCCGACGGCCCACATTGCGGCGGCTGCCGTCACTCCGAGCGCCCATACGATCGGTCGTGTCATAGCATCCATTCCTTCCTCGATGCGGAAGAATAGATCCGCCAGGGTGAACGAGCCGTCGGTTTGGGGCGGGAATCTTCTCGTGATTCGCTGTGACCAAGGCTTATGGTTTCAGAGTCGCTGACGGGATCGATTGATGAGATCGCGCTGCGGCACCGCAATTGCTGACCCTGGAGGTCGGCAACCTCGGATAGAAAGGTGTCCTACCCAACGTTGGCAAGTTGCTCGGCGCGGGCCGCCTGCTGGGCCGCGAAGTTCAAACACGCCTACTCTACCGTCGCGGCGATAGCGGGGCTTAATTGGGGTGAACGCGTCGCTTGGGCTGATGCTGCCGAACTGCACACCGATGAAGCCTGGAGCCAAACCTTCGAAACGTGGAATCGGGGCGCGGCCGAGACCTTCCCCGCGACGGAGCGCGTCGCTGCCCGCACGACGGGTGCCCAAGTACTATCGTTCTCCCCGGGCGGGATTGTCACCGTGAGCAAGCCTGCTGGCTCCGTCTGCGGTCAAGCGAACCACACCCCTCAAAGGCTCGGGTGCACGGCTTGATGCCGGTGGCGCCGACTGAAGGGGACGCGGCCAGCCATACGCATTACCCTCTCATTGATTTCATCGATATTAATTATTGAAATCATCTGTTTGAATGATGGTGCGGTGCAAATACATTGCGATCACCGGATGAGGCATGGACCTCCGGTGAAAAGAAGGACACCTGTCATGACCAGCCGTATCTTGATTCTCGCGACCCTCGCAACGGCCAGCCTTGCCAATACTGCGATGGCGGACGACCGTACATTCCTTATGCCGCCGCTGTATCGCGAGCAGGCCCGCGCAACGGCCACCGTGCGTCCCACTTCCGAGTTGACGACGACGCCTTCCCTGACCCCACGCGTGCCTGCCACCCGGCGGGTCATTGCCGAGACCGCTGACGTGTCCGTTCGTTAAGACGACCGCCCCGTGCGTCAGGGCAGTATCTCTCCGATCCGCGCTCCAGTGGGACGTTTCCCATTGGAGCGTTTTCGTTAATGCCTCGTGGCCGAAAGCGAAAGATCTCTCAAATTATCCGCTCTATAGATTCGATTAGTAAGATAGCGCGCTCGTGTCTCCGGCCGGGCTCGCCTAGCTGCACGCCGACATATCGTCAGCCAGGCTTCGATCCACGATGCGGATCCGGGTCGGATGGATCGCCTTGGGGCGATCGGCTCGCGACCAAATGACCGCGTCCGGACGACGCCTCGGTTGCGCCGCGCGTTACTTGCGGGTATAGGCCGCGCCAGCGCCCGCCAGACACCCTTGGAGGCACGGGCGCTTCGGGGATCGGGGCATGGCCGTCCGTTTCGGGCGGCCTTTCGCGTTTTCCCGAGATTTTCATTTTCAAAAGGATCACGCCATGAGCGCAGTCAAGACGCTTGAGGCCGTGGCACGCGACCGGGTCGGCAAGGGGGCCGCCCGGGCCGTTCGTCGCCAGGGTCAAGTTCCCGCCGTCATCTATGGTGGCGGTCAGGCTCCGCAGTCCATCGCCGTCGACCTGGTCCGCGTCCGCACGCTGATCTACGCTGGTGGCTTCAAGACCACCCTGTTCGAGATCAATGCGGGCGGCAAGAAGACTCGCGCAATCCCGCGCGACTTCCACTTGGATCCGGTGTCCGGCGTGCCGATCCACGTCGATTTTTTGCGCGTCGTTGCCGGCCAGTCGATCACGGTCGAGGTCCCGGTCCACTTCCTGAACGAGGACGCGGCCCCCGGCATCAAGCAGAAGGGCGGCACGCTCAACGTCGTGCTTCACACGCTTGCGCTCGAGGTTGCGCCCGACGCGATCCCGGATGCCATCGAGATCGATCTAACCGGCCGTGATATCGGCGATGCCATCCACATCACCGACGTGAAGCTGCCGTCCGGCGCCACCTTCACCGGTGAGCCCGACGCCACCGTCGCTAACATCGTGCCGCCGACCGTGCTTGGCGCCGAGGTCGAGGCCGAAGAGGCCGCGATCGCCGAGGCGCAGTCCGCCGAGGCCGCCGAGGAGAAGGCCGAAGAAGAGGCCACCGAGGAGGCCGGCGAGGACGAGAAGAAGGAGGATTGAGCCTGGGGCGCAAGCCCTGTCTCACCCCATCCTTGCGGGTGCCCCGGCCATCAGGCCGGGGCATCTCCGTTTCCGGGGACGCCCGCGGCGTTCCGATGCGAAAACTTGTCTGGATCGATTCGCGCAATGCGCCTGATCGTCGGCCTCGGTAATCCCGGCCCACGCTACGCCAGGAACCGCCACAATATCGGCTTCCTCGCCGTGGACGAGATCGCGCGCGTGCACCGCGCCGGACCGTGGCGCCAAAAGTTCCAGGGGGAGATCGCCGAAGTGGCCCTCGGGTCCGAGCGGGCGATCCTGCTGAAGCCGCAGACCTTCATGAACGAATCCGGGCGTGCCGTGCAGGAAGCGCAGCGCTTCTACAAGATCGCCCTCTCCGACGTCATCGTCTTGCACGACGAACTGGATCTCGCCCCGGCCAAGCTGCGGGTGAAGACGGGGGGGGGCAATGCCGGCCACAATGGGCTGCGCTCGATCACGGCGCAATGCGGCAACGATTACCGCCGGGTCCGCCTCGGTATCGGACATCCAGGGGACAAGGCTCTGGTGCACGCCTACGTGCTGAACAACTTCGGCAAGGCGGAGGAGGCTTGGGTCGACGACCTCTGCCGGGCCATCGCCGACCATGCGCCCCTGCTGGCCGGTGGCGAGGATGCGAGCTTTCAGAACAAGGTCCACCTCGCCATGGCGGGGCGCGGCTGGGACGACGTCAAACAGGTCAACGCGCGCGATTGACCGCAGCGGTGACATCGGATTTCACGCGGGCAGCTTTTCAGCGGACCCGCGAACGGACAGGTGACCCATGGGCTTCAAATGCGGCATCGTCGGCCTGCCGAACGTCGGCAAGTCGACCCTTTTCAATGCGCTGACGCAGACGGCGGCGGCGCAGGCGGCGAACTATCCCTTCTGCACGATCGAGCCGAATGTCGGCGAGGTGGCGGTGCCGGATCCGCGTCTCGACGATCTCGCCAGGATCGCAGCCTCGAAGGAAATCATTCCGACCCGGCTCACGTTCGTGGATATCGCCGGCCTCGTGCGCGGCGCCTCGAAGGGCGAAGGCCTGGGGAACCAGTTCCTCGCCAACATCCGCGAGGTCGACGCCATCGCGCATGTGGTCCGCTGCTTCACCGACGGCGACGTGACGCATGTCGAGGGCAAGGTCGACCCAGCGGCCGACATCGAGACGATCGAGACCGAGCTGATGCTCGCCGACCTCGACAGCCTCGAGAAGCGCGTCATCGCCCTCGAGAAGAAGGCCAAGGGCGCCGACAAGGAGGCCAAGGAGACCCTCGATCTCGTCCAGCGTGCCCTGCCGCTGCTGCGCGAAGGCAAGCCCGCGCGCCTCTTGCAGCGTAAGCCCGAGGAGGAGCACCTGTTCCAGAGCCTCGGCTTAATGACGGCGAAACCCGTCCTCTACGTCTGCAACGTCGATGAAGGCGATGCCGACAAGGGCAACGCCTACTCGGATGCCGTGATGGCCCGCGCCAAGGCGGAAGACGCCAAGGCGGTCGTTGTCTCCGCCAAGATCGAGAGCGAGATCGCCGTGATGCCGCTCGGCGACCAGGGCGATTTCCTGGAGGCTGTCGGTCTCGCCGAGCCCGGCCTGAATCGTGTCATCCGCGCCGGCTACGAGCTTCTCGGCCTCATCACCTACTTCACGGTGGGGCCCAAGGAAGCGCGCGCCTGGACCATCGAAAAAGGCACCCGGGCTCCCGCCGCCGCCGGCGTGATCCATACGGACTTCGAGAAGGGGTTCATCCGCGCCGAGACCATCGCCTTCCACGATTATACGAGCCTGAAGGGTGAAGCCGGCGCCAAGGAGGCCGGCAAGTTCCGCCTCGAAGGCAAGGAATACGTGGTGCAGGACGGCGACGTGCTGCATTTCCGCTTCGCCAACTGATCTGACACGGGCGAGGGCGGCCTCGCTCCCGCATCGGCGAGCCGTCCCTCGGCCCGTCGAGTTCCAGCGCCTGAAAGGATCCGCATGAACGGCATCACCTTCGAGGACTTCACGCCCGGTACGGTGATCGAGGGTGGTCCGCTGACGGTGACAGAAGCCGAGATCATTGCCTTCGCTCAGGAATTCGACCCGCAACCGTTCCACCTCGACCCGGAGGCCGCCAAGGAAACCTTCGTCGGTCAGCTGATCGGCTCCGGCTGGCAGACCGCCGGCTTCGGGATGCGTCTCCTGCAGAAGCATGTCTTCCGCGGCGCTACCTCGATGGGCTCGCCCGGGATCAACGAGCTGCGCTGGCTCCGGCCGGTGCTGCCGGGCGATCGCCTGAGCATCTCGGTCCGGGTCGACACCTGCCGGGCCTCGAACTCGAAGCCGGACCGCGGCTTCGTCGGTTTCGCGATGACCGTCCTGAACGGGGATGGCGAGCGCGTGATGACACAGATCTTCACGGTGATGTTTCCGCGGCGCGGCGTGGCCTCCTTGCCGCCGCGGGCCGTATCGCCTGCGGACGCCGTGCCGTCCGCAGAGCCCGACGATGCCGAACAGCTCCACTTCCTCGAAGCGACACCCATCGGTGCCGTGCGGGATCTCGGCGGCCACCACTTCACGCCGGAGGCGGTCATGGCCTTCGCGCAAGCCTACGACCCGCAGGCGTTCCACCTCGACCCGGAGGCCGCCCAGCACACCCATTTCGGCGCGCTCTGCGCCTCCGGTTGGCATACCGCTGCCGCTTGGATGAAACGGCTCCACATCACCCGCGGCCGCGACATCGCCCATACGGCGAAGACCGGTCCGGTCCCGCAACTCGGTCCCTCACCGGGCTTTCGCGACATGCGCTGGCTGGCGCCGGTCTATGCCGGCGACACGATCCGATACAGCTGTACCCTGATCGACAAGCGCGAGACCGCGTCGCGCCCCGGCTGGGGCCTCGCCTCCCACCAGAACACTGGCGTAAACCAGCGCGGCGAGAAAGTCTTCGCCTTCACTGGCTCTGTGTTCTGGCAATGGGCATCCGACGCCTGAGGGGTCAGGCGGCCTTGCGCCGTTCCGGGTAAAGGCCGAGAAGCCCCTCGGCATCGGCCGCGGCGACGCCGCGCTCCGTGATGAGACCGGTGACGAGGCGTGCCGGCGTCACGTCGAAGGCGGGGTTCGCCACAGGGCTTCCCGGCGAGACGACTTCGACGGTGGCGAAGCCGCCATCGGCCAGACGCCCGGTGAGATGCGTGACCTCGCGTCCGTCGCGCTCCTCGATGGGGATCTCGCGCACGCCGTCGTCCAGGGTCCAATCGATCGTCGAGAAGGGCAGGGCGGCGTAGAACGGCACCCGGTTGTCGCTGGCGGCCAGCGCCTTCAGGTAGGTGCCGATCTTGTTGCAGACGTCACCCGAGGCCGTGGTACGATCCGAGCCGACGATGCAGACGTCGACGGCACCGTGCTGCATGAGGTGACCGCCGGCATTGTCGGCGATGACGGTGTGCGGGACGCCGTGGGCGTTGAGTTCGAACGCCGTCAGGGCCGCGCCCTGGTTCCGAGGGCGAGTCTCGTCCACGAAAACGTGGACCGGCACGCCGGTATCGTGCGCCACGTAGATGGGTGCCAGGGCCGTTCCCCAATCCACCGTCGCGAGCCAGCCGGCGTTGCAGTGGGTCAGCACGTTGATGGTGCGATTCTTTTGACGGTGCAGGTCGCTCAGGATCTGTGCACCGTGGACGCCGATGGCGTGGCAGCTCTCCACGTCCTCCTCGGCGATACGGCCGGCCTCCGCGTAGGCGAAGACTGCGCGCTCGACCGCAGGCACCGTGCGAAGCTTGGCGGCGACACGGTCGAGGGCCCAGCGCAGGTTGATCGCGGTCGGCCGCGTGGCGGCGAGGATCGCCACGGCCCGGTCGAGCCCGGCTTCGGAGGCATCCGCGCGCAGGCCGAGCGCGAGCCCATAGGCGGCCGTGACACCGATCAGCGGGGCGCCGCGCACGACCATGGTGCGGATCGCCACCGCGGCCTCTTCCAGGGTGGACAGCGTCTTCAGCTCGAAGGCGAAGGGCAGGCGGGTCTGGTCGATCACTGCCACGGAGGCGCCGTCCTCTGCGGGGAAGATGGTGCGGTAGGGCTTGCCGTCGATCTTCATGGGGGGATCCGGATGCTGGCGGTTTCGAGGCCGAGAAGCCTCGTCGTTGGACGGCGTTTACGTCAGAATGCGGTCGGGAGGCCAGCTTGCGGCCCGATCTGTCGAGACCGCAAAATTCTCAGAACCGCAGCGGCCGCACCCGCTTCACCTGTGGGATCGCGGCGATGCTAGCCAGAACGTCCTTCGAGACCGGCGCATCGACGGCGCAGAAACAGATGGCATTGCCGCCCATCCCATCGCGTCCGAGGGCGAACGTCGCCACGTTGACGCCGGCTGCGCCGAGCACGTTGCCGAAGCGTCCGATGAAGCCCGGCTGGTCGTGATTGCGCACGTACAGCATGTGCTCTGCGAAGGCGGAATCGATCGGAATGGAGCGGATCTCGATCATGCGCGGCTTGCCGTCGTGGAAGACCGTGCCGGCGGCATCGCGGGGCATGTCCTCGGCCTCGACGGTGATGCGGATCACCGATCCGAAATCGGGTGCCCCGCCGGCGCGGGTGACCTCCTCGACACGGATGCCGCGCTCGCGCGCCACCGCCGGGGCGGAGATCATGTTGATGCCCGACAGGACGGGGCGGAGCACGCCGGTGACGGCGGCCGCCGTGAGTGCGCGGGTGTTCATCGCCGCTACCGCGCCTTCATACGTCACCCGGATGCCGTGGATCGGCGCGTCGGTGAGCTGGCCCAGGAACGAGCCGAGGTTCTCGGCCAGCTCCACGAAGGGTCTCAGGCGCGGCGCCTCGTCGGCCGAGATCGACGGCGTGTTGACGGCGTTTACGACGGCGCCCTGCAGGAGGTAGTCCGCCATCTGCTCCGCGATCTGCAGGGCGACGTTCTCCTGCGCCTCCTTCGTCGCGGCGCCGAGATGGGGCGTGCAGACCACGTTCGGATGCCCGAAGAGCGGGTTCTCGTAAGCCGGCTCGGTCGCGAACACGTCGAAGGCGGCGCCCCCGACCTGGCCGGACTCGAGGGCAGCGCGCAGTGCGACCTCGTCGACCAGGCCACCGCGGGCACAGTTGATGATGCGGACGCCCGGCTTCGTCCGCGCCAGGGCGTCGGCCGAGAGGATGTTCCGGGTCCGCTCGGTCAGCGGGACGTGCAGGCTGATCAGGTCGGCCCGCGTGAGAAGCGCGTCGAGTTCGCGCTTCTCGACGCCGATCTCGACGGCGCGCTCCGGCGTGAGGTAGGGATCGTAGGCGATCACCTTGAGCTTGAGACCGATCGCCCGGTCGGCGACGACGGCGCCGATGTTGCCGCAGCCGATGATCCCCAGGGTCTTGCCCGTCAGCTCCATGCCCATGAAGCGGGCCTTCTCCCAGCGGCCGGCCTGGGTCGAGGCGTCGGCCTGCGGGATCTGCCGGGCGAGGGCGAACATCATCGCGATGGCGTGCTCGGCGGTGGTGATCGCGTTGCCGAAGGGGGTGTTCATCACGATGACGCCGCGGGCGCTGGCCGCCGCCACGTCGACGTTGTCGACCCCGATTCCGGCGCGACCGACCACCTTCAGACGGTCGGCCTGCGCCAGCAGCTTGGCCGTGACCCTGGTGGTGGAGCGGATCGCGAGACCGTCATAGGTACCGATCAGGGCGGCGCAGGCGTCGCGATCCCGGCCGAGCTCGGGCCGGAAGTCGACGTCGAGGCCGCGGTCGCGCAGGCGCTGCACGGCGGCTTCGGAGAGGGCGTCGGAGATGAGCACCTTGGGCGCGGGCATGGCGGTGTCCGGCTCGGGCGGGGGAAAACCGACGCGCGACGGGGCCGGACAGCGGCTCCGTCGCGCGCACGGTATACGACGCGGGTGACGTCGAGGTCGCGCGGGCGTCAGGCGGCCCGGGCGAGCTTCGCCTTCTCAGACGCGAAGGCCCAGTCGAGCCACGGGGTCAGGGCCTCGAGGTCCGCGGACTCGACCGTGCCGCCGCACCAGATCCTGAGGCCGGCCGGAGCATCCCGGTAGGCGCCGATGTCGAAGGCGATGCCCTCGCGGTCCAGGGTGTCGGCGATGCCCTTGGCGACCGCACCGACGACGGCGTCGCCCATGGCGAGGATGTCCGGGTCGGTGAGGACGAGGCAGATCCCGGTGTTGCTGTAGGTGCCGGGATCGGCGGCGAGGTGGCCGATCCAGGGCGTCCGCGCCACCCAGTCGTGGATGACCCGGGCGTTGGCGTCGGCCCGGGCATGCAGCGCCGGCAGGCCGCCGATGCGCGCGGCCCATTTCAGGGTGTCGAGGTAATCCTCGACCGCCAGCATCGAGGGCGTGTTGATGGTGTCGCCCTTGAAGATGCCCTCGATCAGCTTGCCGTCCTTGGCCAGGCGGAAGACCTTCGGGACTGGCCAGGCCGGGACGTTCGATTCGATGCGGGCGACGGCGCGGGGCGAGAGCACGATCATGCCGTGCGCGGCCTCGCCGCCCATGACCTTCTGCCAGGAGAAGGTGACGACATCGAGCTTGGCCCAGTCCAGTGGCATCGCGAAGGCCGCCGAGGTCGCGTCGCAGATGGTGACGCCCTCGCGGTCGGCGGCGATCCAGTCGCCGTTCGGCACGCGGACGCCGGCGGCGGTGCCGTTCCAGGTGAAGATGACGTCGTTTCGTCGGGTGTCGACGGCCGACAGATCGGGCAGGACGCCGTAATCGCCGACATGCACCCGCGGCGCGATCTTCAGTTCCTTCAGGGCGTCGGTGACCCATTCGAGGCCGAAGGCCTCCCAGGCGACGACCTCGACGGTCTTCGGGCCCAGCATCGACCACATCGCCATCTCGACGGCACCGGTGTCGGAGGCCGGCACGATGCCGATCCGGTAATCGGCCGGCACCTGCAGGACGCTGCG
This sequence comes from Methylobacterium sp. Leaf94, assembly GCF_001426045.1. Taxonomy (NCBI): domain Bacteria; kingdom Pseudomonadati; phylum Pseudomonadota; class Alphaproteobacteria; order Hyphomicrobiales; family Methylobacteriaceae; genus Methylobacterium; species Methylobacterium sp. Leaf94. The sequence continues at coordinate 14,284 of NZ_LMRM01000001.1, forward strand.
GGTGAGGTCGATGGCCTCCTTGAGCTTGGCCTTGCCGATGGCCGAGCGGTGCGAGCGGCCCAGCGGCGCGTCGGCCAGGGCCTCGAGGCTCCAGCCCGGACGCTTGGTGCAGGGGCCGGAGGAGAAATTCGGCACGCGGGGGCGCGTGGCGGGTCGGTTGGTCACGTGCGTCATCCTTCCAGATGAGAGCTCCTCGTTGGGGAGGAGTGGCCCGCCGACGCCAATGGACCCGCGCCGCACGGGACGCAAGCGGTCGTCCGCCCGGCCGGGATCGGACCGCACACGAGCCGGGGCGAAACGGGTCTCCCGATGACGGCGCGGGTCACGTGTCGCGGAGATAGGCCCAGAGCGCGTCGGCGGCGTGGTTGCGGCACTCCGGCGAGCGGAACAGCCGGATCTCGATAGGCACGTCGAAGGGTTCGGGCCCGGCGCGCCGGAGGCGGCCGCGGGCCTGGTCCTCGGCCGCCACCGTCTGCGGCAGCCAGGCGACGCCGTGGCCTTCGCGCGCCATGGTCGTCAGCGTCGCGGCGAGGTGCGAGGTGAAGCGGGTCGCGAGGTGGAGCGACGCGTCCGTCCGGCAGCTCGCGAGGATGCGCCCGAGGCCCGAGGCCTGACTGTAGGCCAGGTAGGGGATCGGGTCGTCGGGCGATCCGGGCAGCGACCAGGTGCCCGCGCCGCCCGGAGCCGGCGCGCAGAGCGGAACGAGGAGGTCGTGCCCGACCCGGACGCTCTCGAACCGGTCCGGATCGAAGCGCGTCGGCGCATCCGCGTGGAAGTGGCAGAGCAGGAAGTGCACCTCGCCCGACAGCATGATCTGCTCGCAGGCTTCCATGCTGTCCGAGACGAGGTTCAGGGTCCCGAGCATCCGGGACTGCATGACCTGCCGGACCCAGCCCGGGAAGAACGTGAAGGACAGGGCGTGCGTCGCCGCGATCGACAGCGTCGCGGTGTCCTGGGCGCCGACCCCCTGCGCCTCCCGCCGCGCCCGCTCGAGGCTCCGCAGCAGGTCCTGGGCCGCCGGCTGGAAGTGGAGTCCGGCCGGCGTCAGCGTCGCCCCCTGCGCCCCGCGCAGGAACAGGGACGTACCGACCCAGTCCTCCAGGGCCCGGATGCGGCGGCTGAAGGCCGGCTGCGTCACGCTCCGCGCCTCGGCCGCGCGCGAGAACGTCTTCTGCTCGGCCAGCGCGAGGAAGTCCTTCAGCCAGTCCAGGTCCATCCGCCCGTCCGATGCCGTCCCTGCATAGCGCGAACCGAACATGGCATTGGCCGAGCGCAGCTGTCCAGGCGTAAGCACAACGCCAAGCCCCACAAGAGGGATCACCGAGGAAACTGCCTAGAACGTGGCAGATGGGAGGAAACAGAGCATGAAGTCATGGCTCGGCAGGCTCTATGTTCAGGTCTTCATTGCGATCGTCTTGGGTGGTCTTGTCGGCGTCTTGCTGCCGGAGGTCGCCGTGACGCTCCAGCCCCTGGCCGACGGCTTCATCAAGCTGATCAAGATGCTGCTCGCGCCGGTCATCTTCGGCACCATCGTCGTCGGCATCGCCAAGATGGGCAACATGAAGGAGGTCGGGCGCATCGGCGTGCGGGCGCTCGTCTACTTCGAGGTCGTCTCGACGCTCGCCCTCGTCATCGGCCTCGTCGTGGTCAACCTGATGCAGCCGGGCGTGGGCATGAACATCGACGCCAGCCACATCGACGGCAGCGCCATCGCCGCCTACGCCAAGCGGGCCGAGGCGCAGCCGGGCTTCGTCGGCTTCCTGATGGACATCATCCCCACCACCATCGTGGATGCCTTCGCCAAGGGCGCCATGCTGCAGATCATCTTGATCTCGCTGCTGCTCGGCCTCGCCCTGGTCCAGGCCGGCGAGCGCGGCAAGCCGGTGGTCGCCGTCATCGACAGCCTGCTCGACGCGCTGTTCCGCGTCGTCGCCATGGTGATGCGGCTGGCCCCCATCGGGGCCGGGGCGGGGGTCGCCTTCACCATCGGCAAGTACGGGTTCGGCACCGTCTGGTCGCTCGCCTACCTGATGCTCGGCGTCTACGCCACGTCGATCCTGTTCGTCGTGCTGGTGCTCGGCTCGGTCTGCGCCTGGACCGGGTTCTCCCTCGCCAAAGTGCTGAGCTACTTCAAGGACGAGATCCTCATCACCTTCGGGACCTGCTCCACCGAGGCCGTCATGCCGCGCATGATGGCCAAGCTGGAACGGCTGGGCTGCGAGAAATCCGTCGTCGGCCTGGTGCTGCCCACGGGCTACACCTTCAACGCGGACGGCACCTGCATCTACCTGACCATGGCGGCGATCTTCGTGGCGCAGGCCACCAACACGCCACTGGGCCTCGGCGACCAGCTCGTCGTCCTCGGGGTGCTGCTCCTGACCTCGAAAGGCTCCGCGGGCGTGGCCGGGGCCGGGTTCGTCACCCTCGCCGCCACCCTGTCGAGCCTCCACACCGTCCCGGTCGCCGGCCTCGTGCTCCTGCTCGGCGTCGACCGCTTCATGAACGAGGCGCGGGCGGTCACCAACCTCATCGGCAACGCGGTGGCCACCATCGCGATCGCCCAGTGGGAGGGCGCCTTCGATCGCGGCGGGGCCGAGGAGGCCTACCGCAACCGGGCCGCCATCGCCGCCGCCGACGTCGTTCCGGCCGAGACCCGGCCGGGAGCCGATCGGGCATTGCCCGCCGCGCTCGCCTCCTGAGGCCGCGCCCCCGTCACCCCACCCATTTCCCTCCGCCCAGTGAACCCAGGAGAGTCCCCATGCGCATCGTCGACGTCTGCGAGGTCACCAAGCCGATCGCCTCGCCCATCCGCAACGCCTACATCGACTTCTCGAAGATGACCGCCAGCCTCGTCGCCGTCGTCACCGACATCGAGCGCGACGGCCGCCGGGTGGTGGGCTACGGCTTCAACTCGAACGGCCGCTACGGCCAGGGCGGCCTCATCCGCGAGCGCTTCCGCAATCGCCTCCTGGAAGCCGACCCCAAGAGCGTACTGAACGCGGCCGGGGACAACCTCGACCCGCACAAGCTCTGGGCGGCGATGATGACCAACGAGAAGCCCGGCGGCCACGGCGAGCGCTCGGTGGCGGTGGGCACCCTCGACATGGCGATCTGGGACGCGACCGCCAAGATCGCCGGCAAGCCGCTGTTCCGGATGCTCGCCGAGCAGAAGGGCATCGAGGCCGACCCGCGCGTCTTCGTCTACGCGGCGGGCGGCTACTACTATCCGGGCAAGGACGACACCCAGCTGCGCGCCGAGATGCGCAGTTACCTCGACCGCGGCTACACCGTGGTGAAGATGAAGATCGGCGGCGTTCCGATCGCGGAGGACCAGCGCCGCATCGAGGCGGTGCTCGCGGAGATCGGCTCGGCCGCGCAGCTCGCCGTCGACGTGAACGGGCGCTTCGACCTCGAGACCGCCATCGCCTACGCCAAGATGCTCCGCCAGTACCCGCTGTTCTGGTACGAGGAGATCGGCGATCCCCTCGACTACGCCCTGCAGGCGGCGATGTCGGAGTTCTATCCGGGCCCGATGGCCACGGGCGAGAACCTGTTCTCGCATCAGGACGCCCGCAACCTCCTGCGCTACGGCGGCATGCGCCCGGACCGCGACTGGCTGCAGTTCGACTGCGCCCTGTCCTACGGCTTGGTGGAGTACCTGCGCACCCTCGACGTGCTGGAGCAGTTCGGCTGGTCGCCGAAGCGCTGCATCCCGCATGGTGGGCACCAGATGTCGCTCAACATCGCGGCGGGCCTCGGCCTCGGCGGAAACGAGAGCTATCCGGACCTGTTCCAGCCCTATGGCGGCTTCCCGGACGGGGTGCGGGTCGAGGCCGGGCACATCGTCATGCCCGAGCTTCCCGGCATCGGCTTCGAGGGCAAGTCGGACCTCATCGCGGTGATGCGCGACCTCGCCGCCTGAAACGGTCGCGTGGGCCGTGCGGGACGGCGGCATCCCGCGCGGTCCGCGCACGCCTCATGCGCTCGCGCGGGGGCCGCCCGGCAGGGTTCGGCGGAACAGGGCAAGCAGCGCGTCCCATCCCTGCGCGGCGGCCTCGGCGTCGTAGACGGGGAAGTCCGGCATCATCCAGCCGTGGGCGGCCGGGTAGATCCGGGTAGAGTACCGGACGCCCGCCTGCGTCAGGGCCTCCTCCAGGCGCTCGGCCATCGCGGGCGGGTAGCTGCCATCGTTCTCGGCCGCCGCGATGGTGACCTCCGCCCGCAGCTTCGCGACGAACCGGTGCGGGCTCGTCGGTGCGTCGGTGGCGAGGTTGCCGCCGTGGAAGCTGGCCACCGCCGCGAAGCGATCCGGGTTCCGCCCCGCCGCGGCCAGCGCCATGCCGCCACCCATGCAGAAGCCCACGGCACCGACGGTCGCGCCCGCGACGTCGGCGCGCGTATCGAGATAGGCCAGGATCGCGTCCGTATCCCCCGCCGCCTTCTGGGGATCGGTCGTGGCCATCAGCGGGCCGAGGGTTGCGCGGAAGTCGCCGGCGAAGACCTCCCGCGGCACGAAGGGGCCGTACCGTAGCGGTAGAAGAGATCCGGCAGGGCGACGACGTAGCCGGCCTCGGACAGGTGCCGGGCCATGTCGCGCATCGCAGGCCGGATTCCCCCGGCATCCATGTAGAGGATCACCGCCGGCCACGGCCCGTGGCCGGGGGGCACCAGGACGTCCATCGGGCAATCCCCGTCGGGCGTCCGGATCGTTACGCGCTCGTTCGGCATCGGCCTCTCCCGGTTCGGATCCCGGCGACTATGCCCGGTGCGGGTGGCGGGGCAACCCGGCCGGAGGCGACGCGTCAGTCCTCGCGGGAGCGCAGCAGGTCGGGTCGGCGCTCCTGGGTGAGGCGCAGGGCCTCGGCCCGGCGCCATCGCGCGATGGCGCCGTGGTTGCCGCCGGTGAGGACGTCCGGGATCGCCCGGCCCTCCCAGTCCCGGGGGCGGGTGTAGTGCGGGTATTCGAGATGGCCCGTCTCGAAGCTCTCCTCCTCGCCGGAGGCGAGCTTGCCCATCACGCCGGGCAGGAGGCGCACGCAGGCGTCGAGCACCACAAGGGCGGCGATCTCGCCGCCGGAGAGGATGTAGTCGCCGATGGAGACCTCCTCGAGGCCGCGCCCGGCGATCACGCGCTCGTCCACGCCCTCGAAGCGGCCGCAGACGACGAGCACGCCGGGCCCCGCGCTCAAGGACCGGACGCGCGCCTGCGTCAGGGGGCGGCCCCGTGGACTCATGAGGAGCCGGGGCCGGGGATCGTCGGGCGCGCCCGCGGCGTCGATGGCGGCGGCGAGGACGTCGCAGCGCAGCACCATGCCGGCGCCGCCCCCGGCGGGGGTGTCGTCCACCGCCCGGTGCCGGCCTAGGCCGTGCTCGCGGATGTCGCGGGCCTCCAGGCTCCAGGTGCCCCGCGCCAGCGCATCCCCGGACAGGGACACCCCGAGCGGCCCCGGAAACATCTCCGGATAGAGGGTGAGGACGGTGGCGTTCCAGGGACTGGCGGTCATGGTGCTTACTGGCGCGCGCAGGCGCGCTGGGTCAACGTGGCACCGATCCGGCGACGGCGGGTTAAGCCTGCATGGCCGCTTCCCCCTCGCTCCGTCCCCGGCTCCTCGTTGCCCTCGTCCGGACCGTCACCCTGGCGCTGGCCCTGACGGGGTTCGGCCTGTTGCGGCCCGTCCGGGCGGCCGAGCCTTTGGCCCCGGCGGGTACGCCCGCCGCGGCCTTCCCGAGGCCCGACCGGCCGGTGGCCGAGATCGTCGCCCCGCTCTGGGCCTCGGAGGCGCAGCGCGATTCGGTCGACGAGGTCGGGCAGGTGATGCGGCTCATGGGCATCGCGGCCGGCCAGAGCGTCGCCGATATCGGCGCGGGCAGCGGCTACTACACGGTGCGGATGGCCGAGCGGGTCGGTCCCCAGGGACACGTCTATGCCGAGGACGTGACGCCGCGCTACCTGGCAGGGCTGGAGGGGCGCATCGCCAAGAGCGCGCTCACCAACGTCACGGTGGTGCGTGGCGAGCCGCACGATCCACGCCTGCCGCCGGCCTCCCTCGACGCCGCCGTGCTGGTCCACATGTACCACGAGATCGCCCAGCCCTTCGGCCTGCTCCACAACCTCGCGCCGATGATGAAGCCGGGCGGCCGGATCGGGATCGTCGACGCCGACGACGTGCCCTCGCGGCACGGCACGCCGCCGGCGCTGCTCGCCTGCGAGCTGACGGCCGCCGGATACCGTCAGACCGGCTTCTCGGTGCTGGAGGGCGGCGTCGGCTACCTCGCGATCTTCGCGGCGCCCGCCGCCGCCGACCGGCCGAATCCGGGTTCCATCCGCCCCTGCCGGGACGAGACCACCCGGGGCGCCAAGGATGGGGCGTCCAAGCGCGCGCGGTGAGCGGGTGGGCGACTCCGCCGTCAGGCGCTGGTGTCGAGGACCAGGGCCGAGGACGCGCTGCTGGTGCGGTTCGTTCCGTTGGCGCCGTAGGCGGACCCGGTGGCCTGGACGCTCTGCAGTTGCTTGATGAAGCTGCTCAGGAGGTCGCTGACCGAGGCGCGCGTGGCGGAGCCGTTCGTCGTGCCGTCATCCGAACCGGACGCCGCGCCGTCCGGCGACGGACCTGGGGGCGGGCCGCCCGCCTCGCGCGCACCGTCGGCCTGCGACGCGCGCGTGCTCTGCCCGCCGCTGGCGAAGAGGGATTTCAGCGCGCCCGCCTGATCGTCCGTGAGGGTGCCGGCGCTGACCTGATCCGCGATCAGTCCGTCGATCCGGTCCGTCAGGGAGGCCGGATCGCGTGCCGCCGCCGCTCCCCCGGCGGCCTTGCCGCTCGACGACGCGGACAGGCCCGTGTCGATCGCCGTGAGGGCCGAGGTGAGGGCGGTGGCGTCCGTGCCGCTCAGGGCGCCGGCGGACAGTTCGCTGGAGATGGTCGACGCCATCTGCTCCTTCATCGCCCCGTGAGGGCGCGGTGGCGGCCGCGGAGCGAAAACCGGGGAGGCCGCGGAGGCAATGGTGCTCATGGGGGCGCACGGGGGTTCGGGGCACCGGGAAAGCCCGGCCGTCGATACGTGGGAAATCTACCCACGCGACGCTTAACAGCCGGTTATCCGGGTTTCACGATTTGGCGGGGCGGTGACGGGGCGGGAGCGTCAGGCGGCCGCCCTCACTCGCGGCTTCACCTCGGTGCCCAGCAGGGCGATGGAGCGCTGCATGGCCTCCGGCTCCTGCATCGCCGAGCTCATCTGGAAGGTGAGGCGGGACAGGCCGCCGAGGACGGCGTCGGCGGCCCGCACCTTCGCGGCGACCGTCTCCGGGGCGCCGATGAGGTAGGACCCGCCGGGCGCGCACATGGCGGCGAACTGCTCCTCGAGGCCGGAACTCGGCCAGCCGCGTTCGGCTCCGATCTTGCCGAACATCGCGGCCCAGCCCGGATAGAACGCCTCCCGGGCCGCGCGGTCGGTGTCGGCGACGAAGCCGATGGCGTGGACGCCGACCTTCAGGGTCTCGGGGGCGTGCCCGGCCCGGCGGCCGGCCTCGCGGTAGAGCTCCACCAGGGGCCGGAAGCGCTCGAAGCGGCCGCCGATGATCGCCACCATCAGGGGCAGGCCGAGGGTGCCGGCGCGGGCGAAGGAGGCCGGCGTCCCGCCCACGCCGACCCAGATCGGGAGGCGCTCCTGGTACGGGCGCGGGTAGACGCCCTGTCCGGTGAGCGGGGGGCGGAAGCGGCCCCGCCAGGTGACGTGGGTCTGCGCGCGCAGGGCGAGCAGCAGCTCGAGCTTCTCCGCGAACAGGGCGTCGTAGTCCTCGGCCGCGAAGCCGAAGAGCGGGTAGGCCTCGCCGAAGGAGCCCCGTCCGACCACCATCTCGGCGCGGCCCCGGGCGATCAGGTCGAGGGTGGCGAAGTCCTGGAAGACCCGCACCGGATCGGCCGCGCTCAGCACGGTCACGGCGCTGGTCAGGCGGATGCGACGGGTGCGGGCGGCCGCGGCCGCCAGGATGACGGCGGGGGCGGCGTCGAGGAACTCCGCCCGGTGATGCTCGCCGATGCCGAACACGTCGAGGCCAGAGCGGTCGGCGGCTTCGACCTCGTCGAGCAGGCGTTCCATGCGCTCGGCCGCCGAGAGGGTCCGGCCCGTCTTCGGATCGGGGAGGGTGACGGCGAAGCTGTCGATGCCGATGTCCATGGTGGGGTTTCTCGCGGGCGGGGGCGACGTGACGCGGGGGCGACGGGCAGCGAAGGGTTTCCGCCGATCAGCGCCGCAGGCCCAGGACCGAGCGGGTCTGGTCCCGGCGCAGCCAGGCCAGGGTCGCGGTCAGGACGAGGAGCATTGCGGCCGGGGCGGCGGGCGTGGGCAGGACGACCAGGTGGGCGATCACGGCGCCCACCATGGTGGCGGCGAGCCAGAGGGCGGCGAGGCCCGCGAAGCCGGGGATCAGCAGGGCGACGGCGCCGGCGACCTCCACGAGGCCGGTGACGATCCGGAACCACTGGCCGACGCCGATGAGGTCGTAGACCTGCACCATCATCGGCGCGCAGGCGAGCTTGGCGCCGCCCGCCGCGAGGAAGACGAGGGCGAGGAGACCCTGCAGCGCCCAGGCCGTGACGGTGCGGGCGCGCGTGGGAGCGGGAGAGGCGGTGAGGGCGAGGGACATGGGGGATCATCCGGGTCTGCGATCGCCGGGGCCGGAGCGGCTCGGCTGTGAGTCCCGATCTAGGTGGTGGCCCTCTCCCAGCGAAGCCTCTATCATTCGATGCATCCCATCACCCAGGCAGATGGATGCTCGACCCGCTCACCCTCGATCAGCTCCGCACCTTCGTGGCCGCCGTGGACACCGGCAGCTTCTCGGCCGCCGGACGCAAGCTCGGACGCGCGCAGTCCCTGGTGAGCCAGTCCCTGGCCAACCTGGAAGCCCAGTCGGGGGTGAAGCTGTTCGACCGCACCAGCCGTTACCCGGTGCTGACGGAGGCCGGGCGCGTGCTCCTGGCCCATGCGCGCGCCACGGTGGCGGCCTCCGAGACCTTCAAGGCGCAGGCCCGCGACCTCGCCGGCGGCCTGGAGCCGGAGGTGAGCATCGTCCTCGACGTGCTGTTTCCGATCCAGGTGGTGACGCAGGCGATCGCGGCCTTCCAGCCGGCCTTCCCCGAGACGCCCCTGCGCATTCAGGTCGAGACCCTGGGGGCGGTGATCGCGCCGGTCCTCGACGGACGCTGCGCCTTCGCGGTGGCGGGGGCGACGCCGCTGTTGCCTCCCGAACTTGCCCGCGAGCCCCTGCGGCAGATCGAACTCGTGATGGTCGCGGCGCCCGCTCACCCGCTCGCCCGCCGGACCGGCCCGATCGCCACCGCCGACCTCGCCGAACAGGTCCAGCTCGTTCTGACCGACCGCAGCGACCTGACCAAGGGGCGGGAATTCGGCGTGTTCTCGCCGCGCACTTGGCGGCTCGCCGACCTCGGATCGAAGCACGCCTTCCTGCGCTCCGGTCTCGGCTGGGGCGGCATGCCCCTGGACGTGGTGGCCGAGGATCTCGCCAACGGTCAGCTCGTGCGCCTCGACGTCGCTGCCCTGCCGAAGGGCGGTCTGTTCCTGCCGATGTGGGCCGTCTACCCGATGGAGCGTCCGCCGGGCCCGGCCGGCCGCTGGCTCATCGGCCAGCTCCGCGACGTCTCCCCGGGCGCCTGATCCGGGGAAGGCAGGTGGGCCTCGGCCGCGCTCGCGCCGAGCTGGATCGGGGATGATCCGCGGCTTCGAGCGGTCTCGGATCGATCCGCACCACCGGGCCTCTCGAAATGACGGGTTTCAGTTCATCTAGACGAAGAAATCCTCCACAATCTCCATCAAACTTTAATCGGCGTGCTGGATCTTGACCGAAAAATTCGGGATGCTCCCATGTCGTTTTTATCCAGGGTCAAGATTTTACCGAAGCTGGGAGCCATCGTAGCGCTCATCGCCCTAATGGTCGGCGTCTGTGTCTGGTTCGCTCAGGGGCGTATGACGGAGATCGACAATGCCTATAGTCTGTTCATCTCACGGGATGCCAAGGGTGCGGCGACCGCCCGCCGGGTGAACCGGCTCGTTTTCGAGATGAATTACTGGGTCTACCGGGTCATCGCGGAAACCGACGACGCCCAGATGAAGGCGGCCAATGACGGATTCGAGGCCACGCTCGCGCCGATGCGCCAGGCCCTCGCCGACCTGCGCCTGCAGGCCCCGTCCTTCGGCACCCGCGTCGAGGCGCAGACCGCGCGCGTCGAGCGGTTCGTGCAAGACGTGTCCGAGGTCCGCCGGCTGGGGACGGCGAACCGGAACGCGGAGGCCATCGTTCTGGTGCACCGCGCCATCGACCCGACTTTCGCCCTCATGGTCCAGGAAGGCAGCCAGCTCGGCGAGGACATCGCCGCGTCAATGGAGAAGGGCTCGGCCGATTTGACCGCCCAGACCAATGCCACCCGCCACAGCCTGATCCTGTTCAGCACCCTCGGCATGCTCGCCGGCCTCCTGACCGCCGCCTTCGTGGGCATCCTGGGGATCACCCGGCCGCTGGCCAGCCTGGTCGGCGTTCTCGAGCGCATGGCGCAGGGCTCCTTCGAGGCGACGATCCCGGAGGCGCGCCGCGGCGACGAGGTCGGCGCGGTCGCCCGCGCGGTTGAGGGCATCAAGACGATGGTGGCGCAGAAGGCGGCCGAGCAGGCCGAGATCCGCCGCATCGCCGACGCGGCCGCGGTGACGGAACGCAGGCGCACGATGATCGAGCTTGCGGACGGCTTCGAGCGCGCCGTGGGCGGCATCGTCGGTCTCGTCTCGTCCTCGGCGACGGAGTTGCAGGCGACGGCCCAGCAGATGACTGCGACGGCCCAGGAGACGGCGGCCCAGTCCAGCCAGGTCGCAGCGGCGGCCGAGGAGGCCGCGTCGAACGTCGGCACCGTGGCGGCCGCCGCCGAGGAACTCGGCTCCTCGGTCCAGGAGATCGGCCGACAGGTTCAGGGCTCGGCGGGGCTCGCGCAGGCGGCCGTCGGCGAGGCGGATCAGACGGGCCAGCTTGTCCAGGCCCTGCGGACCACCTCGGCCCGGATCGGCGACATGGTCGGGCTGATCTCGAACATCGCCGGGCAGACCAACCTGCTGGCGCTGAACGCCACCATCGAGGCGGCGCGGGCGGGCGAAGCGGGGCGGGGTTTCGCGGTGGTGGCCACGGAGGTCAAGGAGCTGGCCGGGCAGACCGCCCGGGCGACGGAGGAGATCGCGCGCCAGATCGGCGAGATCCAGGGCGTCACCGACCAGGCGGTCTCCGCGATCGGGGGCATCACCGGCCGGATCCGCGAGATCGACGGAATGGCGAGCGGCATCGCCGCGGCGGTCGAGCAGCAGGGGGCCGCCACCCAGGAGATCGTGCGCAACGTCGCCCAGGCGGCCCAGGGCACGAGCGAGGTCACCGGCAACATCTCGGGCGTGGCCAGGGCCTCGGAGGAGACCGGTGCGGCGGCCACGCAGGTGCTCGCCTCGGCCTCCGAGCTGTCGCGGCAGTCCGAGCATCTCAGCGCCGAGGTGAGCCGGTTCCTCTCGGGCGTCCGCGCCGCCTGAGACCCCGTCCGATGGATGGCCTCGGGTGGCTCGGTCGGATCAGGACCCCTTTTCCGTGCGGGCGGAGGCCGGGGTGAGGGGCATGCCCCATCCGACGCGGTTCCACACTCCACCCGTCCCTCTCCGTCCTGGAGAGGGGACCCGCGCGTGACAGGTGCCGTCGGACTCGACCGGAGCGGGCATGCGGCAGCCCAGGCAGGGCCTGATTCGGCCGGGGCCATGCCCTTCCTCCGAGTCGGATCGCCGCGCCATGTGACCCGAAAAGGTGCCCCACCGGGGCCCCCAGGCCGCGGAACCGCCCGGCGGCTCCCGGCCTCGGCGTCCCGAAGTGGTTTGCTGAGACAAATGGGCTCCGGCGTCACCGCGTCGGTTTCCGGCTTGGGGACGGACAAGCTCTGCTTAGGACTTTCCGTGGCATCTGAGTCTCGAATGCACAACCGGAGGTTTCGGAGTCGCCGATGCGGATGCTGCCGGATCTCACGAGCCGCCTGAGCGCGGCGCGAGCCTGGATCGGACTCGGCGTCCTGGCGCCTCTCGGCCTCCTCGTGGTGTCCGGCCTGATGCTGGTCGATCTGCGCAACGATGCCCGGGACAAGGCCGCGCAGACGTCCCGCAACCTGCTTCAGGTCATCGAACGCGACATCGCGCGCAACGTCGAGATCGTCGACCTCTCCCTGCGCGGCGCCGTCGACAATCTCGCGGCGCCGGGCTTCTCGGCCGTGAGTCCGGCCCTGCGCCAGCTGATCCTCTTCGACCGGGCCGTCACGGCACGGGACATGGGGGTCTTCCTCGTGGTCGACGAGAACGGCGACACCGTCTACGACGCGAACGCGGTCCCGGCCCGGCGCCTGAACAACGCCGACCGCAGCTATTTCCGCGCCCATCGCGACCGGGCCGACCTCGGCCTGTTCATCAGCGAGCCCATGACCTCGCGGATGCTCGGCGTCCCCATCATCGTGCTCAGTCGCCGGATCAACAAGCCGGACGGTAGCTTCGGCGGCGTGGTCCAGGCCTCCCTGAAGCTCACCTATTTCAGCCGCCTGTTCGCCAATCTCGCCCTCGGCGCCAAGGGCGCGATCAACCTCTATGCCCGCGACGGGCGGCGCATCATGCGGCACCCCTTCTTCGAAGGCGCGATCGGGGACAGCGTCGCGGCCTCGCCGTCCTTTCAGCGCTTCGTGCGGGAGGGCAGCGGCAGCTTCCTCGGCAGCGCCGTCCGCAGCACCGAGCCGCGCCACCACACCTTCACGCGGATCGGCGACCTCCCCCTGATCCTCGCCGTGACCCTGGCGCCCGACGAGATCGATGCCGAGTGGCGCGCCAAGGCGCTGGTGATCGGCAGCATCGTGTCGATCCTGTGCGGGCTCTGCGCCGGCCTCTCGCTGCTCTTCGGGCGCGAGCTCCGGCACCGGGGACGGATGCAGGTGGAACTGGCGCGCCTCTCCCTCACCGATCCGCTGACCGGCCTGCCGAACCGGCGCCGCTTCGAGGAGGCCCTGGCGGATGTCGAACGGTCGGGTCGCTCCGGCGGCGCGCCGTTCTCCCTGCTGGTCATCGACGCCGATCACTTCAAGGCGGTGAACGACCGCCACGGACACGCCGTCGGGGACGAGGTCCTGCAGGGATTGGCGCGCTGCCTCCTGGCGAGTGCGCGCCACCCGGGCGATCTCGTCTGCCGGGTGGGCGGCGAGGAGTTCGTGATGCTGCTCGCCGGAACGGACGGTGCGGGCGCCCAGCGGGTGGCCGACGCCGTCCATGCCGAAGTCCGCCGCCTCGGGCTTCCCGCCGCCGGCATCCCGGCGGGCGCCCTGACGGTGAGCATCGGCCTGGCCAGCACCGCGTCGGTCCGCGCGGGGGCGAGAGGGGCCAGAGAGCTCTACCGCGTCGCCGACGCGGCGCTCTACGCCGCGAAGGGGAGTGGTCGCAACCGGACCTGCATCGGTCCGCCGCGGAGCGCGTGCGCACCGGGCGAGGGGGCACCGGGCGCGCAGGCCGACGCCGCCTGAGAGCCGGGTGCGTCGCGCGGCCGGGTGCGGAGATCGCAGGCGGAGGACTCTTTCCCGTCCGGGGAAGAGGGATTTCGGCAATCGGCGGCGTCGGCGCGATCGCGCGGCCGCCTTCCCCTCAGGCGGGCTCGTCCGGGGGGCGCGGCTGGGCCGGGGCGAACAGGTCCTCCGGCGGATCGACCACGACGCGGCCGCCGGCGATGTCGAGCTCGGGCACGAAGATTTTGGTGAAGGGCAGGAGGGCGGTGGCACCGCCCAGGGCCGGCTTGATCTCCAGGAGATCGCCGCCGCCGTAGTTCGGCACGTCCGCGACGGTGCCCAGGACCGTGCCCTGCGTGTCGACCACCGCGAGGCCGACGAGGTCGGCTGTGAAGAATTCGTCCGCGTCCGACACGGTGCCGAGACGCTCGCGCGGCAGGTACAGGGCGAGGCGGTTGAGGCCTTCCGCGCCGGTGCGGTCGCCGACGCCCTTCACCCGCACGACCAGCAGGTCGGGGGAGGCGCCGCCGGCCTGCCGGACGTCCGTGAGTTCGACGCGGCGGCCGTCGGCGCCGATCAGCGGCCCATAGGACGCGATCGCCTGCGGGTCGCCGGTGTAGGATTTCAACCGGACCTCGCCGTTGAGCCCGTGCGCCCGCCCGAACTCGCCCATCTGGACGAGGCTCGGGTCGGTGGGCGGCAGGGGCGCGTCGGCCTCGGGCCGCGGCCGGTGGGCCGAGGTGGCCGCCGCGCTGCCGATGCGGCCGGGCCGCGCACGGCGCCCGCCGTCACCGTGGGTCGATGTGCCTCCGGGACGACGGGCCATGCGGGGGACCTCAGGCCGCGGCGTCTTCGGCCGGGGCGGCGGCCTTCTCGGCACGCTTGGCGGCGCGCTCCTTGGCCTTCTCGCCCGGCTCGGCCTTCTGCGGGTTGTTGCGCGCGGGGCGCTTGGCGAGGCCGGCGGCGTCGAGGAAGCGCAGGACGCGGTCGGTGGGCTGGGCGCCCTTGGCGAGCCAGGCCTGGATCTTGTCGGCCTCGAGCACGATGCGGGCCGGATCGTCCTTGGCCTTCATCGGGTCGTAGACGCCGACCTTGTCGATGAAGCGGCCGTCGCGGGGGGCGCGGGCGTCGGCGACGACGATGCGATAGTACGGGCGCTTCTTGGCGCCGCCACGGGTGAGACGGATCTTGAGGGACATGGTTCTACTCCAAAGGTCGGTGTGTCGTGTGAGGGCGAGGCGCGCGTAGCGAATGGCGAGTCCGTGGGCGCGAACCCGACTCGCTATGCGCTACGCCCCCGTCGCTACTTCTTCTTCCCGAAGGGGAATCCGCCGAGACCCGGCAGGCCGCCGGGGCCCTTGGGACCCCCGAGCCCGGGCAGGCCCGGCATCTTGCCCCCGAGGCCCGGAGGCATCGGGGGGAGCTTGCCGCCGAGCTGCTTCTGCATGTCGGCGATCATTTCCGGCGTCGGCTCCGGCATGCCGGGGGGCAGGCCGGGCATGCCGCCCGGCATCCCACCGCCCCCCATGCCGAACATCGAGCCGAGGGCCTGGCCGATGCCGCGCTTGCCCGAGCCCATCGCCTTCATCATGTCGGCCATGGTCCGGTGCATCTTGAGGAGCTTGTTCAGCTCCTCCACCTTCGTCCCCGAGCCCGCTGCGATGCGCTTCTTGCGGGAATTCTTGAGGATGTCGGGATTCTTCCGCTCCTGGGCGGTCATCGACGAGATGATGGCCCGCTGGCGCTTGAACATCTTCTCGTCGAGGTTGGCGTTCTCGACCTGCTTCTTCATCTGGCCCATGCCGGGAAGCATGCCCATCAGGCCGCCGATGCCGCCCATCTTCTCCATCTGGGCGAGCTGCATCGACAGGTCGTCGAGGTCGAACTTGCCCTTGCGCATCTTCTCCGCCGTGCGGAGCGCCTGCTCGTGGTCGATGGTCTCAGCCGCCTTCTCGACAAGGGAGACGATGTCGCCCATGCCGAGGATGCGGTTGGCGACGCGGGAGGGGTGGAACTCCTCCAGGGCGTCGACCTTCTCGCCGGTGCCGACGAGCTTGATCGGCTTGCCGGTGACGGCGCGCATCGACAGGGCCGCGCCGCCGCGGGAATCGCCGTCCATGCGGGTCAGCACGATGCCGGTGACGCCGAGACGCTCGTCGAAAGCGCGGGCGGTGTTGACCGCGTCCTGGCCGGTGAGGGCGTCGGCGACGAGAAGCACCTCGTGCGGGTTGGTGGCGGCCTTGACCTCGGCCGCCTCCGCCATCAGCGCCTCGTCGAGGGTGATGCGGCCGGCGGTGTCGAGCATGACCACGTCGAAGCCGCCGAGGCGGGCCGCGTCCATGGCGCGCCGGGCGATCTGAACCGCCGACTGGCCGGCGACGATCGGCAGGCTCTCGACCTCGACCTGCTTGGCCAGGATCGCGAGCTGCTCCATGGCGGCCGGGCGGCGGGTGTCGAGGGAGGCCAGCAGCACCCGGCGCTTGTCGCGGGCGACCAGCCGGCGGGCGATCTTGGCGGTGGTGGTGGTCTTGCCCGAGCCCTGCAGGCCGACCATCAGGATGGCGACGGGGGCCGGGGCGTTGAGATCGATGATGCCGGCTTCCGAGCCCAGCATCGCCACGAGTTCGTCGTTGACGATCTTGACGACCATCTGGCCGGGGGTGACCGACTTGAGGACGACGGCGCCGACGGCCTTCTCGCGCACCTTCTCGGTGAAGCCACGCACCACCTCGAGGGCGACGTCGGCCTCCAGCAGGGCGCGCCGGACCTCGCGCAGGGCGGCGGTGACGTCGGCCTCGGTGAGGGCGCCGCGGCGCGTGAGGCCGGAGAGGATTCCGGAGAGGCGATCGGACAGGCCTTCGAACATGCGTCAGGCTCCCTGGACCGGCATCGTCGTCGAACCGGTCACTGGTTGACGCCCGCGCTCTCGGCCCGGCGCGCCTGGAGCGCGTCCTCGAAGCCGCGGATCGCCTGGGCGAACTTGTCCCGGCAGCCCGGGTCGCAGAAGCCCACCACCGCGCCGTTGTAGAGGGTGAGCGAATCGGCCGCGATCGGCTTGCCCGACCACGGGCAGGTGTCGTTCACCGCATCCTCGATGCGCAGGGTCGTGTTCGCTGCAGCGTTGGGCATCGGGACTCGCGACGACGGTGTGGCCGGGGCCGACGCCCTGTCCCCAACGCGAAACCCGCCCGAGGGCGCATCGCGCTGTCGGGCGTTGACCTCCGGCCTCGCAGGGCCGGTCGGCGTTCGTGGTGACGATCAGACCGTCGAATGAATAGGGAGGCGGTTAGTCCGACGGCGGGCCTGAGTCAAGTTTTGCGGTTGATGGGCACGGCCTGCACGGGCATCCTGCCGCTCCGACACGCGGCGCGAGTTCGTCGGCATGGGGAGTCCCGCCATCGAGGGTTCGGCCATGGACGCCCACACCCTGACCCTGCTGCTGTTCCCACTCGGCGCCCTGGCGCTGGGCCTCGGGACCCTGTGGTTCGCCCGCCGCGCCCACTGAGCCGACCTGTCCGATCATCGCCCCGCCGGCGGAAGCCCCGGCAGCGCCGCGAGCGTCGCATCCGAGAACGCCATCGCCTTGAACAGGCTGCCCATGCCGCGCCGGGACGGATCGGTCAGGCGGGTCGCCGCCGCCGTGATGGCCTCGCGCTGCGCCTCGCTCGCGGTCCGGCCCAGCCCCTCGGCGCGCTCGCGCAGGCCCAGCGCCAGAAGGAAGTCGCGCTGGTCCACGGGGCCGTGCAGGATCGCCCCTTCGCCGGTGGCGGCCCGGCCGAGGGCGCTGAAATCCACGTGGGTGGTGAGGTCGGCCTCGCCGGGGGCGGCCAGCGGCGGAACGAAGGCGTGGCCGCGCACGGCCTGGAGCGAATCGCCGAAGCCCGGCCGGACATGGCCGTAATCCACGAGGAGGACGGCGCCCCGGTGGGCGACCACGCGGCGAGCGAGGCCGCGCACGGCGTCCAGGGCGGCGCTCGGCAGGGTCATCAGGACGCCGGTGGGGCCGCTCGCGGCGATGCGCGTGTCGGGCTCCGCCGCCAGGCCGAAGGCGAGGGCGCTGCCGTCCGGCGAGAGGCCGACGAGGCGCTCGAACCAGCCGCGTTCGGCCCGCTGGAACTGGCGGACGGGGAGGGCGTCGAAGAACTCGTTGGCGACCACGAGGGTCGGGCCGTGCGGCAGGGTGTCGAGGGATTCGTGCCAGGTCGGGGCCGCCCCCGACATGCGGGATTCCTGCTCGCCCCGGAGCACCGGGCTCGTCTCCACGAGGTGCAGGGCCGGGCGCAGGGCCGGCGCGGCGCGGGACAGCGCCCGCAGGGCGTCCTGCATCAGGGTGCCGCGACCGGGGCCGAGCTCCACCAGGGCGAGGTCGGGGGGAGCGCCCATCGCCTCCCAGGTCGCCGCGATCCAGATCCCGATCAGCTCGCCGAACATCTGGCTGATCTCGGGGGCGGTGACGAAATCGCCCCGCGCCCCGAGGGGGTCGCGGGTGCGGTAGTAGCCATGCACCGGATGTCCGAGGCAGAGGGTCATGTAGCGGTCGAGTCCGATCGGACCCGAGGCCAGGATCTCGTCGCGGATCGCGGCGAAGAGCGGGCTCGTCACGCCGGATCGACCTTCGCGGGCGACGCCGCCCCGTCCTCGATCGCCACGCGCGGGCGGGTGGTGCCGCGCAGGGCCAGGACGATGGCGGCGAGGCCGACGAGCGCCATCGGCACGCAGAGCACCATGCCCATGGTGATGCCGCCGGTGGACCAGGTCTCGGTGCCGAACAGGTAGCCGAGCTGGCGGTCGGGCTCGCGGAAGAACTCGCAGAACGTGCGCGCGACGGCGTAGCCGAGGACGAAGATGCCGCCCATGAGGCCGGGCCTGCGGAAGCCGCGGGCCCGCACCGCGATCATCATCACCACGAACAGGAGAGCGCCCTCGGTGGCCGCCTCGTAGAGCTGGCTCGGGTGCCGGGGAAGGGGGCCGCCGGTGGGAAACACGATGGCGTAGGGAAAGTCCGGGGCGATGCGGCCCCAGAGCTCGCCGTTCACGAAGTTGGCGATCCGCCCGAAGAACAGCCCGATCGGCACCACGACGGCGGCGAGGTCGAGGAGGGTGAGGGCCTGAAGCTTCCGGGAGCGGGCGAACAGTACCATGGCCAGCACGGCGCCGAGGAAGCCGCCGTGGAACGACATGCCGCCGTTGCGGATGGCCAGGATCTCGATGGGGTCGGCGATGTAGAGCGGCAGGTTGTAGAACAGTACGTAGCCGATGCGGCCGCCCAGCACGACGCCCAGCGCCACCCAGACGATGAGGTCGTCGATGTCGTTCAGGCTCGGGCGCCGCACCACGCCCCAGTAGCGGTCCGCCGCCACCAGCCGGCGGGCATAGTACCAGCCGCCCAGCAGGCCGACGATGTAGGCGAGGGCGTACCACTTGATGGTGATCGGCCCGATCGCCACCGCCACCGGATCGATGGCGGGGAAGGGCAGGGCGAAGAGCGGCGGCATCGAGGCGGTGTCCCGGTTGAACCGCGGCATTGGGCCCGAGCCCGCCCGGGGGTCAACCCCGCCACGGACATGGCCGGCCCCGCCGCCCGCCCTGTAACCAAGCCTCCCCGATCACCTCCCGGCGGTCCACCGCCGGCCGCCGCGATCAGGCGGCCCGGACGGTGGCGAGGAAGCTCGCCACTTCCGTGCGCAGCTGCTCGGACTGCCGCGAGAGGTCCGCGGAGGCCCGCTGCACCTGGTCCGCCGTCGCGCCGGCCTCAGCGGCCGAGCGGGCCACCGCCTCGATGTCCTGGCTCATGGCACCGGTGCCCGAGGAGGCCTGGCCCATGTTGCGCACGATCTCCTGGGTCGTCACGCCCTGCTCCTCCACCGCAGCGGCGATGCTGCTGGTGACGAAGCTCATGCCCTCGATCCGCGTGACGATGCTGCGGATCGCCCCGGTGGCGCCGGTGGTGGCCGAGCGGATGGCATCGACCTGCTCGGCGATCTCCGTGGTGGCGCGGCTGGTCTGCTCGGCGAGGTTCTTCACCTCCGCGGCGACGACCGCGAAGCCGCGGCCCGCCTCGCCGGCCCGCGCCGCCTCGATGGTGGCGTTCAGGGCCAGCAGGTTGGTCTGGCTGGCGATCTGCGAGACGAGGCCGACCACGTCGCCGATCCGGGTCGCGGCCTCGGACAGGGTCTGCATGGTGGCGGCGGTGCGGCCGGCCTCGTCCACGGCCTGGGCCGACATGGTCGCGGCCTGTTCGACCTGGCGGCCGATCTCGCCGACCGTGGCGCCGAGCTCCTCGGCCGCCACCGCCACGGCGTTGACGTTGCCCGCGGTCTCCTGCGCGGTGGCCGCCACGGAAGTCGAGCGCCGTGCCGTGCCGGCCACCGCCTCGGTCATGCCGGTGGCGGCGCCCTGCAGGTCGCCGGAGGCCTGCGAAACCGTGCCGACGATGCCGCCCACGGAGCGCTCGAAGCGGTCCGCGAGGTCGCGGAGCAGGGTCCGCCGCTCGGTCTCCTCCCGCAGGCGCGCCGCCTCGGTGGTCTTCAGCTGCTGCGCGGCCTCCTCCAGGGAGATGTCGCGGATGGTGACGACGGCCCGGGCGATGTCGCCGATCTCGTCGGCACGCCGGCTGCCCGGCACCTCGGCCAGGGATTCGCGCCGGGCCAGCGCCTGCAGGGCCCGGGTCAGCGCGCCGAGGGGACCCACGATGGTGCGGGCGAAGAGGAGGCCGAGGATCGCCGTGGCGGCGAGGACGGCGAGGGCCGTGACCGCCAGGGCCCGGGTGAGGGTGCCCACCGCCGTGAGGGTCTCGTCCTCGGCCTGCTCGGCCAGGATCGTCCAGGGGGCGCCGAGCACCGAGACCTTGGCGGTCGCCACCATCCGACGGTCGCTCCCGTTGGCGTAGGTAAAGGGGTGCTCGCTGGCGAGCTCCGCTTTGTCGAGGCCGAGGTCGGTCGCGGGCTTGCCGGCCGTGACGGCCGGGGACAGGGGCGGGTTGGACCGCAGGGCGCCGTCGGCGCCCACCGCCAGGATCTGGCCGGTCTCGCCGAGGCCGGCGCGGTCCGAGAGGGTGCGATCGAACAGGGCGGGAGTCAGGCGCAGGAGGACGAACCCGATGCGCGCGGCCTCCTGGCCGGTGCCCATGGCGACGTTGGCGCGGCGGGCGATGGCCCGGCCGATGAAGGCCGACGGGACGGCCTCCGCCGGATAGGCGGCGTAGTCCTCGTACAGCGTCGCGTCGGAATCGGCGCTCTTCAGGCGCGCCACCAGGCGGGCGAGGCCGGTCGAGGCCAGCGCGGGCTCGGACAGGGCCTGGCCGAAATCGGCGCCCTTGGTGGTGGTGTAGACGACGCGCCCGTCCTCCGACACGAAGACGAGATCGGCGTAGCCCGGGCGCTCGAGGAGCTTGCGGGCGACCTCCTGCACCTTGGCGTGGCGGCGCCCGTACATCGTGCCCGAAGCCTCCGCCCCGAGGCGCGCCTCGAGGTTCGCGCCACCCGTATAGGTCCGGACGAGCCCGGCGAAGTCGGGCTTGGCGGGGTCGAGAGCTTCGGCCAGATCACCGAAGTTGCCGCCGACCTGCGGATTGCCCGCCACCGTGACGAGGTCTCCGCCGATCCGTTCGGCGATCAGCTCGATCCCCGCCTTCCGGGCCGAGGCGGCGAACTGGAGGCGCTCCCGGGCCGCGTCGACCAGGCCGGAGCGGGCGCTGTACCAGCTCAGCCCGCCCATCACCGTGGCGCTGACGAGGGCCAGACCGACGGTAATCGCGGGCAGACGAAAGTTGAGGCTGGTCAAACGTGCCATGGGATACGCCCGAAGAGGAAGTGCGGACGTCGTTGCTACGGAGAAATGTTGAATTAAAACTTTCGTTCGGGACAATCTGGCAGCGTATCCAGAATTCCAGTCCGGGCGCGACAACCGCCCGGCGCTTGTCAAGTCTTGTGGCTGCGCGGACGAAGGGACGTGCGGGCGATCGACACCTCGTTCACCACTGCCCCTGATCCGGCGATGCCGCCAGCCTGCTTCAGGCCGCAACGCCGGCCATGCCCTGGCCGTCGTCCAGGAACATCCGGTAGGCCGGGTTGTCGGTCTCGTCGACGCACGGGTAGTGCAGGGCCTCGATCGCCGCATCGAAGCGGGCGCGCTCGGCCGGCGGTACGTCGATGCCGGCGAGGACCCGGCCGTAATCGGCGCCGTGGTTGCGGTAGTGGAACAGCGTGATGGCGAAGCCGTCGCCCAGGGCGTCGAGGAACTTCATCAGCGCCCCCGGCCGCTCGGGAAACTGGAAGCGGTAGAGCCGCTCGTCGACGAGGCCCGTGGCGCGTCCGCCTACCATGTAGCGGATGTGGACCTTGGCCATCTCGTTGTCGCTCATGTCGACGGTGCGGTAGCCGGCGGCCTTCAGCGAATCGATGAGGGCATGCTTCTCCCGCAGGCCGCCGGCGAGGTTGATGCCCACGAAGATCTGCGCGTCGGCGCCGGCGGCGTAGCGGTAGTTGAATTCGGTGATCGCCCGGGGGCCGAGGGTCTGGATGAAGGCGCGATAGGCGCCCGGCCGCTCGGGGATGGTGACGCCGAGCAGGACCTCGCGCTGCTCGCCGAGCTCGGCGCGCTCGGCGATGTGGCGCAGGCGGTCGAAGTTGAGGTTCGCCCCGCTGGAGATCGCCACCAGGGTGCCGGTGCCGCCCTCCTGCCGGGCGGCGTAGGCCTTGGCGCCGGCCAGGGCCAGGGCGCCGGAGGGCTCCGAGATGGCGCGGGTGTCGTCGAAGATGTCCTTCACCGCCGCGCACATGGCGTCGGTGTCGACGGTGATGACCTCGTCGAGGTACTCGCGGCAGAGCCGGAAGGTCTCGGCGCCGGCCTCGCGCACGGCGACGCCGTCCGCGAACAGGCCGACCGTGGGCAGCACCACGCGTTTCCCGGCGGCCAGCGCCGCGGCCATGCAGGCGGCATCGTCCGGCTCGACGCCGATGACCTTGGTTTCGGGCCGCAGGTATTTCACGAAGGTGGCGACGCCCGCCGCGAGGCCGCCGCCCCCGATGGGCACGAAGATCGCCTCGATCGGCCCGGAATGCTGGGTCAGGATCTCCATCCCGATGGTGCCCTGGCCGGCGATCACGTCGGGATCGTCGAAGGGATGCAGGAAGGTCAGGCCGTCGCGCGCCTCAAGCTCCCGGGCATGGCCCAGGGCCTCGTCGAAGGCATCGCCGAACAGGATGACCTCGGCCCCGCGCGCCCGGCAGGCGTCGACCTTGATCGCCGGGGTGGTGCGCGGCATCACGATCACGGCGCGGACATTCAGGCGGGCGGCCGCCAGGGCCACGCCCTGCGCATGGTTGCCGGCCGAGGCGCAGACGACGCCCTTGGCCAGCAGCTCGGGGGCCAGGCCCGACATCTTGTTGTAGGCGCCGCGCAGCTTGAACGAGAAGACCGGCTGCAGGTCCTCGCGCTTCAGGAGCACCGGGCGGGCGAGGCGCGCCGTCATGCGCGGCATCGGGTCCAGCGGGCTCTCGATGGCGACGTCGTAGACGCGGGCGGTGAGGATCTTGCGGATGTAGTCGGTCAAGGAGACACGGGCTCCGGCGGTGCTGCGGTGCGATGGGACGTGTCCCCGCACATAGGCGCTCGGCGCGCCAGAAGCGAGCGAGGCGCTGTCGCGGGGCGCCGGCCCGGTTCCCGCCCCGCAACGGCGGCGTGGCCGCCGTCGCGGGGCGGCAGGGGCTACCGGTCGAACAGGGCCTGCAGGGCCGCGCGGTCCTTGGTCTTCGGCAGCGCGATCAGGGTGAGGATGCGCGCCTTGTCCGGCGTCAGGTCGTCGGCGAAGACGGCGCCGGCCTTCAGCAGCGTGTTGCCGCCGCCCTTGAAGCCGTACACCGGCAGGGCGCGGCCGTCATAGACCTTGGTGGCCACGACGACCGGCACGCCCTTGGCGATGACCTCCGCGATCGCGTCGTGCATCTCGGCGTTCATGTTGCCCCAGCCATAGGCCTCGACCACGATGGCCTCGGCGCCGGTCTCGGCCGCATGACGCACCTGGCTGCCGTCGGCCCCCGCATACATCGCCACCAGATCGACCCGCGGCATGCGGTCGGGCAGGGGCAGGGTCTGCCGGCGCAGGGACTTGCGGCTGAACACGACTCGATCCTCGTCGACGTAGCCGAGGAAGCCCGCATCGCCGGAATTGAAGGTCTCGACGTTGCTCGTGTGGGTCTTGCGCACCTCGCGGGCGGCGTTGATGTGGTGGTTGAGCGTCACGGTCACGCCCATGCCGGTCGAACCGTCGGCGAGGATCTGCCGGGCGGCGTTGAGCAGGTTGCGCGACCCGTCCGAATCCCAGTCGGAGGCGTTGCGCTGGGCGCCCACCAGCACGATCGGCTTGTCGCTCTTCACGGTGAGGTCGAGGAAGTAGGCGGTCTGGTCGAGCGTGTCGGTGCCGTGCAGGACGATGGCGCCGCGGATCGTGGGATCGGCCAGGATCTCGTCGACCTTGCGGGCCAGGCCGGGCCAGCGGTCCGGTCCCATGTAGTCGCTGGGGACGTTGCTGAACTCCGTCACGGCGATCGCGGCGATGTCCTTGAGCTTCGGGACCGCCGCGACGAGGTCCTCGCCGGAGAGCGCCGGCACCGGCGCGTGGGTGGTGGGGTCGAGCTTCATCGCGATCGTGCCGCCGGTGGCGATGACCGCAATCTTCGGCAGGTCCGCCGCGCTCGCTGGAGGCATGAGAAGAAGTAGACCGCTGAGGCCGAACAGTGTTCGTCTCAGGATTGTGGCAACGGCCATGAACGCACCTCGGTTGACTCCGGTCGTTCCATCAGGGATCGACCGAGCGGTCAGCGTTGAAGGACCGTGCCGGTCCTGTCCAGATCGGACCGGCCCCCGCGGCTTTACGAAACCGGCGGATCTTCTCGGAGAAATTCCCCGGGCTTCAGGGCTGACCCGACAGCCGCTCGATCAGGGCCGCGATCCAGACCAGGGCCGCGATCCCCTGGGCGGAGAAGGTCCCGGCCGAGGCGAGATCCTTGACGATGCCGATCTTCGGGTGCTGGGCCGGGTGGAGGTGGTCGCAGAGCTTCTCCACCGCGGTGTTCAGGAACTCGGCGGCGAGCATCAGGAGCAGGCTCGCCACCAGGGCGACCCGGACCCAGAGGCCCGACCCGAGGAGGAGGGCCAGGGGAACCCCGAGGGCGAGGAGCACGAGTTCCAGGCGCACCGCCCGCTCGGTCCGGGCGCCGTGCACGAGGCCGCGCCAGGAATTCAGGAAGGCGAGGTAGAGGGCGTGCATGTCCGGGCGCTGTCTCAGGGCGCCGCCGGGGCGCCGCGGGCGATCCACTTCGCCACGATCGGCCCCGTCACCAGCACCACGAACAGCCGGAGGGTCTGCACCGCCAGCACGAAGGAGACGTCGACCTTCGAGCCGACCGCGATGATGGCCACCGAATCGAGTCCGCCCGGGCTGGTGGCGAGGTAGGCGGTGAGGAAGTCGACGGGCAGCAGAAAGGTCAGGCCGTAGGCCCAGCCGCCGCACAGGGCGATCACGCCGAGGGTGGCCACGACGATGCCCGGCATGGCGCTGAGTGTCTCGCGCAGGGTCTCGCGCCGGAAGCGCAGGCCGACATACCAGCCGATGGTGGCGTAGGCGAGGTCGAGGATCGGCATCGGCAGGGCCATGGAGACCAGGCCGGAGGCGTGCAGGGCGGCGCCGAGCAGCATCGGCCCGGTCAAGGCGAAGGCCGGAAGGTGCAGGAGCTTGGCGAGGCCGGCGCCGCAGGCGGCGACCGCCAGGGTCGCCAGGAGGGCGAGCGGGGCCACCGTGACGGGATCGGAGGCCGGGACCACGTCGGAGACGTTGGTGAGCAGGCGCGCCATGACGGAGGCCGAGAGCACCACGGCGACCACGCGCACGTACTGCATGAAGGCGACGAGGCGCGGATCGGCGCCGTATTCCTCCGACATCGCCACCATGGCGGCGGCGCCGCCGGGCGACGAGCCCCAGGCGGCGGTCGACCCCGGCAGGATGCGCAGGCGGGTCAGGGCCCAGCCGACCGCCCCGCCGACCAGGACGGTGACGAGCACCACCGCGAGGATGAGGAAGCCGTCATCCACCACGGTGCCGACGATCTCGCCCGTCACCGTGTGGGCGACGAGGCAGCCGATCATCGCCTGGGCGGCCTGGAAGCCGAACTTCGGCACCGACAGGTTCGCGCCCCCGACCCCGAAGGCGATTGCCGCCACCATCGGCCCGAGCAGGAGGGCCGCCGGGAAATGCGCATGATCGAGGCCGTAGGCCAGGAGGCCGGAGGCGCCGAGGAGGGGCGCCCAACGGCCGATGAAGCGCAGTGAGAGCACGGTGATGCCGGGAATGGGCCGGGCAGGGAACGCCCGTCGCGCCGGGCGCTACACCGGATCGCTGACGCTGTCACGGCGCCCGGCGCGCGGACGGGGCATGCCGTCGTCCCGGCAGGCCGTGGTGCCCGCCGGCGCGTGGGCCCGGAAGAACGCCGCCAGGTGCGCGAGGCCGTCGGCCCGCGGATCGCTGGTGCGCCAGGCCAGGGCGACGGTGCGCCCCGGCCCGTCCACGTCGAAGCTGCGCGTCACCGTGAGGCCGCTGGGATCGGGACCGGAGGGCACCGCCAGGGCCGGGAGCAGGGTGTAGCCCGCCCCTGCCGCCACCATCGAGCGCAGGGTCTCCAGGCTGGTGGCGTGGCGCCCGGCGGCCGAGCCGGCCCCGCAGGCCGCCACGGTCTGGTCGCGCAGGCAGTTGCCCTCGTCGAGGAGGAGCAGGTCGGGGCCGGCGATGTCGGTGGCGCGCAGGGCGCCGCCCCGGGCGAGGGGATGCTCGGCCGGGCAGGCGAGCTGGAACGGTTCGACGAAGAGGGGCGACACCGTGAGCCCGGACGCCGGCACCGGCAAGGAGATCAGGGCGGCGTCGATGCGCCCGTTGTGCAGCCCTTCGAGGATCTCGGCCGTGCGCGCCTCGCTCAGGGCGAGGGCGAGGAGCGGGAAGTCCTGGCGCAGGGTCCGCAGGATCAGGGGAAACAGGTAGGGCCCGAGGGTCTGGATCGCCGCCAGAACGAGGCGGCCGGTGAGCGGCGCGCCGCGCCCCTCGCTCGCCAGCACGAGGAGGCGCTGGGCCTCCGCCATGACGATGCGGGCCTGCCGCACGATGGTCTGCCCGGCCGGCGTCAGCATCACCCGGCGGTTGCCGCGCTCGAACAGGGCGAGGCCGAGGAGGTCCTCCAGCTTGCGGACCTGGACGCTGAGGGTCGGCTGGCTGACGTTGCAGCGCTCGGCAGCCCGGCCGAAATGCATCTCCTCCGCCACGGCGACGACGTATTCGAGATCCCGCAGGGACAGGCCGGCCATATTCATAGGCTGTGACTATCATCGCGTTCGCCACGATGCATTAGCCAAATCGCTCACGGCGGGCCATAAGGCTGTCTCAGAACCATTCCAGGTTTTCAGCCAAGGTCTGGATGCGGTCACCGCCGCGTCGATCTGTTCCGAACGAGAGAGCACCGCATGAGCGATCAGCGCCCGATTCTCACCACCCGCCAAGGCCACCCGGTTCGCGACAACCAGAGCACCCGGACGGTGGGCGAGCGCGGCCCGGCGACCCTCGAGAACTACCAGTTCATCGAGAAGATCACCCATTTCGACCGGGAGCGGATTCCGGAGCGCGTGGTCCACGCCCGCGGCGCCGGCGCCCACGGCTACTTCGAGGCGTATGGCAAGATCGGCAACGAGCCCGCCTCCAAGTACACCCGCGCCCGCGTCCTGAACGAGACCGGCGTGAAGACCCCGATGTTCGTGCGCTTCTCCACCGTCGCCGGCGCCAAGGAGTCACCCGAGACTGAGCGCGACCCGCGCGGCTTCGCGGTGAAGTTCAAGACCGTCGACGGCAACTGGGACCTGGTGGGCAACAACCTCAAGGTCTTCTTCATCCGCGACGCGATCAAGTTCCCCGACATGATCCACGCGTTCAAGCCGGACCCGGTGACCAACCGCCAGGAGGCGTGGCGCTTCTTCGACTTCGTGGCGCAGCACCCCGAAGCTATCCACATGGTGACGCACCTGAAGTCGCCCTGGGGCATCCCCGCCAACTATCGCGAGATGGAGGGCTCGGGCGTCAACACCTACAAGCTGGTCAACGACCAGGGCGAAGCGGTGCTGTGCAAGTTCCACTGGGAGCCCAAGCAGGGCATCCGCAACCTGACCTCGGCCCAGGCGTCCGAGATCCAGGCCAAGGATGTCGGCCACGCCACCCGTGACCTCTACGACAACATCAAGGCCGGCAACTTCCCCGAGTGGGAGTTCTGCGTGCAGATCATGCCCGACGGCCCGAACGACCACCTGTCGTTCGATCCCCTCGACGACACCAAGCTTTGGCCGGTGGAGGACTTCCCCCTGTTGCCGGTCGGCCGCATGGTGCTGGATCGCGTGCCGGACAACTTCTTCGCGGAAGTCGAGCAATCGGCCTTCGGCACGGGCGTCCTCGTGGACGGCATCGACTTCTCGGACGACAAGATGCTCCAGGGGCGCACGCTGTCCTACTCGGACACGCAGCGCTACCGCGTCGGCGCCAACTACCTGCAGCTGCCGATCAACGCCCCGCAGCCGGGCGTGAAGGTCTATTCGAACCAGCGCGACGGCCAGATGACCTACGGCGTCGACGGCACGGGTCCGAACCGCCACATCAACTACGAGCCTTCGACCCTGGCCGAGGGTCTGCGGGAGGCTCCCAAGCCAGCCAAGGACTACCACCAGCCGGTCCAGGGCAACCTCGGCCGCTACCAGACCTCGCGCACCGAGGACGACTACACCCAGGCCGGCGTGCGCTACCGCTCGTTCCAGGATTGGGAGCGCGACGACCTGATCGCCAACCTCGTCGGCGACATGAAGCAGTGCCCGGAGCCGATCCAGCTGCGGATGGTCTGGCACTTCCTCCATGCGGATGAGGATTACGGCCGCCGCGTCGCCGAGGGTGCGGGCATCGACCTGGATAAGGCCCGTGCCCTGCCGCCGCTGCCGGGCCGCGCGGCTCCGGGCCAGCGCCTCCAGGCCGAGACCTATACCGACGGCAGCCAGGCCCACAGCATCGCCGCCGAATAGACCGACCTCCCCATAACGAAGACTGATCGAGTCCCGCAGGGTCAAGCGACCCTGCGGGACTTTTTCGTTGGTCGGTCCCCGGTGCACGGCAGGTCCAGGGCGGATCGGAAGGAGCCCTCAACGGAGGGGTCGACGCGACGACATCCATCGGGACGCGAGGCGAATACATCGCGCGACGGTCGCGAACCTCGGGATTCGTCTTCTGGGAACGCTGAGCACTGACGCTTGTCGGGCAGTCTATTCGGCGGCTCTTATTGTGATGAGCGAATGTGTTTCCAGAACTGAGCACGATATGTTTACAGATCGGGTCGCTAAATGCCAGGCATGAGGAAGTTTCAGGCTATTGCGGCGCGGGACTAGAGATCGGCATTGATCGCGAACCAGAAAAACTCCGTCGAAACGATCATCGAGCGCGATCGGGCGCGCGCGGTTCTGCGGGGCATGCCCGCGACGCTGATCGCGAACGTTCTGGTCTCGGTGTCCCTCGGCGGAATGATGTGGGACCTCGTGCCGCGTGGGCTCATCCTCGCCTTCGTCGGCCTCAACGGTCTGCTCAATCTCGCCCGCGCTCTGATCGCCGCCCGATGGCTGAAGCGGGACCACGCCACCCGGCACCCGGGCCGGATCCTGGCCTTTGCGTGGATCGGGGCCCTGTTCTCGGGCCTGTGCTGGGCCGTGGCCCTGATCGGCCTCGCCTGGAACGGACAGACCCAGTCCGTCGCGATCGCCCTGGCCTTCTGGAGCCTGAACGTCGGGGTCATCCAAAGCAAGGTGTCCCGCGCGCCTGCCATCGCCTTCATGCTTCCGAGCCTCACGATCCTGACGGTCCTGTTCCTCGTCGAGGACGCGCCGAGCTCGCCGTTCATCGCCGCGAACCTGATCGTCCTCGCGGTGCTGATGATCCGCAACGCGACCGATCAGGAGATACATTACCTGCGGTCGAGCCGCCTGAAGCTGGAAGCCACGGAGTTGGCCGCATCGCTGAAAGCCGCCAACATCGCCGCGGAACAGGCCCTGCGCCGGGTGGAATACGCGGCGACCCACGATCACCTGACCGGCCTGCTCAACCGCGCCGCCTACCAGACAGCCTTCGAGGCGTGGTTGAGGGACGGGGCGGCGCATGGGATGGGATTCTCGGTTCTGCTGATCGATCTCGACCGCTTCAAGGTCATCAACGACACCTTCGGGCATGCCGTGGGCGACGAGGTCCTGGCGGAGGCGGGCGCGCGCCTGAGGCGGATTCTCGGAGAGGATGCCGTGGTGGCCCGCCTCGGCGGCGACGAGTTCGCAGCCCTGATCCCCAACCGGTCCGGGAAGGAGGACGGGCCGAGGCTGGCGGGGGAGATCGTGGCGCAGCTCGCCGTCCTCGTCACGGGATCCGGCCGCACCCTGCAGGCCGGGGCCAGCGTCGGCATCGCCCGGTATCCGGGTGACGCCCACACCCTTGCCGACCTGCAGTGCCAGGCCGATCTCGCCCTCTATGCCGCCAAGACGGCGGGACGCGGCACCTGGCGCCCCTTCCACGCGAGCATGGGCGCGCAGCTGAAGGCCCGCCACGTCATCGAGCGGGATCTCCCCGAGGCGCTGGAGAGCGGCGCGGTCCAGGCCTGGTTCCAGCCGCAGCTCGACTGCGAAACCGGGCGCGTCATGGGCGTCGAGGCGCTCCTGCGCTGGAAGCATCCGGCGCTGGGCTGGATCTCTCCCCCGGACGCGATCGCCGCCGCCGCCGCCACCCGTCGATCGCAGGCCCTGACCCGAACCATCCTGCGGCAGGCCTGCCGCATGGCGCAGGTTCTCGACGCGAACGGGCACGAGTCCGTCGTGGTCTCGGTCAACATCTCGCCCAACGAGTTCGGGGCCTATCCGATCGCCGACATGGTGGCGGCCGAACTGACCGGGCACGGCCTGTCCGCCGCCCGGATCGCCCTCGAGATCACCGAGGAGGCGGTCTACTCGAACGAGCGCGGTGGCAAGGACGTCGACGCCCTGATCGACATGGGGGTGGGCATCATCGTGGACGATTTCGGGGTGGCCTACTCGTCGGTCGGGTCGCTGCGCGACCTGCGCTTCGACGGCCTGAAGGTCGACCGGAGCTTTATCCAGGGAATCGTCGACAGTCCCCGGGACCGCGTGCTCCTGGAGGCCATCCTGGCCTTCGCCCGCACCCTCGGGGTGACGGTCCTGGCGGAGGGGGTGGAGACGAACGCGCAGTTCCAGCTGCTGCGCCAGCTCGGATGCCCGGCCGTACAGGGCTACCACTTCGCCCGGGCCATGCCGTCGACGCAGACCCTGGCCTGGATCACCGAGAACGATCTCACCGCGCGCATCGCCCGGCAGGGCTGGGCGGCCAGCGGTTGGACGATCGCGGCGCACCCCGCGGTCGCGCAGGCCTGATCGCCGAAACCGAAAAAAGGCCCGCTCGATCGCTCGAGCGGGCCTGATGGCGGGGGCGGGGGCGGGGGCGCGGTGCGCCGCCCGGGTCTCACCCCAAATCTTACTCGGCGGCGGTCTTCGCGGCGCTCTTGGCGGCCTTCTCGGCCTTGCGGGCGTCCTTGTTCGCCTTCGAGGCATCGGCCTTGGCGGCCTTCTCGGCGGGGCGGTCGGCGCGCTCGACGATGCGGGCGGACTTCCCGCGACGGTCGCGCAGGTAGTACAGCTTCGCGCGACGCACCTTGCCGCGACGGACGACGGCAATCGAATCGATCAGCGGCGAGTAGAGCGGAAACACGCGCTCGACGCCCTCGCCGTAGGAGATCTTGCGGACGGTGAAGCTCTCGTTGAGGCCGCCGCCGGAGCGGCCGATGCACACGCCCTCGTAGGCCTGCACGCGGGTGCGCTCGCCTTCCTTCACCTTGACGTTCACGGTCACCGTGTCGCCGGGTTGGAAATCGGGGATGGTCTTGCCGAGCGAAGCGATCTGCTCCTGCTCCAGCTGCTGGATGATGTTCATGGTCAAGTTCCTGCCGGTGCGCGCCCGAGGCCCCCGGATGGGACCGCGTGCGTCAGGATTTCGGCATCCTGTTTTGAGTTGAGGCGGGCCTTACACGAGGTGCGGCCCCTTGTCCAATGGCCGGTGAACGCCCCCCC
This sequence comes from Methylobacterium sp. Leaf94, assembly GCF_001426045.1. Taxonomy (NCBI): domain Bacteria; kingdom Pseudomonadati; phylum Pseudomonadota; class Alphaproteobacteria; order Hyphomicrobiales; family Methylobacteriaceae; genus Methylobacterium; species Methylobacterium sp. Leaf94. The sequence continues at coordinate 46,023 of NZ_LMRM01000001.1, forward strand.
CCGCGCGGGCGGCGTGGCGCGGACGCGGTTGAGAAAATCCCGCGCGCGGTCCACATGGAGGGTGCGGCGGGGACGTCCGCCGCCATTCCCGGCCGGCCTTGAACCGGCGCAGCGGACGAGGATCCTGTCCACCATGTTCATCCAGACCGAAGCCACTCCGAACCCCGCCACCCTGAAGTTCCTGCCCGGCCGGGTCGTCCTGCCCGAGGGCACCTTCGAGGCGCGCGATTCCGAGGCCGCAGCCCGCTCGCCCCTGGCGAGCCGGCTCTTCGACGTGCCCGGCGTCTCGGGCGTCTATCTCGGTCACGACTTCATCTCGGTCACCAAGGCCGAGGACGACAACCTCTGGCCGCAGGTGAAGCCGGCTGTTCTCGGCGCCATCATGGAGCACTTCCAGTCCGGCGCCCCGCCCCTGGCCGAGGGCCACGTCGCCGGCAGCGACGACGCCGAGGAGTTCTTCGACCCGGCCGACCTCGAGACCGTCGAGACGATCAAGGACCTGCTCGAGACCCGCGTGCGCCCCGCCGTGGCCAGCGATGGCGGTGACATCACCTTCCGGGGCTACAAGGAAGGCGTGGTCTACCTGGAGATGAAGGGCGCCTGCTCGGGCTGCCCGTCCTCCACCGCGACCCTGCGCAACGGCGTGCAGAACCTGTTCCGCCACTTCCTGCCGGAGATCCGCGAAGTCCAGTCGATCTGAGGCCCGACATTCCGGCCGGCCGACGCAAAGCCGCAACAGGTTCGCCCGAATTTCTCCACGATGGCCGCTCCGCCCTGACGGAGCGGCCGTTTTTGTCTTAAAGTCGTGGCCCCGGACGCCTTCGCGCGGTCCGGGGGTGTGGCACGATCGGGAGTGAGTTTGCGTATCCTCGCCATCGACACGGCGCTCGACGCCTGTTCCGTCTGCATCGCCTCGGATTCGACCGACGATCTCCTCGCGCACGAGTCGATGGTCCTCGGCCGCGGCCATGCGGAGGCGCTGCTGCCGATGATCGAGCGGGTCGTCGCGCGGGCCGAGGGCGGCTTCGAAGCCCTGGACCGCGTCGCCGTGACGGTCGGGCCGGGCAGCTACACGGGCCTGCGGGTGGGGCTCTCGGCCGCCCGGGCCGTGGGGCTGGCCACCGGCATCCCCGTGGTCGGCGTCACCACCCTGTCGGCCCTGCTGGCGCCCCTGCTCGCCCAGAACGGCGAGGGCCTGATCGTGGCCGCGATCGATGCCCGGCACGGATCGGTCTACCTTCAGGCGATGAGCATGACGGACGGGATCGTCGTGCCGCCGAGCCACCTCCCGGTGACCGAGGCGGCGGCGATGCTCGACGGCGTCGTCACCCTCGTCGGCTCCGGCGCGCCCCTGGTCGCCCAGGCGGCGAAGGCCCGGGGCCTCGACGTGGCGGTCGCCGGCACCGGCGCGGCCGAGATCGCCTGGGTCGCCTCGCTCGGCATGCTGGCGGACCCCGCCCAGGCGCTGGCGCGTCCCCTCTACCTCCGCGGTCCCGACGCCCAGCCGCAAGACCACGCGAGGCTCGCCCGCCGATGACCCGTTCGCTGACGCCGTTCTGGCCCTTCGAGATCTGGTCCGCCTGGTGGGAAGCCTGGGGCACGGCGCCCTACGTCACGCTGCTGCGGGATTCCGGCCAGGCGCGGGCCCTGGCGCGCATCCACGCCACCGCCTTCGCGCGGTCCTGGGACGCGCACGAGTTCGAGCGCATGCTGTGCGAGCGCTCGACCGAGGCGCATGCCCTGTGGAAGAACGGCGCGATCCAGGGCTTCGTCCTGTCGCGCCGGGCGGCCGACGAGGCCGAGATCCTCACCGTCGTGCTGGCGCCCGCCGCCCGCGGCGGCGGCCTCTCGCACAAGCTCGTCGCCGCCCATCTCGAGCACCTCGTCCAGTCCGGCGTCCGGACGGTCCACCTCGAGGTCGACGAGGGCAACGCGCCGGCCCTGAAGCTCTACGCGCGCCACGGCTTCCGGCAGGTGGGCGAGCGGACGGGGTACTACACCCGGGCCGACGGAACCCGCGCGACGGCCCTGACCATGACGGCGGTGCTGGCGTGACGCCACCCGGCGCGTGCTAGCCAGCCGATGTCCCGCCTCGGCGCGTATTGCCGCCTGGCGCTCTGCGCCGTGGTCTTCCTCGCAATCGTGGGGCCTCACCTCCTCAGCCTGCGCTTCGGACGCGGCCGGATCGCGGCCTGGATGCCGGTGCTGTTCCACCAGGTGTTCGTCACCCTGTTCGGCCTGCGGGTGACCCAGAGCGGCTCGCCGCCGGCGGCGGATGAACCGGCGCTCGTGCTGGCGAACCACGTCTCCTGGCTCGACATCATCGTCCTGGGCTCCCTGCGGCCGCTGTCCTTCGTGGCGAAGTCCGAGATCGCCGGCTGGCCCGTCATCGGCACCCTGGCGCGGCTGCAGCGCACGGTGTTCATCGACCGGGCGCGCCGGGCCGACACCGCCGCCGTCAACGCCACGGTGGCGCAGCGCCTCGGCCGCGGCGACCTCATCGTGCTCTTCGCGGAGGGCACCACCGGGGACGGCACCCGGCTGCTGCCGTTCCGCTCCTCGCTGGTCGGCGCCGCCCGCGCGGCGGTCGCCGGGGAGGGGCCAGCCCGCATCCGGCTCCAGCCGCTCGCCATCACCTATCCCCGCCGTAACGGCCTGCCGCTCGTCCGCCATCAGCGCCCGGAGGTGGCCTGGTACGGGGACATGGAGCTGGCGCCCCATCTCGCCGCCTTCTTCGACGGCGGCCCCATCGACGTCCACGTGGTCTGGGGCGCGCCGATCACCGTCGAGGCCGGCACGGATCGCAAGCGCGCCACCGCCCTGGCGGAGGCCTCGGTGCGCGCCGCACTCCAGCGCGGCGTCACCGGCCGGCCACCCCTGGGGCCGGTCTGGTCGGGTCCGCGGATACGCCCCGGCATCAAGGATGGCGCATCGCCGGGGCGAGGGATCGCGACGCCGCAGACGAACCGTGCTATGCGCGGCGCGGAAGTGCTGTCACCGGAATCGGACCGTTGAAGAAAGCCTACGTCAAATCCTACGGCTGCCAGATGAACGCCTACGACGCCGCCCGGATGGTGGACGTGCTGGGTGCCGAGGGCTATGCGGCGACCGACGCGGTGGAGGAGGCGGACGTCGTCATCCTGAACACCTGCCACATCCGCGAAAAGGCCGCTGACAAGGTCTATTCCGAGCTCGGCCGGCTGCGGGTGCTCAAGGGTGAGCGGGCCGAGGCCGGGCACGAGACCCGGATCGTCGTCGCCGGCTGCGTCGCCCAGGCGGAAGGGGCCGAGATCCTGGCCCGCGCCCCCACCGTCGACGTGGTGGTCGGCCCGCAGAACTATCACCGCCTGCCGGACCTGCTGGCGCGCTCGGCCACGAAGCGCGTGGTCGACACCGAGTTTCCGGTCGAGGACAAGTTCGACCACCTGCCGGCCCGCCGCACCCACGGGGTCACGGCCTTCCTCACCGTGCAGGAGGGCTGCGACAAGTTCTGCGCCTTCTGCGTCGTGCCCTATACCCGCGGCGCCGAGGTCTCGCGCTCCGTGGACGCGATCCTGGCCGAGGCCGAGAAGCTGGTGCGCGGCGGCGTCCGCGAGATCACCCTCATCGGTCAGAACGTGAACGCCTATCATGGCCTGGGCCAGGACGGCGGGAGCGCGACCCTGCCGGCGCTGATGCGCGCCCTGGAGCGCCTCCCGGGCCTCCTGCGCCTGCGCTACACCACCAGCCATCCCAACGACATGGACGACGACCTCATCGCCGCCCACGGCACCCTGCCGGCCCTGATGCCCTACCTGCACCTGCCGGTGCAGTCGGGCTCCGACCGGGTGCTCAAGGCGATGAATCGCAAGCATACCGGCGACGCCTATCGCCGAATCATCGAGCGCGTGCGCGCGGCCCGGCCCGACATCGCCCTGTCCTCCGACTTCATCGTCGGCTTCCCCGGTGAGACGGACGCCGAGTTCGAGGACACGATGCGGCTGGTGCGTGAGATCGGCTTCGCCAGCGCCTTCTCCTTCAAGTACAGCCCGCGCCCCGGTACCCCGGCGGCCGACAGCGCCGATGCCGTGCCGGAAGCCGTGAAGTCCGAGCGGCTCGCCGCGCTCCAGGCCCTCCTCGACGCGCAGCGCCACGCCTTCAACGCAGCCGCGGTGGGGCACGTGGTCGAGGTGCTGGTGGAGAAGGCCGGCCGCCATCCCGGCCAGGTCGCCGGCAAGACGCCCCATCTCTTGCCGGTCCAGTTCGACGCGCCGGCCTCCACCATTGGCACCGTCGTTCCGGTGCGGGTGATCCGCGCCGGCTCCAACAGCCTGTTCGGCGAGGCCCTCGGCGGAACGGCGGCGGCGGCTTGAGGGCGCGGTCCGGCCCGGTCGGTCGATACGCCGCGCCGATCCGCCCCTGTCCGGCGCGCCCCGGGCGACCATCTCGGAATCGTCTGCGATGCGATGCGGCCTCGGACGGTCGGCGCGGACCTCCTGTAATGAATGAAGGACGACGGCGTGCCGGGATCTGAAGGGTCGAGTGGACGCGGTGGCGCGTTGCGCGGGCGCGGCCCGGCGGCGCGGATCGAGGGCCTGGTCGAGACCGAGGAGGTCTCCCTGACCTTCGACGACAATCGACTCGCGAGCCTGGTCTTCGGCCAGTACGACCAGAATGTCGCGCATATCGAACGGCGCCTGGCCGTGACCGCCACCGCGCTCGGTAACCACCTCGTGGTCAAGGGCGGCGTCGAGGCGGCCGAGAAGGCCCGCAAGGTGTTCGAGCGGCTCTATGCCCGGGTGAAGGCGAGCGGCCTGCCCCTGACTCTCGGCGACGTGGACGGGGCGATCCACGAGACGACGCAGCAGGGCAACCTGTTCCCGGCGGCGGAGGTCAGCGCCGAGCCCGACCGAGCCGTGTTCGACCAGCTCGCCACCCGGAAGCGCGGCGCTGTACGTGCCCGCAACGCAGCGCAGGACGCCTACATCAAGGCCCTGCGCAGCCACGAACTCGTCTTCGCCGAAGGGCCGGCCGGCACCGGCAAGACCTGGCTCGCCGTTGGCTACGCCGTGTCGCTGCTGGAACAGGGGCACGTGGAGCGCCTGATCCTGTCGCGCCCCGCCGTGGAGGCCGGCGAGCGTCTTGGCTTTCTCCCCGGCGACATGCGCGAGAAGGTCGACCCCTACCTGCGGCCGATCTACGACGCCCTCTACGACTTCATGGAGGCCCGCCACGTCGACCGCGGCCTGCAGACCGGCGTCATCGAGATCGCGCCCCTCGCGTTCATGCGCGGCCGCACCCTGACCAACGCCGTGGTGCTCCTCGACGAGGCGCAGAACACCACGTCCATGCAGATGAAGATGTTCCTCACCCGCCTCGGTGAGAATTCCCGCATGATCATCACCGGCGATCCGAGCCAGATCGACCTGCCGCCGGGCCAGAAATCCGGCCTCGTCGAGGCGGTGCGCGTCCTCGACGGCGTCGAGGGCATCGGCCGCATCACCTTCCGGGACGTCGACGTGGTGCGCCACGACCTCGTGCGCCGCATCGTCACCGCCTACGAGGCCGCGGCCCACGGGGAGGGCGACGCCGACCGCCAGACGGTCTCGCGCCGGAGGCCGCTGTCGTGAGCGCCGACCCCGCCGGCGAGGCGGAGATCGACGTCGCGATCGAGGACCCGCGCTGGGAGAGCGTCGTGCCCGACCTCGAAGCCTTCGTGATTCGGGCCGTCGAGGCCGGCCTCGCCGTGGCCCCCGCGCTGCCCGGGGGGCCAGTCGAGATCAGCATCCTGCTGGCCACCGACGCGGTGGTTCAGGACCTGAACCGGACCTGGCGCGGCAAGGACAAGCCCACCAACGTGCTGTCCTTCCCGGCGCCGGCGCAACCCGCCCATGCGGGCATGCCGGTGCCCCTGGGCGACGTGGTTCTTGCGTATGACACGATGCTGCGCGAAAGTGCGGATCAGTCGAAGCCGCTCAGCGATCATCTGGCCCATCTCCTCGTCCATGGCACCCTTCACCTCCTTGGTCAGGACCACGAGACCGGCGAGGCGGATGCCGATGCGATGGAAGCCCTCGAGGTCGCGGCCCTCCGTACCCTCGGCGTGCCCGATCCCTATGCGCCCGACCCCTCTTCGACAGAACCGCCTGCCGAGCGAGCGGCCCCGTGAGCGGCGATCCCGCCTGACACTCCAGATCAGAGAGACATGACAAACGATCGAAGTCGCGGCGCGGCCCAGGCCGCGCCCAGTTCCGGCGACGGTGAGAGCCAGGCCCGCGAGCCCTGGTACGACCGCCTCCTGCACGTCTTCCACCTTCGTCCACGCGATTCGCTGCGCGACGACATCGAGGACGCGCTGGCCGAGCCAGACACCGGCGAGAACGCGTTCTCGCCCCTCGAACGCGCCATGCTCAAGAACGTCCTCGGCCTGCACAAGGTGCGGGTCGACGACGTGATGATCCCCCGGGCCGACATCGTCGCGGTGTCGATGGAGACCAGCCTCGGCGATCTCCTGAAGCTGTTCCGCACGGCCGGGCATTCGCGCCTGCCGGTCTACGGCGAGACCCTCGACGACCCCCGCGGCATGGTCCACATCCGCGACTTCGTCGACCACATCGCGGCCCGGGCCGAGGCCGGCAGCCGTCGCACGCCGCCCGCGGCCCCGGCGACGGAGGGCGATGCCGCCCCCGTGCTGCCGCCCCGGGCGCGACGGGGCGCGCGGGCCCTGCGCACCCTCAACCTCGCCAATGTCGACCTCTCGGCCACCCTGGCCGCCACCCGCATCCAGCGCCCCGTGCTGTTCGTGCCGCCCTCGATGCCGGCCATCGACCTTCTGGTGCGGATGCAGGCGACCCGCACCCACATGGCCCTCGTCATCGACGAGTACGGCGGCACCGACGGCCTGATCTCGATCGAGGATCTGATCGAGGTGGTGGTGGGCGACATCGAGGACGAGCACGACGTTGCCGAGGGACACCTCGTCCAGCGCGTCGACGGGGAGGGCGACGTCTTCGTGGCCGATGCCCGGGCCGGCCTTGCCGAGGTCTCGGCCGCGAGCGGTGTCGACCTCGTAGCGGCCGTCGGGGAGATGGCCGAGGAGATCGACACCATCGGCGGTCTGATCGTGACCCTCGCGGGGCGGGTGCCGTCGCGCGGCGAGCTCATCAGCGGGCCGGGCGATCTCGAATTCGAGGTGCTCGACGCCGATCCGCGCCGGGTGAAGCGCCTGCGCCTGCAGCGCGGCGACGCCCGCATCACCGCGGTGGTGCCCCTGGCGCTGCCCGCCCCGAAGCCCGCGCCCGAATCGCCGGCCGCGTGACGGAGTCGGCATGACCTCGATCCTCGCGGACCGCGCCGGGCGCGGTCCGGCGACGGGACCGCTCGCCGCCCTGGCCCAGTGGGTGATGCTGACCGCCGGCTGGCGCCGCCTCGCCGTCGCGATAGCCTCCGGCGCGCTGGGCGCCCTCGCCATGCCGCCCTTCGGGCTGTTCCCCGCCCTCGTGGTCTCCCTGAGCGTCGCCGTCTGGCTCGTCGACGGAGCTGCCACGGGGCGCCGGGCCACCCGCGGCGCGGTTCTCGCGAGCGCGGTGATCGGCTGGGCCTGGGGCTTCGGCTACCTCACCGCCGGCCTGTGGTGGCTCGGCTCCGCCTTCCTGGTGGAGGCCGAGGAATTCCTCTGGGCCCTGCCCCTCGGCGTCGTCGGCCTGCCGGCGGTGCTCGCCCTGTTCTACGCCTTCGGCTTCGCGCTGGCCCGCCTGCTCTGGTCGCGGGGGGCGCTGCGCCTCGTCAGCCTCGCGCTCGGCCTCTCCGCCTGCGAGTGGCTGCGCGGGCATCTCTTCACCGGCTTCCCCTGGAACACCCTGGGCATGGCGCTCGGCCAGAACCTCTGGCTGATGCAGGGCGCGGCCGTGGTCGGCCTCTACGGCCTGACCGTCCTGGCGATCCTCGTCGCGGCCGCGCCCGCGACCCTGGCGGTCGCCGAGACGTGGCGCGGCCGCTTCGTTCCCCTCGGCCTCGCCGCTCTCGCCCTCGCGGGGCTCGCGGGCTTCGGCGCCCGGCGGGTGCCGGCCGCCGCGGATCCGGTGGTCCAGGGCGTGCGCCTGCGCCTCGTCCAGCCGAACCTGAACCAGGACGCCAAGTTCCGGCCCGAGAACCGCCAGGACATCCTCGACCGCTACCTCGAGCTCAGCGACCGCGCCGCCGCGCCCGACCGCACCGGCATCGCCGACGTCACCCACGTGATCTGGCCGGAATCCGCCTTCCCGTTCCTGATCCAGCGCGACCCCGAGGCCCTGGCCCGGATCGCCGCCGCGTTCCCGCCGGGCAAGCAGCTCATCACCGGCGCGGCCCGGGCCGAGGTGCCGGTGGGCGACGAGCGGCCGCGCTTCTTCAACAGCATCCTGACGCTCTCCGCCGGACCGAAATTCGGCGACATCTACGATAAGGTCCACCTGGTCCCCTTCGGCGAGTACCTGCCGGGCCCCCTCGACGCGACCCTGCGCGCCCTGCACATCCGGCAGTTCGTCTCGATTCCGGGGGGCTTCACGGCGGGCGACCGGGCAACCCAGCGGATCATGACCGTGCCGGGCCTGCCGCCGGTGGCGGCGACGATCTGCTACGAGGCGATCTTTCCGGGGGCGATCGTGCCCGGCGCGACGCCGAACGGTCCGCCGCCGGTGCCGGGGCTGATCCTCAACCTCACCAACGACGCCTGGTTCGGCGACACGCCGGGGCCGCGCCAGCACCTCGCCCAGGCGCGCCTGCGCGCCGTGGAGGAAGGGCTCCCCCTGGTCCGCGACGCCAATACCGGCATCTCGGCCGTGATCGACGCCCATGGCCGGATCACCGCCAGCCTGCCGCTGGGCGTCGAGGGCGTCCTCGACGCCGATCTTCCGGCGCGCCTGCCGGGCCGGACCCTCTATGCCCGCCTCGGCGACCTGCCCTTCGGACTGGTCTGGGTCGGATGCTTCCTGACCCTCCTGGCGGCACGGCGGCGAAGCGCGTGAAGACCACCCTGCGGATCACGGCCCGCCCGATCCTGCTCGGTCTCGGCATCATGCTGGTCGCCTTCAACATGCGTCCGGCCCTGACGACCGTCGGCCCGCTCCTCGAGCGCATCCGGGCCGAAACGGCCCTGAGTGCGGCCGGGGCGGCGCTGCTCACCACGCTCCCGGTGCTCTGCATCGGCCTCGCCTGCACCCTCGGCCCCTGGGTGATGCGGCGCCTCGGCTCCGATCGCGGCGTGCTCCTCGCCGTGGCGGTGGTCGCCCTCGGCTCCGGCCTGCGCGGCCTCGGGGGGCTGGGACCGCTCTTTGTCGGCGCCTGCCTCGCCGCCCTTGGGATCGGTCTCTCGGGCGTGCTGCTGCCGGGCCTGGTCAAGCGCGACTTCCCGGGCCTGACGGGCGTCGTCACCGGCCTCTACACCATGGTGCTCTGCCTTGGCGCCGCGGCGGGCGCAGGCCTGTCGGTGCCCCTCGCCGACGGGCTCGGCGGCTGGCCCACCGCGCTCGCCCTCTGGGGTGTACCCGCCCTGGCGGCCACCCTCGCCTGGGCCCCCTTCGCCCGGGCACCCGAGACCGCCCCCGGCGCGGCGCCGCGGATCTCCCTATGGCGCGATCGCCTCGCGTGGCAGGTCACCGGCTTCATGGGCCTGCAATCGTCGCTGGCCTACATCATGTTCGGCTGGCTGCCCCTGGTGCTACACGATCGGGGGCTCAGCGCGGTGGAAGCGGGCTTCGTGTCCTCGCTGATGAGCATCGGGCAGGCGCCGGCCGCGCTCCTGGTGCCGTCCTTCGCGGCCCGGGTCCGCGATCAGCGGGGCTTCGCGGCGGGCCTGCTCACCCTCTGCGTGCTGGCCCTCGTCGCCCTGGTCTACGGCCCGCTCGCCTGGGCCCTGCCGATCGGGATGCTGCTCGGAGCCGGCCTCGGCGGCCTGTTCGGCCTCGGCCTCACGATCATCGTCCTGCGCGCCCGCGATCCGGCCACGGCCGGCAGCCTCGCGGCGATGTCCCAGAGCGTCGGCTATACGGTGGCGTCCCTCGGGCCCTTGAGCTTCGGGCTGGCGCACGATCTGACGGGCACCTGGGCCGCCTCGACGGCCCTGTTCTGCACCATCGCGGCCGGCGCCTTCCTGTGCAGCCTGGGCGCGGGGCGCGACCGCTACGTGGGCAAGGCCTGACGGGCGGAGGGCCGACCGCCGTCGCCCCGCGACGCCGGGAGCGATCACGCTCCCGTCCGGGCGCGCCCGGAGCGCGGCGCCCTCTGCGTCATGCAGGAGGGCGACGCGTGAGCGTGGTTCGTCAGAACACCTTCTCAGACGTGTCGCCGCGCGGGGTCGCGCCCGCGATGCCGGCCTTTGCGTCGGCCTGCTCGGCGGCGCGCTTGTCGAGGGCGCGCTCCACCACCTTGGCGATGCCCACCATGATGGTGTCGAGGACGTAGTCCTTCGGGGTGTAGACCGCCGTGACGCCCATGTTCTTGAGCACCAGTTCGTCGTCGGGCGAGATGATGCCGCCGACCACGAGCGGGATGTGGTCGAGGCCGGCCTCGCGCATCTTGGCCCGGACGTCCCGCACCAGCGGCACGTGGCTGCCCGAGAGGATGGACAGGCCGACCACGTGGGCGCCGGTCGACTTGGCCTTGGCGACGATCTCGGCCGGGGTCTGGCGGATGCCGTCGTAGGTCACGTCGAAGCCGACGTCGCGGGCGCGCAGCGCGATCTGCTCGGCGCCGTTGGAATGGCCGTCGAGGCCGGGCTTGCCGACCACCAGCTTCGGGGTCTCGCCGAGACGCTCGCCGAGATCGGCGATCAGGAGCTTGGCGTCCTGGGCCGCCCCCGAGGAGATGGTCTCCAGGGTGACGCCGGTGGGGGCGCGGTACTCGCCGAAGACCTGGCGCAGGCGCCCGCCCCACTCGCCGGTGGTGACGCCGGCCTTCGCCGCCGCGATCGAGACCGGCATGATGTTGGCGCCCGAGCGCGCCGCAGCCTCGAGCGCGTCGAGGGCGGTCTCCACCGCCTTGCCGTCGCGCTTGGACCGCCACTCGCGGATGCGCTGCTCGGCCTCCATCTCCACCGTCTCGGAGACGGTGAAGATGGCGCCCTCGCCGGCGGTGAGGGGCGAGGGTTCGCCGGCCTGGAACTTGTTCACGCCGACCACGACCTGATCGCCGGCCTCGATGGCCGAGATGCGCCGGGCGTTGGATTCCACCAGGGCGCGCTTGAGGGCGCCGGTCTCAACCGCCGCCACGGCGCCACCGATGCCGCCGATCTCTTCGAGAGCCTGACGGGTCTCGGCCTTCAGGGCCTCGACCTTGGCGTCGATGACCTTCGAGCCGTCGAAGATGTCGTCGTATTCCAGGAGGTCGGTCTCGAAGGCGAGGATCTGCTGCATGCGCATCGACCATTGCTGGTCCCAGGGGCGCGGCAGGCCGAGGGCCTCGTTCCAGGCCGGCAGCTGCACGGCGCGGGCGCGCGCCCGCTTCGACAGGGTCACGGCCAGCATCTCGATGAGGATGCGGTGGACGTTGTTCTCGGGCTGCTGCTCGGTCAGTCCGAGCGAGTTCACCTGAACGCCGTAGCGGAAGATCCGCTTCTTCGGATCGGTGATGCCGTAGCGCTCCTGGGCGATCTCATCCCAAAGCTCGGAGAACGCCCGCATCTTGCAGATCTCGGTGACGAACCGCATGCCCGCGTTCACGAAGAACGAGATCCGGCTGAACACGTCGGCGAAGCTGGCCTCGTCGAAATCGGGGTCGTCGCGCACGGTGTCGAGCACCGCGATGGCGATGGCGAGCGCGTAGGACAGCTCCTGCACCGGCGTCGCCCCGGCCTCCTGCAGGTGGTAGGAGCAGACGTTCATCGGGTTCCACTTCGGCACTTCCTTGGTCGTGAACAGGATCACGTCCTTGGTCAGCCGGAGGGACGGCGCGGGCGGGAACACGTAGGTGCCCCGCGAGAGGTATTCCTTGATGATGTCGTTCTGGGTGGTGCCCTGAAGCCCTGCGAACGGCGCGCCCTGCTCCTCGGCCACCGCGAGATAGAGCGACAGCAGCCACGGCGCCGTGGCGTTGATCGTCATCGAGGTGTTCATCTGCTGCAGCGGAATCTGGTCGAACAGGGTCCGCATGTCGCCGAGATGCGCGATCGACACGCCGACCTTGCCGACTTCCCCCCGGGCGAGCTCGTGGTCGGGGTCGTAGCCGGTCTGGGTCGGCAGATCGAAGGCCACCGAGAGGCCGGTCTGTCCCTTGGCCAGGTTGCCGCGATAGAGCGTGTTCGACTCCTTGGCATTGGAATGACCCGCATAGGTGCGGATGATCCACGGCTTGTCGCGCTTGGTCTCGGCGACCGCTGCCTGTCCGCTCATCCCGGAACACTCCCTCAAGACTGAATTTGATGTGATCTCAAATTGCATTTGACTGCTGTCGATCACTTGCGGCGCACCCTAGCGAAGCGCGTTCGCCACGTCATCAGCACCAAAGACCATCCGCGGCAGCTCAGGTCTGCGCGGTCTCGTCGACGCCCTCGAACTCACGGAAACGTGCCGCCTATCGGGGGGACCGTGCGGTCCAACCCTGGTGCCGCAGCCCGGCCTTCCGGGGACGGTCCCAGCGACCTGTGGACAACTTCGCAAAGCTGGGTGGGTCGGGTATCCCCGTCGCACATCCGCGAATTGGACATTGGTACAAGCCGGCGTCGGGCCGTATCGCGGCGCTGCCGCGGGCGGCAGATCGTCGGGAGGTGGGCCACGGGCAGATAAGCCTGTGTACGAAGTGCGCTAAAGGCCCGGCGCACCACGAGAATATTGAATACAGGATGCCGTCGGCTCAAGAAGTGGCCTCTTCTTGTGGGCGTGAAGGTTTCTTGGCCTCAGCCGAAAAGATTCTTGGCGGTTCGGGCTCTTGGACGGCTCTCGGTTCGCCGATATAGCGAGCAGCACAAGAAGTGACGGGGAGAGCCAAGATGGCCGCGAGCGCTGCGTCGAGCACGACGGAACTGAAGGACCTGTACGAGATGGGCGAAGTGCCGCCCCTCGGGCACGTGCCGGCGAAGATGTACGCCTGGGCGATCCGGCGCGAGCGGCACGGGCCGCCCGAGCAGTCGCACCAGCTCGAGGTTCTGCCCGTCTGGGAGATCGGCGACGACGAGGTGCTGGTCTACGTCATGGCCGCCGGCGTGAACTACAACGGCGTCTGGGCGGGCCTCGGCGAGCCGATCTCGCCCTTCGACGTGCACAAGGGCGAGTACCACATCGCCGGCTCGGACGCCTCCGGCATCGTCTGGAAGGTCGGCGCCAAGGTGAAGCGCTGGAAGGTCGGCGACGAGGTCATCGTCCACTGCAACCGCGACGACGGCGACGACGAGGAGTGCAACGGCGGCGACCCGATGTTCTCCCCATCCCAGCGCATCTGGGGTTACGAGACCGGCGACGGCTCCTTCGCCCAGTTCTGCCGGGTGCAGTCGCGCCAGCTCATGGTGCGCCCCAAGCACCTGACCTGGGAAGAGGCGGCCTGCTACACGCTGACCCTCGCCACCGCCTACCGGATGCTGTTCGGTCACGCCCCGCACACCGTGCGCCCGGGCCAGAACGTCCTGGTCTGGGGCGCCTCGGGCGGCCTCGGCGTGTTCGCCGTGCAGCTCTGCGCCGCCTCGGGCGCCAACGCCATCGCGGTGATCTCCGACGATTCCAAGCGCGACTACGTCATGAGCCTGGGCGCCAAGGGCGTGATCAACCGCAAGGAATTCGACTGCTGGGGCCAGCTGCCGAAGGTGAACTCGCCTGAGTACAACACCTGGCTCAAGGAAGCCCGCAAGTTCGGCAAGGCGATCTGGGACATCACCGGCAAGGGCAACGACGTCGACATCGTGTTCGAGCATCCGGGCGAGTCGACCTTCCCGGTCTCGACCCTGGTGGCCAAGCGCGGCGGCATGATCGTGTTCTGTGCCGGTACCACGGGCTTCAACATCACCTTCGACGCCCGCTACGTCTGGATGCGCCAGAAGCGCATCCAGGGCTCGCACTTCGCCCACCTGAAGCAGGCCTCGGCCGCCAACCAGTTCGTCCTCGACCAGCGCATCGACCCGTGCATGAGCGAGGTCTTTCCCTGGGAAAAGATCCCCCAGGCCCACACCAAGATGTGGAAGAACCAGCACGCCCCGGGCAACATGGCCTGCCTCGTCAACGCGCCCCGCGCCGGCCTGCGCACGGTCGAGGACGTGATCGAGGCCGGAAAGCGCTAGGCGGCGGAAGCCGTCACGGCCCGCCCGTTTCGGCGGGCGGGTTCGGAGCGACCCTCACCTGCCCTTCTCGGAGGGCAGGTGTTTTGCGTATTCCTCACGCTCTTCCTTCTGCTTGATCAGGTCCGCGTAGGCTTGGCGCATCTCGGGCGACACTGTCACCGAACGCGCTTTCTCCTTCTTGCGCTTGGGCGCTTTCTTGAACTGGTTGGTGGTCTCGGTCATCGCCGCCCCTCGTGTCGTGCCGAACAGGGAGCATAGGCGCGATGCGCGACGATCGCGAGACGCGCGGACCCCGTCTTTCAGGGGCGCCCCCTGGCTGTTAGATATCGCCCAAGCGCGACGCCCCGACCGTTCCTGGGAGAGGCCGCCGCGCATCGCGAGACCACGGCTACCGGCATCATGGAAAAATTCACCACCCTGGAGGGCGTCGCGGCGCCCATGCGGATCATCAACGTCGACACCGACCGGATCATCCCGAAGCAGTATCTCAAGACCATCAAGCGCACCGGCCTCGGCAAGGGCCTGTTCTCGGAAATGCGCTACTACGACGACGGCTCCGAGAACCCGGATTTCGTCCTGAACAAGCCGGCCTACCGCAACGCCAGGATCCTCGTGGTCGGCGACAATTTCGGCTGCGGCTCGTCGCGCGAGCACGCGCCCTGGGCCCTGACCGATTTCGGCATCCGCTGCGTCATCTCCACGAGCTTCGCCGACATCTTCTTCAACAACTGCGCCAAGAACGGCATCCTGGCGATCACGGTCTCGCCGGAAGACCTGGAGAAGCTGTTCGAGGATGCGGAGCGTGGCTCCAACGCGACCCTGTCGGTGGATCTCGAGGCCCAGACCATCAAGGGGCCCGACGGCGGCACCCTGCACTTCGACATCGATCCCGGCCGCAAGGAGAGCCTCCTGAACGGCCTCGACGAGATCGGCCTGACCCTGAAGCGGGCGCCCGCCATCGACGCCTACGAAGAGAAGCTCGCCGCGCGCGGCTTCGCCTGAATTCGGGCGAACCCGGCCCTCCGCTCGATCGCAGCGCGGTTGGGCTCGGGGTGGCCGGGTCCGGAGGGCGACCGCCCCGGAGCATTCCGCTCCGGCCTCAACCGTTCGTTAACCCTGGTATCGCCTGAATCGGCGATCACAGTTTCGACGAACGCATTGGCGGAGAACACGATGGCATTCGGCCGATCGGGTAAGACGGCGACCCTCTCCTGCGGAGCGGCCGCGGCCCTCCTGGCGATCTGCGCCCCGGCCCGGGCCGACTTCCAGGATTGCCTCGGCAGCCTGCAGGCGCAGGCCGCCGCGCAGGGCATCTCGGCCCAGACCTTCCGTGCGGCGACGGCCGGGATCACCTACGACGAGAAGGTGCTGGAACTCTCTCAGGCCCAGCCCGAGTTCAAGACGCCGATCTGGGACTACATGGCCGCCCTCGTGGACGAGGAGCGCGTCGACGACGGCAAGGCCGCCATGCGCCAGCACGCGCAGGCCCTGGCCAATGCGGAGGCTCGCTACGGCGTCGACCGGCACACCATCGCGGCGGTCTGGGGCGTCGAGTCGAACTTCGGGAAGAACCTCGGCAAGATGCCGCTGGTGCAGTCCTTCGCCACCCTGATCTGCGCCAATCATCGCCGGAAGGAGTTCTTCAAGGGCGAGCTGATGGCGACCCTGAAGATCATCGAGCGCGGCGACATCGATCCGTCCCGCCTCAACGGCTCCTGGGCCGGCGCCTTCGGGCAGACCCAGTTCATGCCCACGACCTACCAGCGCCTCGCCGTCGACGGCGACGGGGACGGCCGCCGCGACCTCGTCGATTCGGTGCCCGATGCCGTCGCTTCCACGGCGAACTTCCTGCGCGTGGCCAAGTGGAACAACGGCCAGCCCTGGGGCTACGAAGTGAAGGTGCCGCGCGGCTTCAATGCCGGCGCGGCGGGGCGCAAGAACAAGAAGGCGATCGCCCACTGGGCCTCCCTCGGCGTCACCCGAATCGACGGCCGTCCGCTCTCGGGTGAGGGGCCTGCCGGTATCCTGCTTCCGGCCGGCATCGACGGACCGGCCTTCCTGGTAACGAAGAACTTCGACGCGCTCTATTCCTACAACGCCGCCGAATCCTACGGCCTCGCCATCGCGGTGCTGTCCGACCGCCTCCGCGGTCGCGGCGGCATCCAGGCCGACTGGCCCACCGACGATCCGCCGCTGTCGCGGGCCGAGCGCCGCGACCTGCAGGCCCGCCTGACCAAGCGTGGCTTCGACGTCGGCGAGCCTGACGGTAAGGTCGGATCCAAGACCCGCGACGCCATAAAGGAGGTCGAGCGCAGCCTCGGCATGCCGCCCACCGGCCGGCCCGGGGCCAAGGTCCTGGAGGCGCTGCGACGCGGATGAGCACACGGCGCCTGATCGACTCCGGCTCGCCCTTCGAGTCGGCCTACGGCTATTCCCGCGCCGTGGTGCGGGGCGGCTTCGTCTTCGTGGCCGGCACCACCGGATACGACCATGCCACGATGACGATGCCGGTCTCGGCGGCCGACCAGGCCGAGGCCTGCTGGCGCACCATCGGCGACGTCCTGGGGCATGCCGGGACCGGGCTCGCGGACATCGTGCGGGCAACCTACTACGTGACGGATCGAACGGAGGCCGAGGCGGTACTCGGGGTCTGCGGCCGGATCCTGGCTGAAATCCGGCCCGCCGCCACGATCGTGATCGTCGCCGGCCTGTTGCGTCCCGAGATGAAGGTCGAGATCGAGGTCACGGCGCTGCTGCCGTAGGAGGGGTTCGTCCCATGGGTGGGCCGCTGATCGCACTCACCGGCGCCACGGGCTTCATCGGGCGGCACCTGCTGCGAAGCCTGTCGCAGCGCGGCTTTCGGGTGCGCGTCCTGCTCCGTCGGCCGGTCGAGGTCGCGGAGGGCGCGAGCAGCGCCGTCGTCGGCGAGCTGACCCGGCCGATGAACATGGCCGCGGCCCTCGCAGGGGTCGACGCGGTGGTGCATTCCGCCGGATTGTCGCTGACCATGTCGGGCACGCCCGAGGACGATTTCCGTTCGTCCAATACCGAAGCGACCCTGCGGCTCGCCGAGGCCGCGGTTCGCGCCCGGGTCCAACGCTTCGTCTTCCTGTCCTCGATTCGGGCGCAGACCGGGATCTCGGCGGCCGGGATCGTGACGGAGTCCGATCTCGCCGCCCCGACCGACGCCTACGGGCGCTCGAAGCTCGCGGCCGAGGCGGCGCTGGCCGAGACGGGGCTCGACTGGGTCGCCCTGCGCCCCGTGCTGGTCTATGGCGCCGGCGTGAAGGGCAACGTCGCGACCCTTCTGCAACTGGCGCGCTCCGCCATGCCGCTGCCCCTCGCTAGCCTCAGGGGCCGCCGCTCCCTCGTCTCGGTGGAATCGCTGGCGCAGGCGGTTGCCGTGGCGCTCGAAGCGCCCGGTCCCTTGCGTCGCCCGCTCATCGTGGCCGAGCCCGACCCGCTGACGCCGGGCGAGATGGTCACGGCGTTGCGGGCCGGCTTCGGACGAAGCGCCGGCCTTCTGCCGACGCCGTCCGTATTGCTGGGGCTCGCCTGTCGGATGGCCGGACAGGAGGCGGCCTATGCCCGCCTCTCGACCAGCCTCGTCGCGCGCGCGGATGGATTGGCATCGCTGGGATGGAGGCCGGAGGGTACGGCGCGGGACGGTCTGGAACGCTTCGCCCGCAGCCAGACATGACGAAGGCCCGGCATCGCCTACCGGGCCTCGACCGATGCGAACTTTGTCGCGGTCTGCCGGCTCAGCGGCGGACGTCGAGCACGTCGCCGGACCGGCTGTCGAGAACGACGGAGATGTCGTCGCCCCGGCGGTCCGAACCGCGGACGATCAGGCGCGGGCCGCGGCGGTCGACGCCGTCGACATCCACCAGACCCTCGCGGCGGGCGATGCGGGCAGCCTCACCGCGCGTCAGCTCGCTGCGCGGCGGGCCGCGATCGTCATAGCCGCGACGGTAGCCCGGATCGACTTGGACGCCGCCGGGACCGATGGAGATGCCCTGGGCGAAAGCGGGAGCGGCGGACAGGCCAAGGCCCAGGGCCACGAGGCTGCCAACCAGGCGTGTCGAATGGATTCGCATGATGTCTTCCCCCCTCTGACAGGCGCGCCGCCTCGACCCATCGCCGTCGCTGCGCATCCTTCAGTTTGGGGCCTCAATCGACACAGGTCTGAATTTGTTCCTGAGCAGCGTCAGCGTACCGCGCGAATCGCTGCGGCCACGGCGTCGTCGGTCTGGTCGATGTCCGGCGCGTCGATGTGGCGGAAGCGCGCCTGGATCAGGCCGAAGGCGCCGAAGGCGAAGTGGCCCGCGGCCACGATGGCGAGCAGCACCCAACCATAGGGTTGCGCGCGCAAAGCCGCGAAGGCGCCGGCCAGACCCTTGACCTCCGAAGAAGCCTGATACCAGGCCGCCGCGATGAAGAACCCGCCGATGATCAGGAAGGCGACGCCCCGGGCGGCGTACCCGAACTGGCCCACGGGCTTGGCCCAGCGGCAATGGTCGGCATCGAGCTTCAGGCGATCGGTGACGTCGCCCTTGAACGCCTTGACCAGGAAGGCGACACCGCCCCCCATCACCCCGAGGCCGATCAAGCCCACGAGCCACAGGCCGAAGGGCTTGGCCAGAAGCCAGGCCGTCCAATCCTGGGCGGCGTCGCCGCCCCCGCGCCCGAGGCCGAGGGCGAGGCTCGCGGCGGTGATGGCGAGGCCGGTATAGATCGCGGCGCTCAGGAGATGGGCGAGCCGGACGGTCAGGCCCTTCAGCGAGGTCCCGCGCCGGTCGGCATCGGTGAGGCCCTCGATAAAGCGCCAGACGGCAAATCCCAGCAGCCCGGCCGCGATCAAACCGACAAGCACCACGCCGAACGGTCCGGCGAGGACCCAGCGGAGCGCACTCTCGCTGTCGCCGGCACGGCCGCCCTGGCCGATGGCGGCCAGCACCGCCAGCCCCCCGACGATGCAGTAGACGATGCCGCGGGCGCCGTAGCCGAATCGAGCGACGCGCTCGATGGTGTTGTGTCCGAGGGTGAGCAAGGCGTTTTCCGGGGTCGCGCGACGTTATCCGTCGGAGGAACGCACAGCCTTACCGGATAGTGCCACGTAGAACCCGAGGCCATCGCCGGCCGGGAGGGTCTGCAGGCGATCGACGAGGCCCTTGCGCTTCGCGTCGAGGAGCAGGCGCCCGATCGGCTGGAACAGGGTTTCGCCCCCGCCCTCCGGCGGTGGAGCCAGGCGGATCGCCACCGTCTTGCCCTTCCCGAAGCGACTGCGTTCCAGCATGTCCGCGAGGGAGGCCTCCGCGGTCGGACGATTGGTCTCGCGCAGGTCGAGGACCGATTCCGCATCGGTCACCCCGAGCGAACCGCGCAGCTTGTTGGCGTAGAAATCTTCGAAGTGGGGCACCGGGCGGCTCAGTCCTGGCTGGAGACGAAGATGGCGCGCATCGCAGCGCAACGCCATCGTAGCCGTCCGTCAGTCCCGGGCACAACGGGCTTCGATGCATCGCTCTCGTCCCCGGCGCGGAAGCCGTGCCGGGGACGCGACGACGGGGCGGCTCAGCCGTGCACGAGCACGTTGCGGAACTGCCAGGGATCGCTGGTGTCGATGTCCTCGGGGAACAGGCCCGGGCGACCGGTCAGCGGGGTCCAGTCGGTGTAGACCCCGACGACGGGGCCGAGATACGGCGTCTGCACCTCGAGGCAGCGCCGGAAGTCCATCTCGTCGGCCTCGACGATGCCGGCCTCCGGGTTCTCCAGGGCCCAGACCATGCCGGCGAGCACCGCCGAGGTGACCTGCAGGCCCGTGGCGTTCTGGTAGGGGGCGATGCGCCGGGTCTCCTCGATGGAGAGCTGCGAGCCGTACCAGTAGGCGTTCTTGGCGTGGCCGTAGAGGAGGACGCCGAGCTCGTCGATGCCGTCCACGATCTCGGTCTCGTCGAGGATGTGGTGCTGCTTCTGCACCTTGCCGCCGTTCCCGAACATCTCGTGAAGCGACAGGACCGCGTCGTTGGCCGGGTGATAGGCGTAGTGGCAGGTCGGGCGGTAGGCGGCGCGCTCACCCTCCAGCACCGTGTAGTAGTCGGAGATCGAGACGGCCTCGTTGTGGGTCACGAGGAAGCCGAACTGCGACTGAGCTGTCGGCGTCCAGGAGCGCACGCGGGTGTCGGCGCCGGGCTGGAGCAGGTAGATCGCGCAGCGCGACCCCTTCTCCTGCTCACGGGCGTTCTCCGGCTTCCAGGTCTCGTGCGTGCCCCAGCCGAGCTCGGCCGGCTGGTTGCCCTCGGAGACGAAGCCCTCCACCGACCAGGTGTTGACGAAGACGCCCATGGGCTTAGCCGACTTGGCGCGCTGGGTGTCGCGTTCGGCGATGTGGACGCCCTTGACGCCGACCTCGCGCATGAGCGCGGCCCAACCGGCGCGGTCCTTCGGCTCGGAGATCTTCAGCCCGAGATCGCCGGCGACGTTGAGGAGGGCCTGCTTCACGAACCACGACACCATGCCGGGATTGGCGCCGCAGCACGACACGGCGGTGATGCCGCCGGGGCTCGCGGTGCGGGCGTCCAGAATCTCCTGGCGCAGAGCGTAGTTGGTGCGGTCGCCCTGGCTTTTGGTCTTGTCGAAGTAGAAGCCCGGCCAAGGCTCCGCCACGGTGTCGATGTAGAAGGCGCCGAGTTCGCGGCACAGCTCCATGATCGCCCGCGACGAGGTGTCGACCGAGAGGTTCACACAGAAGCCCTGGCCGCCGCCCTCGGTGAGCAGGGGCGTCAGGATTTCGCGGTAGTTCTCCTTGGTCAGCGCGACCTGCTCGAAGCGCAGGCCGTGCTGATCGGCCAGGGCCTTGTGCGCGTCGGACGGCTCGATGACCGTGAAGCGGGCCTTGTCGTAGGCGAAGTGTCGCTCGATCAGCGGGAGCGTGCCGCGTCCGATGGAGCCGAAGCCGATCATCACGATGGGGCCGGTGATGCGGCCGTGGACGGGCCAGGTGGTGGCGGCTTCGGTCATGGGCGTGATGTCCTTCTCAGAGACGTGTCGTTTATCAGTCGTCGCACGGCGACCGCATGCCTTAGGCGGCGCAAATGACGAACAAGCGACGGGCTCAGTGACGTTTGCGGCTCCGGCGGTCAACCGCCAGGACGCGACCGCGTCATGCGCCATGCATCAAGTCTTACGGAAGATTGAAGGGGCGTATGCCCTGCACGCAGGGCGACATCCCATCTCGGCGCATTGCGAGCGCGGTTCCACCAACCGATATTGCACTGCAACAGAACAAGAGCGACCCTAGACGAGGAAGCGTCCGCCCCTTCGACGCCACGGACATCTGCCATGCTCGCACTCATCGCCTCGCGCCTCGCCGCTCCGGTCGACGAGCCCATCGACCGCGATCCCGGCATCATCACGCTCGCCGCCTCGCTGCTTCGCGCGGTGACGCGTCGCCACGAGGCCGCCTTTCAGCGCCGCTGCGACCTCGCTGCCAAGACCGACTATCACACTGCGATCTAACCGGCGGCTGCGCCGGAACGGCCGTCAGGCGACCCGTCGTCGGGACTCCGCGCCGATCTCGGTCACCGCCGGCCCCAGGGGGATGGGCGCCGCCTGATCCCAGGCGCCCGAAGCCCGCAGGATGCCCCGTGCGCCGGCCAGCGCGCCGGGACGCAGTTCCAGGCCGAGGAAGCGCTCGCGCGCGAACGGACCGGGCATGAACAGACCCTCCGCACGCTCCGCCGAGAAGCCGAAGCGCGCATAGTAGGGCGCGTCCCCCATCAGCAGCACCGCGCCGTGCCCGAGATGCTCCGCGCGACGCAGGGCTGCCCGCATAAGGATCGATCCGAGGCCGAGCCCCTGGATCGCCGGGTCGACCGCCAACGGCCCGAGCAGCAGGGCCGGACGCCGGGAACCCGCCTCGACATGCCAGAGACGGCAGGTGCCGACGACGCGACCGTCCTGCTCGGCGGCGAGGGCGAGGCCCTCCGCAGGAAGCCGACCCTCACGCAGGCGCTCGGACGTCTTCAGGCGGCGTGCCTCGCCGAAGCAGGCGTCGAGGAGGTGCTCGCGGGCGACGACGTCGCCTTCCACTTCATCACGGATCTGGACCAAGGCCGCACCCCTCCCGAACGTTGGGCAGGCGACAGGACGAATCCGTTCAGGCTGCGGCCGGGGCCGCCGGCCTGAACGGGACGGGCGTGGAGAGTTTCAACGCCGGGCGTCCCCATGGGGAATGCCCGGCATTCGCGTCATGACCGTGAAGGCGTTTAGATGACGTATTGCTGAAGGGGCGGGAAACCGTTGAAGGCGACCGCCGCGTAGGTCGTGGTGTAGGCGCCGGCCCCCTCGATCAGCACCTTGTCGCCGATGGAGAGCGACACCGGCAGCGGGTAGGGCACCTTCTCGTAGAGCACGTCCGCCGAGTCGCAGGTCGGGCCGGCGAGTACGCAGGGCGCCATGCGGTCCTCGTCATGCTCGGTGCGGATCGCGTAGCGGATCGACTCGTCCATGGTCTCGGCCAGGCCGCCGAACTTGCCGATGTCGAGGTAGACCCAGCGCACCTCGTCCTCGGCGTCGGACTTCTTCGAGACCAACACCACCTCGGCTTCGATCACGCCGGCATTGCCGACCATGCCGCGACCCGGCTCGATGATGGTCTCCGGCATGTGGTTGCCGAAATGCTTGGTCAGGGCGCGGAAGATCGCATCGCCGTACGATTCCACGCCCGGGACCGCCTTGAGGTACTTGGTCGGGAAGCCGCCACCGAGATTGACCATCGACAGGCTGATGCCGCGCAGGGCACACTCCTCGAAGATCGCGGCGGCGGAGGCGAGCGCGCCGTCCCAGGCACCGGTGTTGCCCTGCTGCGAGCCGACGTGAAACGAGACGCCATAGGCCGTGAGACCCTGGCGGTGGGCGTGCTCCAGCACGTCGACGGCCATCTCCGGCACGCAGCCGAATTTGCGCGACAACGGCCATTCGGCCCCGGCCCCGTCGCAGAGGATGCGGCAGAACACCTGCACATCGGCAGCCGCGACGCCCGCGGCCTCGGCGGCCCGGGCGATCTTCTCGACCTCGGCCTGGCAATCGACCGCGAAGAGGCGCACGCCGAGCTTGAGCGCGCGGGTGATGCAGCGCTCCTTCTTGATGGTATTGCCGAAGGAGACGCGGTCGGCGGTGGCGCCGGCGGCGAGCGCCATCTCGACCTCGACCACCGAGGCCGTGTCGAAGCAGGAGCCCATCTCGGCGAGGAGGCGCAGGACCTCGGGGGCCGGGTTCGCCTTCACGGCATAGAATACCCGGGTATCCGGCAGGGCACGGGCGAACGCGGTGTAGTTGTCGCGCACGACCTCGAGGTCGAGCACCATCACCGGGCCCTCGTCCTGGCCCATGTCGCGGCGTGCGCGGAGGAAATCGCGGATACGATCGGTCATGGTCGTTCCAACCCACAGGTTCGCGGCCGCCCTCAAGGGGCGCGCTGTCGAATGTCAGGACGACGTGAGCCGTCCGGCGTCTGGGGGCGCTGCGTCGCGACGCACCGCGTGCTTTGGAGACACGCGAAGCGCAGCGGGCGCGAGAGCACCCGGAAGCTGCCTTGGATTGGAAGGGAGGACCCCCACCGCACGCCGGGCAAAGAGAAACAAGCCTCTTCGGTGCCGGCCTTTGGAGGGCCGACGAGACCAAAAAAGCCCGTTCGTCGTTGCTTTAAGCTGCGTCCCCCGTGGAGAGCGGGGTTCGCCGGTTTCGCCTCCGGCTGCCGGTTGTTGTCGGGGTCCGGTGTTGCCACCTGGATGCCGGCCGGAGGGAATCCACCCTGTCGACCATCGATCCTTTAAGACCCCTGGCGGCTGTCCGGCAGTTGGCCGGATGCCCACCAACCGACACGCGGCCACAGGCACGTGCGAAATTGGGCAAGGCGCATATACGGTCAGGGTGTTCTCCCCACAAGGGAAAACCGCGATCTTTCACCCGAAACCGGGTTGTCTTCCTGGGCTGTTGCAGAAACGCCGCGGACACCGCCGCCCGGCCGACGATGGGCCCTTCCCAAGCCCGTGCGGACGGGCCATCAAGCGCACGGTTTTCCCACAGGCGCACCGGATCGCAGGACGATGTCAAAACCCAACCGGCGCAGAATCGTGCAGGGACTCGCGGCCACGACTCTCCTGGCAGCAACCGGGGAGGCGCGGGCCCAACGCCGCGAGGGGCGCCCGGAGACCCCGTTCGGCTTCGCCGACGTGGAGCGCCGGGCGCAGGACCTGGCCAAGGTCGCCCATGATCCGCGCGTCCCGGCCCTGCCGGCACCGATCGCCAAGCTCGACTACGACGCCTGGCGCGACATCCGCTTCAAGCCCGACAAGGCCTTCCTCGTGGAGGGGAGCCCGTTCCGGCTCCAGCTCTTCCATCTCGGCTTCCTCTACACCCGTCCGGTGACGGTGAACCTCGTGCGCGGTGGCGTGGCGACGCCGATCCCCTACCAGTCGAGCCTCTACGACATGGGGCGCACCAAGCTCGACAAGGCGTTGCCGGTTGATCTCGGCTTCGCCGGTCTGCGCATCCATGCACCGCTGAACAAGCCGAACCTGCTCGACGAGCTCGTCGTCTTCCTCGGGGCCAGCTACTATCGCTTCCTCGGACGCGATCAGCTCTACGGGCTTTCGGCCCGGGGACTGGCGGTCAACGTCGAGGGGCAGGGCGGTCCGGAGGAGTTTCCGGTGTTCCGCGAGTTCTGGGTGGGCGCGCCGGAGAAAGCCGACGATGCCCTGACGCTCTACGCGCTCCTCGACAGCCCGTCGCTCACCGGCGCCTACCAGTTCACCGTGACGCCGGGTGACGAGACCAGCGTGGCGGTGCGCGCCACCCTGATCCCGCGGGTTGACCTCGCGACGGTGGGCTTGGCACCGCTCACCTCGATGTTCTTCATCGGCGAGAACGACCGCCGCCACGCCGACGATTACCGGCCGGAACTTCACGACTCCGACGGGCTTCAGATCGCGGCGGGCAGCGGGGAATGGCTGTGGCGCCCGCTGCACAATCCGCGTGACCGGCGCATCTCCAGCTTCATCGACCGCGACCCGAAGGGCTTCGGGCTGATGCAGCGCGATCGGACCTTCGAGACCTACCAGGACCTTGAAGCCTCCTACGACCGCCGGCCCGGCTATTTCGTGGAACCGGACGGCCCCTGGGGGGAGGGCGCGGTGATGTTGATGGAGCTGCCCACCGACACAGAGACCAACGACAACGTCGTCGCGTGCTGGCGGCCGGCGAACCCCTATCCGGCGGGCACGCCGGTCCCACTGTCCTACCGGGTTCGCGCCGTCGGCGGCGCCCCCCTCCATCCGGGGGGGCGCGTGATCAACACCTTCAGCGTCGCCCCGGTGGCCAGCGGCACCGCCAAGGCCGAAGAGGCCAAGGGCGGCCTGACGCGGCGCTTCCTCGTGGATTTCGCCGGCGGCGACCTCGACTACTA
This sequence comes from Methylobacterium sp. Leaf94, assembly GCF_001426045.1. NCBI lineage: Bacteria > Pseudomonadati > Pseudomonadota > Alphaproteobacteria > Hyphomicrobiales > Methylobacteriaceae > Methylobacterium > Methylobacterium sp. Leaf94. The sequence continues at coordinate 71,705 of NZ_LMRM01000001.1, forward strand.
TCGCGCCGATCCGAGCCGGGTGGAGGTGGTGGCCAGCACCTCCACCGGCCACATCACGCACAGTTCGGTGACGCCGAACCCGCATATCCGCGGCCTGCGGGCCGCTTTCGACGTGACCCTGGAGGCGCCGGGCCAGACGACGGACCTGCGCGTCTTCCTGCGAACCTCCGGCCGTGCCCTGACGGAAACCTGGGTCTATCCCTGGACGGCCCGGTGAGGGCGCCCTCGATCCAGCCCGATCCGGCGCCGGTGGTGGAGATCCGCCCCGCGACCCTGGCCGACCTCGACGCCCTGGTGGCCCTCGAACACGCCGCCTTCGCCAGCGACCGTGCCGAGCGGCGGGCGATCCGCCACGCGATTCGCTCGGCCAGCATGTCGCTTCTCGTCGCGCTCACCCACGACGCGGCGGGGCAGGCGACCCTGGTGGGCTCCGCCACCCTGGAGCGCCGACGCGGCAGCCGCAGCGCTCGCCTCTCTTCCATCGCCGTGTCCCCGGCGCGGGCCGGTCTCGGGCTCGGCAGCCTCGTCCTCGATGCCGCCGAAGCGGATGCGCGTACTCATGGCTGCGCGCGCCTGCGCCTCGAGGTCCGAGCCGACAACGGTGCCGGAATCCGGCTCTACGAACGGCGGGGCTACACGCGCTTCGCCGTCATCCCGGATTACTACGAGGATGGCATGGAAGCCTGGCGCTACGAAAAGACCCTCTGAAACGCGAAAGCCCGCCCCGGTTGGACCGGAGCGGGCGTTGCAGCCATCCGAACTCGGACGCTGGGTTCAGTCGCAGCTCTCCTTGGTGACCGTCTTGCGGTCGCCGAGATCGTTCTCCTTGGTCACAGTCTTCGAGGAGCACCCGTCGCTGGATTCGCGGCGCTCGACCGTGCGGCTCTCGGTGGACGGACGGTCGACAACGACGGTGTCGGGCGCATCGCGGCGGATGACCGTGGTCTCCGCCTGCACGGCCGAAGCGCCAAACAGCGTTGCCAGGGTGAGGGCGGCGATGATGGGGTTGCGCATGAACATCTCCCTTCAGGAAAATCTGCAGCCCCAACGGCGTTCATCCAGAAACCGTTCCGCTTGTTGGCTGGCGGACCAGCCGAAATCTTCTGGATCTCGTCCCCTCGGTGAACGATGCCCTGCCGACTTCGTCCGAGACCTTACGCGAGGGCCCCGGCGACGACGCTGGCGTAGGGCGTCGTCGGCCGGCCGATCAGGTCGCGCAGGGCGTGGCCGTCGTCGAACAGGGCACCTTGGGCTGCGCCGGCATCGGAATCCGCGAGGAGGCGCGCGACCCCTTCCGGTAGGCCCGCCGCGAGGAGGGCCGCCGCGTAATCCGCGGGCGGCAGATCCTGGTAGCGGAGCGGCCGGCCGGAGGCCCGCGCGGCTTCCGCCGCGAAGTCGGGCAGGGTGTAGGCCTCGTCTCCCGCCAATTCGTAGATGCGCCCGGCTGCTTGGTCACCGGTGAGCACCGCGGCGGCGGCCTCGGCGTAGTCGGCACGGGCGGCGCTGGAGATCCGTCCCGTCCCGGCGCTTCCGAGCAGGACGCCGTGCGCGAGGGCCGACGGCAGGGACGCCGTATAGTTCTCGGTGTACCAGCCATTGCGCAGGATGATGGCGGGCAGGCCGGACTCCCTGAGGATCGCCTCGGTGGCGCGATGCTCCTCGGCAAGTCCGAGCGGCGAGGTGTCTGCGTGCAGCAGGCTGGTATAGGCGATCAGACCAACGCGCGCCCGGGCGGCGGCGGCGATGACGTTCCGGTGCTGGGCCACGCGCTGACCGATCTCGCTGGAGGAAATCAGCAGCAGCCGTTCGATTCCCGCGAAAGCCTCCGCGAGGGTTTCCGGGTGGGCGTAGTCGGCCACGCGCACCGCGACGCCCTGTGCACGAAGGTCATGCGCCGCCGGGCCTTCGCCCTGCCGGACGCCGGCGACGATCCGGGCGGCGGGCACCCGCCGCAGGAGGGCCGCGATCACGAGCCGTCCGAGTTGGCCGGTGGCTCCAGTGACGAACAGTCTCGATGACGGAATCTGGGACATGTCGGGCTGCCTCGTGGTTCTGACTCTTCACAAGGTCTATAAAAGAGACCGACAGGCCCCGTAAGGCGGCAGGTTTTCGAACCCTGGTTACCCGGAGGGAACCGCCCATGACCGATGGCCCTGATCTCGCGGAGCGGTTCGCGGCTTGGCAGGATCTCGGCTTCGACCCGCATCACTGCCCGGTCCGCGACGTGCTGAGTCACCTCGGCGACAAGTGGACGACCCTCATCATCGCGTCCCTTGCCGGCGGCACCCGCCGGTTCGGCGCCATCCACCGGGTGATCCCCGACATCTCGAAGCGAATGCTGACGCAGACCCTGCGCGACCTGGAGCGCGACGGCCTCGTCACACGGCGCGTGTTTCCCACGAGCCCACCCAGCGTCGAATACAGCCTGACGCCCCTGGGCGGTTCGTTGCTCCGGCCCCTCGCCGGGCTGGTGGATTGGGCGGAGCGGAATCACCCCGCCATCCGCGCGGCCCGGACACGGTTCCAAGCCGAGCCGTGAGGGGCTAAATTCGGCCGCTCAGCCCTCGATGCGCGAGAAGTCCGCGACCTCGCGGGTCGCCGCCCGCAAGGCGTTGAGCAGGGCGAGACGGTTCTCGCGCAGGGCCGGATCATCGGCATTCACCGTGACCCGCTCGAAGAACGCATCCACCGGAGCGCGCAGCGTGGAGAGAGCCTGCATGGCCCCGGCGAAATCCTCCGCCGCCACCGCCGCCGACGCAGTCTCGCGCGCCGCCGCCAGGGCTTCGGCGAGGGCCCGCTCCTCCGGCTCGCCACGGGCGGCCAGGACCGTGTCGGGGGCAGCGTCGTGGGCGCGACCGTCCTTCTTCTCCTCGATGCGCAGGATGTTGGCGGCGCGCTTGGAGCCGGCCAGCAGATTCCGGCCGTCGTCGGTCTCGAGGAAGGTGCCGAGGGCCTCGACACGACGGACCACCATCAGCAGATCGTCCTGGCCCGGCACGGCGAAGACGGCGTCGATGAGGTCGTGCCGGGCACCCTTGTCGCGCAGGTAGACTTTCAGGCGATCGGCGAAGAAGGCGAGGAGGCTTGCGGCATCCGCGTCAGCGGCGCTCGCTGGCGCGTTTTCCTTTGCCGGGTTGCCGTAGTTCGCATGGCCGTCGGCGGCGGCTTGATAGCCGTCGCGAAGCAGCGACAGCTTGACGGTGTTCTCGATGAGCAGCCGGATCACTCCGAGCGCCGCGCGGCGCAGGGCGTAGGGGTCCTTGCTGCCCGTCGGCTTCTCGTCGATGGACCAGAACCCCACCAGGGTGTCGAGCTTGTCGGCGAGCGCGACGGCCACGGCGACGGCATCGGTGGGGACCCGGTCGGAAGGACCGACCGGCTTGTAGTGGTCCTCGATCGCCGCTGCGACGCTCGAAGGTTCGCCCTGCAGTGCCGCATACTTGCGCCCCATCAGACCCTGAAGCTCGGGAAACTCGCCGACCATCTCGGTGACGAGGTCGGCTTTGGCAAGCGTCGCGGCACGCTCGGCCTGGTCCGGGTCGGCGCCGACCAGGGGTGCCAGCTCGCGGGCCAGGGCCGCGATGCGCTGAACGCGCGCGCCCTGCGTGCCGAGCTTCTCGTGGAACACGATGCTGTCGAGCTTCGGCAGCCGGTCCTCGAGGCGGATCGCCTTGTCGGTCTCCCAGAAGAACTTGGCGTCCGACAGCCGGGCGCGCACCACCCGCTCATTGCCGGCAGTGATGGCGAGGCCACCGTCACTGGCGACCAGATTCGAGGTCAGGACGAAGGCCGGCGCGAGGGTGTCGGTGCCGGCTTGGCGCAGGACGAAGCACTTCTGGTTGGCCCGGATGGTGGCGCGGATGGCCTCGGCAGGGATGTCGAGGAAGGCCTCGTCGAAGGAGCCCACCAGCACCACGGGCCATTCGACGAGGCCGGCGACCTCCTCCAGCAGCCCCTCGTCCTCCACCAGTTCGAGGCCCCGCGCGAAGGCGAGGTCGCGGGCGTCGTGCAGGATGATGTCCTTGCGCCGCTCCACGTCGAGCACGACCTTCGCGCGCTCCAGGGCCTGGACGTAATCGTCGAAGCGCCGGACCTCGATGGCCTCCGGCGCCAGGAATCGGTGGCCGTAGGTTGTGGTTCCGGCAACGATGCCGTCCACCGCGAACGGCACCACGTCCGGTGTCTCGGTCTCCGGTCCGAAGGTGGCCACGATGGACTGGAGCGGACGCACCCAACGGAGGGCGCCCGGTTGTGCCGAGGCCTTGCCCCAGCGCATCGATTTCGGCCACGGGAAGCCGCGGATGATCTGCGGCAGGATCTCGGCGAGGACGTCGAGGGTCTCGCGCCCGGGCCGCTCGATCACCGCGACGTAGAATTCGCCCTTCTTCGGGTCGGTGACGATGGTCGCCTGATCGAGGCTCGCCAGCCCAGCGCTCTTCAGGAAGCCCAGGACCGCGCCCTCCGGTGCCCCGACCCGGGGCCCTTTGCGCTCCTCGCGCACGTCCTGGCCGCGCGGCGGCAGGCCGGCCACGTGCAGCGCCAGCCGGCGCGGCGTGGCGAAGGCCTTGGCGCCCTCGTAGAGGAAGCCGCGCTCCACGAGGGCGTCGGTGACGAGCTTCTTCAGGTCGTCGGCCGCCCGCCGCTGCATGCGGGCGGGAATCTCTTCGGAGCGCAGTTCGAGGAGGAGGTCGGGCATGAGATCAGGCGGCGTCCAGGTAATGGTGTTCGGGGTGACGGGCGCGGTCGGCGTTGCGGATCACACCGCGCCACCACCCGCTGTGCGCAGGTACGCCGCCCCGCAGGCCTTCGCGAGTTCGCGCACCCGCAGGATGTAGCTCTGGCGCTCGGTCACCGAGATGACGCCCCGGGCGTCGAGCAGGTTGAAGACGTGGCTCGCCTTGATGCACTGGTCGTAGGCCGGCTGCGCCATTCGGTGCCGGCCGGTCTCGTCCTCCGGCGCACCGGCGTCGAGATAGGTCCGGCAGGCCTTTTCCGCGTCGGTGAACTGGCGAAACAGCATGGCGGTGTCCGCCGCCTCGAAGTTGTGGCGGGAATATTCCTGCTCGGACTGGAGAAAGACGTCGCCGTACGACACCCGATCCTCGCCCGTCCCACCATTGAAATTCAGGTCGTAGACGTTCTCGACGCCCTGGACGTACATTGCCAGCCGCTCAAGCCCGTAGGTGAGTTCGCCCGCCACGGGGGCGCACTCGAAGCCGGCGACCTGCTGGAAATAGGTGAACTGGCTCACCTCCATGCCGTCGCACCAGCACTCCCAGCCGAGGCCCCAGGCCCCGAGGGTCGGGCTCTCCCAGTCGTCCTCGACGAAGCGGATGTCGTGCAGCTTCAAGTCGACCCCGATGGCGTCGAGGGAAGCGAGGTAGAGCTCCTGCAGGTTGGGCGGGTTCGGCTTCAGGATCACCTGGAACTGGTAATAGTGCTGCAGCCGGTTCGGGTTCTCGCCGTAGCGGCCATCCTTCGGCCGCCGCGAAGGCTGGACATAGGCGGCCTTCCAGGGCTTCGGGCCGAGCGCCCGCAGGGTCGTCGCCGGATGGAAGGTACCGGCACCGACTTCCATGTCGTAGGGCTGCAGGATCACGCAGCCCTGCGCCGCCCAGAATCGCTGCAGGGTCAGGATCAGGCCCTGGAACGAGGTTTTGGGCGCTAGATCGACGGCGCTCGACATGGGTTTTCCGGTCCGTGGAGGGGCGGCCAGCGTTTAAGAGGCGGCCCGGTCGTGTCAAGCGACGGCACCGCACCATGGGCGTGCGTCACCACACACAATTCGGCCACGATTCGCCTTAGCGGTGGAACGGTCTCGCTTGCTGCCAAGTTTATTCGGCAATCAAGGGGTTCTCACCGTCCTCAAGGGCGGTCGACAATTTGGAACATCGCGCCATGCGCTCGTCCTTCACAGTCTTCGCCGCCCTCGTCGCAGCATCCCTGGTGGCCACCCCGCTGGTGATCACGGCGTCGAACGCGCTCGCCACGGCGGAGTATTCGGATACGGTCACAATGCCCGCCGCCGTGACGCCGATCGAGGTCGCGGCCGTGCCGGCCCCCGCCGTTGCCGAGACCTGCGCCCGGAAGGTCCGGGTGGTCTATGCCGGTTACGGCGCCGAGAGCTGCAAGCGCTGAAAGTTGCAAACGCTGAGATCCTACAAGCCGTAGCGGGCGAAGGCCGCGCGATCCTCGATCGCTGCCAGGACTTCGCCCGCGACGCTGCTGCCGGGCGCCGAGCGCCGCAACAGGCGGGCGACGAGCGAGCCCTTCTTCTCGGCGATGAAGACGAGATCGACCTTGTCGCCGTAGCGTGCCCGCAGGGTCGAGCGGGCATCCCCCAGGCCATCGACGAGACCCAGCGGTAGCGCCTGCTGGCCGGTCCAGACAGCCCCCGTGAACAGGTTTTCTCCATTAGGCGCGAGCCTGGGGCGGCGGGCGCCGACGAGGGCCGTGAACAGGGCCTGCACGTCCGTCTGGATGGCCTTAAGACGCGCCACGTCAGCCGGATCCTCCGGACGGAACGGATCAAGCATCCCCTTGGCCTCGCCCTGGGTGTGCACCCGGCGATCGATGCCGATGCGCTCGATCAGCCGGTCGAATCCGAACCCGGCCGAGACGACGCCGATCGATCCGACCAGCGACATCGGATCGGCGATGATCTCGTCGGCCGCGCAGGCGATCATGTAGCCGCCGGACGCCGCCACATCCTCCACGAAGGCCAGGACCGGGAGCTTCTTCTCGGCCGCCAGGGCGCGGATGCGCTGGTGGATCAGGTGCGATTGCGCCGGAGCGCCGCCGGGTGAGTTGATGACCAGCGCGACGGCGGCGATGCCGGGCGTCGCGAAGGCTCGATCGAGGCTGCTCGCGAGACTGCCGATCGACAGTCCGGCGCGGAACGGCGACACGGCGCCGATCGCCCCACTGAGCCGCAGGACGGCGACGCGCGGCTCCGCACGGCGCCAGCGTCGGGGAAGCAGCGCGCGCAGGGGACCAGGCAGGGAAACGGGCATGCGGCCTCGACTCGGATCGGAGGAGCGGAAGGGTGTTGCGCGTCGGCCACGGAGGGCAGGGTCGCTCGAGCGGTGAGGTGGGGCGGGGCGAACCCTTTTGCCAGCGTCGCCGTTGTCGCCTCACGCCGCCGCATCGTGGCGGCCCGCGCGCCTCCCGGGGAGGCCCGCGCAGCAGCGAAGGAGATGCGACCATGCGCATGATGCGTTGGATGGCCCTGGCACTCGGCATGCTGGCCGGTGCGATGGGATTTGGAGCAGCGACGGCGACCGCCGCGCCGATGCCCGTGGCGGGTATCGAGGCCGGTGCGCAGGCCCCCCTGGTGGCGCAGGCCCGGTGGCACGGACATCGGCGTCATTGGCATCACCGCCGGCACTGGCACCATCGCCACCACGGGTATCGCCGCCACCATTGGCGCCGGCACCACGGCTGGGGCCACCGCCATCACGGCTGGCATCGGCCTTATCGGGTCCGGACGTTCTACTGAGCGCGCCCCTCAGGGGACCTCGACGCCGGCATCGACCCACCCGCGACCCTCGTGAAGGGCCGCGGCGTGCGGGGTGAAGCGGCCCTCGTCGTCATGAAGGACGACGGGCGGCAGGAGCCGCAGCGGAGCCCGGCTTCCCTTCACGCCGCTCATGAGGATGCGGATCGCCGGCTGATTCCGCTTGGCGTGGACCGGCCGGATCGCCAGCGCGCCGAAGCGGCCGCGGGCGGCGTCGAGGCAGGCGGGGAGGTGATCCGCCCGGTGGATCAGGCCGAGCCGACCCTGTGGGCGGAGCAGATCGACGCAGCTGCGCATCCAGGCCTCGATCCCGCCGTCCGAAAAGGTATGCGCGCTGGCTTTGCCGATCACGGGGGAGGGCTGGTGCCGTCCGGGCTCGAAGTAGGGCGGGTTCGTCAGGAGGAGGTCGGCGAGGCCGGGCGTCAGGCCATCGGCCTGCCGACGCAGTCCGGGCGCCAGCACGTCCGCCTCGATGACCGTCGTCCGGTTAACCAAGCCATTCGCCTCGGCGTTGCACCGGGCGTAAGCTGCCAGGTCCGGGTCACGTTCCACCAGCACCACGCGGCAGTCGGGGCTCCGCAGGGCCACCGCGAGGCCCACCGCACCGCTCGCCGCCCCCACGTCGCAGACGACCGCACCGGGCTCGGGTGCCAGGAGCCCTGCCAGAAGGACCGCGTCCGTGCCGGCCCGGTGCGCGCCGCGCGGCGGCTGGATCAGGCGCAGCCGACCGCCGAGCCAGAGATCGGCCCCGGGCTCAGGCATCCCGCAACTCGTGGGCGAGGCCCGCATCCGTGAGCAGGCGGCGCGCCTGCATCGCCTGATCCCGCGGCACCAGGAGACGCCGCGCGAAGGCGCCGATGGAGCCTTCGAGAAGGCTCATGTGCTGGTCGGCGACGAGGGCCGGAATGGCTGCGGCCTCCAGGATCGATTGGGCGAACCCGATCAGGACGACGTCGTTGCTGCGAATGAGTTCGGTCATACACGCTCTCCCCGGCGCCATCCTGGGCACCGCCCCTGGATGTATAGCTTGCGGCATGGTGCGTGTTGCAGCGCCTCCGGGCGCATGCGATGGGGTGTCACGGACGCGGTCGATTGGATCGCGCCGCGTTGGCGTAGGGAAGCGGGAGGCCTCAAGGTCTTGGGCGTCGTAGTTCCGATCGATGAGAGAAGTCCCGATCCCGAGGCGAGCCTGGCCGACCTCGTCGCCCTGGTGTCCGGTGGGATGGAGCGCGTCAACGCGACGATCCTGTCCCGCACCGGATCCGACGTCCAGATGATTCCCGAAGTCGCCAACCACCTGATCTCCTCGGGCGGCAAGCGCCTTCGGCCGATCCTCACGCTCGCGACCGCCGATCTCTGCCACTATGTCGGCGACGGCGCGGTGAAGCTCGCCGCCAGCGTCGAGTTCATGCACACCGCGACCCTCCTGCACGACGATGTGGTCGACGGCAGCGACATGCGTCGCGGCAAGGTGGCGGCCCGCATCAAGTGGGGGAACGAGGCCAGCGTCCTGGTGGGCGATTTCCTCCTCGGCCAAGCCTTCCGGATGATGGTGGAGGTCGGATCGCTGAAGGCCCTCGACATCCTGTCCGCGGCGGCCACCATCATCGCCGAGGGCGAGGTGATGCAGCTCACCGCGGCGAAGAACACGGAAACGAGCGAGGCCGAGTATCTCGCGGTGATCAGCGCCAAGACGGCGGAGTTGTTCGCCGCTGCCTGCGAGGTCGGTCCGGTCCTGGCTGAGCGCGACGCCGCCGAGCAGGCAGCCTGCCGCGCCTACGGCATGAACCTCGGCATCGCCTTCCAGCTCATCGACGACGTCCTCGATTACGGCGGCACCAGCGATACCCTGGGCAAGAATGTCGGCGACGATTTTCGCGAGGGCAAGATCACGCTGCCCATCGTCCTGGCGGTGCGTCGTGCCACGGGTAGCGAGCGCGGCTTCTGGAAGCGGACGCTCGAACTCGGCGAGGTCACGGACAACGATCTCGAAACAGCGCGCGCCATCCTGCGGCGTCACGGCGCCCTGGAGGAAACGATGGCGCGCGCCCGCCTGTACGGCGACCGGGCCCGGGATGCCCTGAAGACGTTCCCGCCGAGCCCGATGAAGCACGCCCTGCTGCAGGTCGTCGACTTCTGCATCGCCCGGGCGCACTGAGCGTCCCAGCGCAGCGTCGGATCGTCAGGCTGCCGCCTGGCGCATGACCGGCGGCGGAGCGAGGGCCACGCGCTCGTAATCGGTGACCTCGGACGTTTCGGCCGGGGACGGCGCGATCACGATCCGGCCCGCGTCGTCGGACCATTGCGTGAGAAGGCCGTCGGTGGTGGCCTTGTCCATGGGCCGCCCGAAGAGGTAGCCCTGGCCGTAGGTGCACCCCTGGCCGGCAAGCCAATCGACGCTAGTCCCGCTCTCGATGCCCTCGGCCGTGGTGAGAAGGCCGAGGCTGGAGCCCAGAGCGATGATCGCATCCACGAGCTTGGCGCGCTCGCTGCTTAGCCGCATCGATTCCACGTAGCTGCGGTCGATCTTCAGCTTGTCGAACTGCAGTTCGCGCAGATGGTAGAGGCTGGAATATCCGGTCCCGAAATCGTCGAGGGCGATGCGGACGCCAAAGCTTTGGAGCGACTTCAGGGCGGTCCGCGCCGCTTCGAGATCGTTGACCAGGGCCGTCTCGGTGATCTCGATCTCCAGGCGACCCGGTGCGAACCCGGTCTCCGTCAGGATGCCGAGGATCTGCTCGGGCAGGTGCGGATCGCGCAGCTGCAGCGGTGAGATGTTGATCGCCAGCTGGAGATGGGCCGGCCAGAGCCGAGCGTCTCGGCAGGCCCGGCGCATCAGCGACCAGGTGAGCTCGGCGATCAGACCGGTCTCCTCGGCCAGGCTGATGAAATCGGCCGGGGTCAGGACGCCCAGCCGGGGATGATTCCAGCGGGCCAGCACCTCGAACCCGATGAGATCGCGGCCGGGCAGCGACACCACTGGCTGGTAGAACGGCTCGATCTCGCCCTGCTCGATGCCGACCCGCAATTCCCCTTCGAGCCGGGCGCGTGCCTTCAGGGCCTGACCCATGTCGAGATGGAAGAACCGGTAGGTCCCGCGCCCATCCCGCTTGCCCTGGTACATGGCGACATCGGCGGCGTGCAGCAGCGCCTCGGCGGTGCGGCTCTCTTCCGTCGCCGTCGCGATTCCGATGGTGGCGCCGATCTCGAGACGGCTCTGGGTCCAGGCGATCGGCTGAGAGAGCGAGGCGATGATGCCCTGCGCGAGTCGCGCCAGAGCTTCCGGATCGCTGTCGGTGTCGAGAAGAAGAGCGAACTCATCGCCCCCGAGGCGCGCGACGAGGCTCTGGGGCGGCGCGAGGGCCCGCAGGCGATCGGCGATGACGCAGAGGACGGCGTCACCCGCGGCATGACCATGGACGTCGTTCACCGGCTTGAAGCGGTCGAGGTCGATCAGCATCACGGCGACCCGCGGGAGACCGGTGGCCACGCGGATGCGCGCCGCGAGGGTTTCGCCGAACAGGCGGCGATTGGCGAGACCCGTCATCGCATCGTGGCGTGCGACGGCCTCGGCATGCGCCTCGGCCCCGTCCCGATCCTGCATCGCCTTGCGCAGCTTGAACGACTTGCGGACGGCCGCCACGACCACGCCCAGGCTCATGCAAAGGGACAGCATCAGCAGATCCTGAAGCTGATGCGTCCGGGTCGCGTCGATGAGAACCGTGAAGAACCCCAGCTGAGTGCCGACGATCCAGATGCAGGAGCCGATCATCATCAGGCACAGGAGTTCTCGGAGCTCGCCCTCTCCCCACGAGTTGTTTTTTTGGTCGGGCATGCACCGCTCCTTGCGCGCGCCGATCCTGCAGCCTCAAACCTTGAGCGAGCGTAAAGCTGACGTCTGAAGTCGGCGCCGTTGCACGGAAAGTTGCTATCCCACCAAGAGGGCGAATGCTTAGCGCAGCATTGCTGCCGTGACCCACCAGCCTGGATGAACTGCCGCGATGCTGCGTGCGGCGCGGGCCGCCTCGGACCGATGCCCGAAAATTCCGAACACCGTCGCGCCGGACCCCGACATCCGCGCCAAGCGGCATCCGGGGGCGGCCCGCAGGGCCCCGAGCGCCACGTCGATCACCGGGGCGAGGCTCCGCGCCGGGGTTTCGAGGTCGTTGCGGGCAGGGGTGATCGCGCGCAGGAGGGCCTCCGCCCCGAGACCGGGGGCGATGACGGGATGCGCGCCGGTGCCGTGGCGATCGCCGACCGCGAGCCCAAGCGCGCGGAACACCGGCGCAGTCTCGACCGGGACGCCCGGATTGATGAGGACCGCCGGCAGCGGGGTCATATCCAGGGCGGGTCCGACGGCCTCGCCGGCGCCCGCCATCATGCGGGCGCGTGGGACAAGACAGACCGGGACATCGGCGCCAGTGGCACGGGCGGCCGCGACCAGGTCCGGATCGTCGGGGGCGATGTCGTTCAGGCGGCCCAGAAGGCGCAGGGCCGCCGCGGCGTCGGAGGAGCCGCCGCCGATGCCTGCGGCGACGGGCAGACGCTTCACGAGATGGAAGCTGCCCTGGCGGAGACCGGGCCGAAGGCGGGCGAGGTGACGCACCGCGCGGATGACGAGGTTGTCGTCGAGGGGGCCGGCCGGGCCGGCCGTCGGCCCCGAAACGGTCAGCGCCAGGTCGGGACCCGGCTCCAGGCTGAGCGTGTCGCCGGCGCCGGTGAAGACCACGAGACTTTCGAGCTCGTGATAGCCGTCGCCGGCCCGGCGGCCGAGGACGTGAAGGGTGAGGTTGATCTTCGCCGGAGCGCGGGTGACGAGGAGGGGCACGGACACTCGGGGCTCATGGGTCGGGCAATCGCGGGGCCGGTCTGGCCTCGCGACGCGCGTTCCGTCAAGCCTTCGGGCCGATCAACCGCCGCTCTTCTTGTCGGCCGCGCCCGGGGGCTCGTTCGGGGCAGGGGCGCCCTTCGGCAGCTCGGGGTTCACCTTGCTCTCGGGCGGATTCTCGGCGGTGGCGGCGGGCTTCTCGAGTTCCGGCAAGCCGTCCTTGAGCTTGGCATTGATCTTCTCGAGGTCGTCCGGCTCTGGGTTCAGGTCCTTGGCGTGCTGCCATTGGAACTTGCCCTCCAGGCGACGCCCGGCGCGCCAGTAGGCGTCGCCCAGGTGGTCGTTGATGGTCGGATCGCCGGGCTTCAGCTCGATCGCCTTTTCCAGCTCGCGCACCGCGTCGTCCCAGCGGCCGAGGCGGAAATAGGCCCAACCCAGGCTGTCGATGATCATGCCGTCGCGCGGGGCCGCATCGACGGCCTGCTTCAGCATCGTGAAGGCCTCGTCGATGTTCATGTTCTGGTCGACCCAAGAATAGGCGAGGTAGTTCAGCACCTGGGCCCGGGCGCCGGGCTGGCTCGCGGGAACCAGCTCAAGGGCCTTCTTCAGGTCGGCCTCGGCCTTCGGCCACTGCTTGGCGCGCTCGTAGGCGGTTCCCCGGAAGTAGAAAGTCGTCCAATAATTCGCGGCCGGCTTGTCGCCGATCAGCGCGATGGCACGGCTGTAGGTCTCCGCCGCCTCCTCGTACTTCTTGCGCGAACGCTGGACGTTGCCGAGCGCCGTGACGACGTCGATGTCGTCCGGATGCGCCTTCATCGCGGCATCGAGATGGGCGATGGCCTCGTCGCCCTTGCCCATCTGCTCCAGGTTCAGTCCGACCTGGACGTCGGCATTGAGGCGCAGGGGCGAGGTGGTGGGGATCTGCGAATAGGCCTCGTTGGCCCGCTCGGTCTGCTTCATCCGGTCGAGGATGTCGGCAAGGGTGAGCCGCGCGAGGGCGTGCTCGGGGGCGAGGTAGAGGGCGAAGCGCAGGTAGACCACCGCCGGCAGTTCGTCGCCCTGGGTCGAGCCGGCCGAGCCGAGACCGTACAGCACCTCGCCCGCGCCCTCCTGCGCCGAGTTGACGAGGCGGCTGAGGGGTTTGCCCTCCTTCAGCTTGGTCAGGGCATCGCGCACGATGGGGTGGCGCGGCAGCAGCTTGTCGAACTCGGTATAGGCCTGGATCGCGAGGTCGGTGCGGCCGGCCTGGGCCTCGAAGCGCGCATAGGCGTCGACGATGCGCAGGGTGTTGCGGTCGGCGTCGTAGGCGGCCTTGAGGCGGCGCTCGGCTTCCGCCTGATCGCCGACGAGGCTGGCGATCAGCCCGGCATGGAAGTCGCGGAAGGTGTTGTAGTAGCGTTCGCCCTTGAGCTTGTTGATGGTCTCCAGCGCGCGCTTGCCGTCGTTGGCCCCGGCGAAGGCCCACGCGGTGAGCAGCGTCCCGGTCAGGTCGGCGGCGGCCCCCCGGCCGCTGCGTGCGAAGTTCTGGCGGGCCTGGGCGAACTGTCCCGCCTTGATCTGGCGCACGCCGAGGGCGAGCTGGGCGAGGCCGTTCGATCCGTCGCGGCTGGTCAGGCGTTCGGCGGCCCGGAAGGCGTCCGGCAGGGAGCCGTCGGCGAGCAGCGACACGAAGGCCCGCTCCAGCAGCTCGGCGTTGCGGGGATCGGCCTTCACGGCCTCGCGGTAGTAGCTCGCGGCGGCTGCGGTGTCCTTGGAGGCACCGGCGATGTAGGCCGAGAGGAAGTTGCCCTCCAGCGACTCCGCGGGCTCGTACTCGGAGATCGGAGCGGATTCCCGCGGCTGAGCCGCGTAGGCCGCCGGCGAGCTCGCGAGGCAGACGGCGAGGGCCGAGAGGACCCGGCGGCCGGTCCGGCTGGTTTTGGCTGTTCCGTTCATGGGCACCGATCACGGCTCCTGCGCACCGGCCATCTCGGTGGCCGGGCTCGTTCGGGGCGGGACACTGGACTCTTACCGCCATCCTCGCAAGGCATAAGGATGGCGGCCTCTGCGCCCGCCATCCCCCCTCATTCGACCGTGATCCGGGCGGCGGACCGGCCCCCTCACATGTTCGGGTAGTTCGGCCCGCCCGGTCCTTCCGGGGTCTCCCAGTTGATGTTCTGGTTCGGATCCTTGATGTCGCAGGTCTTGCAGTGGACGCAGTTCTGGGCGTTGATCTGGTAGCGTACGCCGTCGCTGGCGCCGGCATCCTCCACCCATTCGTAGACGCCGGCCGGACAGTAGCGGGCCGACGGGCCACCGTAGACGTCGTGCTCGGAGGCCTTCTGCAGCTCCATGTTCCGCACCTTGAGGTGGGCCGGCTGGTCCTCCTCGTGGTTGGTGTTCGACAGGTAGACCGAGGAGAGTCGGTCGAAGGTCAGCTTGCCGTCGGGCTTGGGATAGACGATCGGCTTCACCTCGCTCAGCGGCTTCAGCGTCGCGTGGTCCGGCTTCCCGTGGCGCAGCGTTCCGAAGGGCGAGGCGTCCAGGATGGTGTTCGACCACATGTCGAGCCCGCCGAGGCCGACGCCAACGAGCGTGCCGTACTTCGACCAGAGCGGCTTGACGTTGCGTACGCGCTTCAGATCCTGGCCGATGGCGCTGTCGCGCCAGCCGTTCTCGTAGGTCTCGAGCTCGTCGCCCTGCCGGCCGGATTCGAGTGCCTGCGCCAGGGCCTCGGCCGCCTGCATGCCGGAGAGGACCGCATTGTGCGAGCCCTTGATGCGGGGCACGTTCACGAAGCCGGCAGAGTCGCCCACGAGGCAGCCGCCCGGGAACACAAGCTTCGGCACCGACTGCCAGCCGCCCTCCATGATGGCGCGCGCGCCGTAGCCGATGCGCTTGGCCCCGTCGAAGGTCTCGGCGATCATCGGGTGGGTCTTGAAGCGCTGGAACTCCTCGAACGGCGACAGGGTCGGATTCTCGTAGTTCAGGTGCGTGACGAAGCCGACCGAGAGCAGGCCGTCGTCGAAATGGTAGAGCCAGGAGCCGCCGCCGGCCTTGTTCGGCAGGGGCCAGCCCATGGTGTGCTGCACGAGGCCGGCCTGGAACTTGTCAGGGGCGAGCTGCCAGAGTTCCTTGACGCCGAGGCCGTACTTCTGGTGGTCGCTGTAAGCGTTGAGCTTGAAGCGATCGATCACCGTCTTGGTCAGCGATCCGCGCGCGCCCTCACCGAAGACCGTGTACTTGGCCCGCAACTCCATGCCGCGGGTGTAGTCGTCGCGCGGCTCACCGGACTTGCCGATGCCGAGGTCGCCCGTGGCGACGCCCACGACGACGCCGGATTCGTCGTAAAGCACCTCGGATGCCGGGAAGCCCGGGTAGATCTCGACGCCGAGCTCCTCGGCCTTGGCGCCGAGATACTTCGTCACGTTCGAGAGCGAGCCGACGAAGTTGCCGTGGTTCGACATCAGCTTGGGGAAAAACAGGTTCGGCATGGTAAGGCCGCTGTTCTTGGTCAGGAACATGAACTCGTCGCGCGCGACCGCCGTCTTAAGCGGGCGCGCCTCGTCCTGGCGCCAGCCGGGCAGCAGGCCGTCGAGGCCCGAGGGATCGATCACCGCGCCCGACAGGATGTGGGCACCGACCTCTGAGCCCTTCTCCACCACGACGATGCTGGCATCGGCGGACAACTGCTTGAGGCGGATGGCGGTCGCGAGCCCGGCCGGCCCGGCCCCCACGATGACCACGTCGAATTCCATCGCCTCGCGTTCGGGCAGCGCCATCCGTCATCCTCCTGTGAGGCCCTGCTCTGCCGCGGGGCCCTCGTCATTCGTCCCGATCGTCCGTCTACGGACCGACGATCCCGTGTCCGGCGATCACTCTCAACCCATTCCAACCTGAGAACGCAAGCGGCGCCAAGGTCTCGGGGGCAGCGGGTGACGATGTCGCGCGGGTCAAAAGGCAGTGCGCAGCGTCGCACGCCCGGTTGTCCACAACTGCGTGAGGCGCCACATCGGGATCATGAGCCAAAGCGACGACCGACAGCGGGATCTCATCGCCAGCCTCGATTTTCACGTCGAGGCCGGACTCGACCTCTTCCTCGACGAGGCGCCTCACGATCGCTTCTCGGAGGCCGAGGCGCCCGAGCAGATGACGGCGCCCCCCGCACGGCCCACGCCTTTGCGCGACGCGCCGGCCCCGCCGCGGCCACCCTTGCCCGGCGTCGGCATGGTCCTGGCCGATTTGCCCCAGCGCGGCGCGGCCCCGCCGCCGGCCCGGACCTTCGGCCAGTCGGCCGCGTCCAAGCCTGGGGAGGCGGCCGGCGATGCGCGTGCGCGGGCCCGCGACGTGCAGAGCCTCGACGAGCTGGAGGCGCTGCTCGCCGGCTTCGATGGTTGCCCGCTGAAATTCACCGCCAAGAACCTCGTCTTCGCCGACGGCAATCCGGCGGCGAAGCTGATGTTCATCGGCGAGGCCCCGGGGGCCGACGAGGACCGCGTCGGCAAACCCTTCATGGGCCGTTCGGGCAAGCTTCTCGACCGCATGATGGCGGCCATCGGCCTCGACCGGACGAATGCTTACGTCACCAACATCGTGCCGTGGCGGCCGCCGGGGAACCGCAACCCGACCCCGCAGGAGGTCTCGATCTGCAGGCCGTTCATCGAACGGCAGATCGAACTCGCCGATCCGGACCTCATCGTTTGCCTCGGCAGCCCGGCGACGCAGGCGATCACCGGCACCAAGGACGGCATCTTGAAGGCGCGCGGTCGCTTCTACCCCTACCGCGTCGGGAGCCGCGAGATCCGCGCCCTGGCGACGCTGCATCCGGCCTATCTCCTGCGCCAGCCGCTGCAGAAGCGCCTTGCTTGGCGGGACTTCCGGACCTTGCGCGCCGCCCTCGACGGGAAGGCCTGAGCCCGCTCGGGCCGGCGCCCAAGCGGAACCGTATCCCGTAGCTGCGACTTACTTCACGCGGCCGTGTGTGACGCCGCGTGGCCGGACAGGGTGTAACGAGATCATGCGCTGGGAAGATTTCCGCTCGTCGGACAATGTCGAGGATCGGCGCGGCGAAGGTGGCGGCGATGGTGGGTTCGGCTTTCCCGGCGGCGGAGCCGGTGGCCTTGGCATCGGCACCATCGTGATCCTGTGCATCATCGGCTGGGTCACGGGCATCAACCCGGCGGTCCTGATCGGCGGTGCCGAGCAGATGTCCGGCGGCGGACGCCCGCGCCAGGAGCAGGTCGACCCCCAGACCCAGGCCCAGCGCAAGACCAAGCCGACGGACGAGAGCGGGCGCTTCGCCGCCGCGATCCTCGGCAACACCGAGGATGTGTGGAAGGAGGTCCTGCCGAACCAGACGGGCCGCCAGTACCGCCCGACCGCGATGGTGCTCTACACCGGCGGCACACGCAGCGGCTGCGGCTCGGCCCAGGCCGCCATGGGGCCGTTCTACTGTCCGATCGACAAGAAGGTCTATCTCGACACTTCGTTCTTCAAGGAGATGGAGCAGAAGTTCGGCGTGAAGGGCGACTTTGCCTACGCCTACGTCATCGCCCACGAGGTCGGCCATCACGTGCAGGACGAACTCGGCATTCTCGGCAAGGTCCAGGGCCGCCAGCAGAACGCGTCGAGCAAGACCGAGGCGAACCAGCTGTCCGTGCGCACCGAGCTCATGGCCGACTGCCTCGCGGGCGTCTGGGCCAAGAATTCCAACGACAAGTATAACGCCCTGGAGCAGGGCGACATCGAAGAGGCGATGCAGGCGGCGAGCGCCATCGGCGACGACAAGCTTCAGAAGCAGTCGCAGGGGTATGCCGTGCCGGATTCCTTCACGCACGGCTCATCCGAGCAGCGGATGCGCTGGTTCATGACCGGCTATCGCAGCGGACAGACGAAATCCTGCGACACGTTCCGGGCCGCGCGGAACTGAGCTGCAGCCGGCGCGCTGTCGGGGGGCGGGACTTTCGCGTAGGATCGGTCCCGTCCCGCCCGCGTTCGGTTGAAGGCATTCCAAGATGGTCGCATCCGACAAGACCCGCAGCTTCATCCCGCTGGCCATCGCGGTCCTCACGGTATCGGACACCCGCAGCGAGGGGGACGACCGCTCCGGCGACACCCTCGTCGAGCGCCTCACGGCGGCGGGGCACACCATGGCCGCCCGCGCCATCGTCCCCGACGAGGTCGAGGCGATCCGCGGACAGGTCGAGCGCTGGAGCCGTGACCCGGCCGTCGACGTGGTCATCACCACGGGCGGCACCGGTTTCACGGGCCGCGACGTGACGCCCGAGGCCATCGAGCCCCTGTTCGAGAAGCGCATGGATGGTTTCTCGGCCGTCTTCCACCGCGTTTCCTACGACAAGATCGGAACCTCGACCTTGCAGTCGCGCGCCACGGCGGGCGTCGCGAACGCGACCTACATCTTCGTTCTGCCCGGCTCTCCCGGCGCCTGCCGCGACGCTTGGGACGGCATCCTGGCCGCGCAGCTCGACTACCGCCATCGGCCCTGCAACTTCGTCGAGATCATGCCCCGCCTGGACGAGCACCTGCGTCGCGGCGCTTCAATCTCGGTGTAGGCGGGACGGTCGACCCTCGATCAGCGGCGATTACGCCCGGTCGAGGCGCGCCGCGAGCGGGCGGGCCTTCAAACGGCGGATGAATTTCGGGCCCGCCAGCAGGCGTTCGCGGCGCACCAGATCGCCTGGGCGTGGAGCGTTCACGCCGATGACGCGCTCCCCTCCGGCGGCCAGGCGTGCCGGCAGGCCGGTATGGGGGCGGCGCAAGCGGGCCAAAGACACCTCCGGGCGGGCCGTCCCGATGAAGCGGTCCAGAAGACGGATCCAACCCTCGGCGGGAACATCGCCGGCCTCGAGACACAGCACCCAGTCCCGGCGCGCGATCTTCGCACCGGCCGACCAGGGCGACGACCCACGACCACGCAGAACGACCGTCGCGCCGGTCGCCTCGGCCACGGCCTCGATCATCGCATTCGCGACCGGCACGACGATCACCGCGTCACCGACGAGTCCTGCCGCAACTCCGGCGACCAGCGCGCCTAGCGTATCGGCGAGATGATCGACGGAATCGGGGTCGGCAGGCCGCGCCACGGAGATGAGAGCCGAAAGCATGCGCGCGCATACCGTATTTTCGCGTAGCGCCAAGCCACATCGCGGCGACGCAGAGGACGCAAATGGGTAGAAACGCGACACGACACGCGTTCTGCCTGAAATTTTTGCAGCGCCCCGAGCATTTGTTCATGATACGTTCTCGTCCGATCCCAACGGATGAACCTCGCCCATGCCAGCAGACGCCACTCGCCCATCGTCCGCCGGCCCCGCGGCTGCGCGACGCCTCGGCGAGACCACACCGCAGCCGATGGGGCGGCGGGGCCGGGGCGCCACGGCCAATCCGAGCGGACGGTACGAGGCGGCCCGACGGGAAACCTTCGACGACGGCTGGTCCGGCAACGAGGAGGCGGTCCCCGTCCGGACCGAGGTGCGGCCGGAGCATGCCCGCACGCTGATCACCCGCAACACCTCGCCCGACATCTCGTTCGATCGCTCGATCAATCCCTACCGCGGTTGCGAGCACGGCTGCGTCTACTGCTTCGCCCGTCCGAACCATGCCTATGTCGGCCTGTCACCGGGCCTCGACTTCGAGACCAAGCTGTTCCGGAAGGTGGGTGCCGGCGCTCTGCTCGAAGCGGAGTTGTCGGCACCGGGCTACCGTCCCGCCACCATCGCCCTGGGAACCGCCACCGATCCCTATCAGCCGATCGAACGGGAGCATCGCGTCACCCGCGCGGTGCTGGAGGTCCTGGCGCGGTTCCGCCACCCGGTCGGCATCGTGACGAAATCGAATCTCGTCGTGCGCGATCTCGACCTCCTCACCGACCTCGCGCGCGACGGTCTCGTGAAGGTCGCGATCTCGGTGACCACCCTCGATCCCGTCCTGGCACGCCGGCTGGAGCCCCGCGCGCCGCATCCGCAAAAGCGCCTGGACGCGATCGCCCGCCTGAGCGCCGCGGGCATTCCCGTGATGGTCATCGCCGCGCCGATCATCCCTTCGTTGAACGACCACGAGCTCGAGGCGATCCTCGCCCGGGCCCGGGCGCTCGGCGCCGTGGAGGCGAGCCACGTACTCCTACGCCTGCCGCTCGAACTCGATGACCTGGTGAACGACTGGTTCGCCGAGCATTACCCAGGTCGCCAGCGCCACGTCATGTCGCTGGTCCGCGCCGCGCGGGGCGGAAAGGCCTATGACGCCGCTTTCGGCACGCGGATGACCGGCACCGGCGCCTATGCCGACCTGATCCGCCAGCGCATGCGGCTCGCCCGGCAGCGCCTCGGCTATCCCGAAGTCCGTCGTCGCCTGCGCGTCGACCTGTTCAGGGTTCCGCGCGACCAGTTGAGCCTGTTCTGAGATCGTAGGCGCGCGTGAAGCTGAGCCGATGATGGGGCGAGCGGCCGCGGTGTGCGAGGCCGGCGAGATGGGTGCGCGTGCCGTAGCCGACGTTGCTCGCCCAGCCGTAGTCCGGGTAGCGCCCGGCCAGCCGACGCATCAATGCGTCGCGCAGGGTCTTGGCCACGATGGAGGCGGCGGCGATCTGCGGCACCAGCCGGTCGCCGCCCACCACGGCGCGGCCGGGGAGGGCGAGTCCCGGAATCGTGTCGCGGCCGTCGACCCAAACCGGTGCGTCGAGATGCAGGCCGAGGGCCGCGCGCCGCATGGCGTCGAGGGTGGCGGCGCGGACGTTGATCCGGTCCACCAGCGCGCGCGATCCGGCCGCCACCGCGACGCGGGCCCACGCCCGGATGAGTGGAGTCAACGCCTCGCGCTCGGCCGCTTTCAGGCGCTTGCTGTCGTCGAGACGCGCCAGAAGCTCGGGCGGGAATGCAGCCGGCGCGAACCACACCGCCGCGACGATCACCGGGCCGCAGAGGGCTCCCCGCCCAACCTCGTCGCAGCCGATCACGGCCGGGTAGGTCTCCGCCAGGCGCGGGTCGAAGGGCGGCATCGGGCAGGGTCCGGGCAGGGGGCTGATCCCTTCCCCTAGCGTGCGCGGTCAGACGGGTCCACGCGTCAGCCGAGTTCGACGATGCCCCGCGATGGCGTGCCCGCGGCCTGTACCCGGACGGACGTGCTGCCATGGGCTTGAGCGATGTTGTCGTAGAACTGCCGCGCGCTCTCGGCCCAGGTGTACCGCAGGGCTTCGCTGCGGCAACGCTCCCGCGGAATTGCCAAGGCGGCCAGGGTGGCCGCACGCAAGTCGTGATCGAGGACGCCGGCACCGGTCCGGCCGATGACGTCGAGGGGCCCGGTGACGGGATAGGCGGCCACCGGGACGCCACAGGCGAGGGCTTCGAGAAGCACGATTCCGAAGGTGTCGGTCAGGCTCGGAAACACGAAGACGTCGGCAGCGGCGTAGAGGGCGGCGAGGGCGGCGCCGGTGCGGATGCCGAGAAAGCGGGCCGCCGGCGCAATCCCCGCGAGGCGCGCCCGATCCGGGCCGTCGCCGACGACGACCTTCGTTCCGGGCAGATCGAGGCGCAGGAACGCCTCGAGGTTCTTCTCCACCGCGAGCCGTCCCACCGTGAGGAAGATCGGCCGCGGCAGCCCGGCAAGGTCCGGCGCATCCGGCGGGCGAGGCCGGAACAGCTCGGTGTCGACGCCGCGCGTCCAGCGCATCAGGTTGGTGAAGCCGCGCGCGTGGAGGTCGCGCTCCAGGGAGGGGGTCGAGACCATGGTGCCGTTGGCCGCGCCATGGAACCGGCGCAGCCAGGCATAGCTCCAGGTTTCGGGCACGGGGGCCCGGGCGGAGAGGTATTCCGGGAAGCGGGTGTGATAGCTCGTGGTGAACGGGCGGCCATGGGCGAGGCAGTATCGCCGCGTGGCATAGCCCACGGTCCCTTCCGTGGAGATGTGGACGTGGGTGGGCTGCAGATCGTCCCAGAGGCGCGCCACGTGCCGCTTGGTAGCGTAGGCGACCCGAATCTCGGGATAGCCCGGCAGGGGCAGGGAGGCGAAGTCCTGGTGGGTCAGGAACACCGGGTCGAAGCCGTAGGCAGCCCCCGCCGCGGCCATGTTCTCCAGGGAGCGGACCACGCCGTTGACTTGCGGATGCCAAGCATCGGTCGCGATGAGGAGCCTCACGCGACCGCCCGGGCTCCGTCGGGCCGCGTGCGGTCGACGAGATCGGTCCGCCCGGCGCGGGCCCTCAGCAGGCTCGGATAGTGCAACACCTCCATGGTGCCGTCGTAGTGCTCGACGATGGCGGTGCAGGATTCCACCCAGTCGCCGGTGTTCAGGTAGGTGAGACCGTTGATCTGCCGGTTGGCCGCGTGGTGGATGTGGCCGCAGATCACCCCGTCGGCCCCGACGCGCTTGGCCTCGGCGCTGAGCAATTCCTCGAACTTGCCGATGAAGTTGACGGCGTTCTTGACCTTCAGCTTGGCCCAGGCGGAGAGCGACCAGTAGGCGAGGCCGAGGCGGCGGCGCACGGTGTTGACGTAGGTGTTCACGAAGAGGGCGAAGGTGTAGGCGCCGTCGCCCAGGAACGCGAGCCACCGGGCATGGCGGACCACCATGTCGAATTGGTCGCCGTGGATGACGAGGTAGCGCTTGCCGTCGGCGGCCTCATGCACCCGCTGATCGGCGATTTCGATGCCACCGAAGGTCATGCCGATATAATCGCGCAGGAACTCGTCGTGGTTGCCCGGGACGTAGACCAGCGTCGAGCCCTTGCGAACCTTGCGCATGAGCTTCTGCACGACGTCGTTGTGGCTCTGCGGCCAGTACCAGCCGGACTTGAGTTGCCAGCCATCCACGATGTCGCCGACGAGGTAGATCTCGTCCGCATCGTAATCACGCAGGAATTCGAGCAGCAGATCGGCTTGGCAACCCTTGGTCCCCAAATGCATGTCGGACAGGAACAGGGTCCGGACGCGGGTCGTCTCGGTGTCTTCGCCCACGTTCGCCTCCGGGACAGCCTCCGATCCCTGGAGCCAAACCGGATTCCCGTATCAGTTTGATGACGTCGGCCTCGCCAGACCGGCCGCCTTCGGCGCCGCGACGTAAGCTCTTCTTCCACAAAAAAAATTTTGATTTGAGACCAAGTATTTCGGGTTTTCCTTTCGGCGGGAAGCCGGGCATAGTCCCGCTCAAGGTGCCCCACCGGGCGGCGTTCGAGAACGCATGACCGGAGCCCATCGAGGCGAACTAAGGGTGCCGTCCCCGGGGACGACGACGCTGAAACGGCCCAGCGGTCAGCGCGTGTCGCGCGACCCGGCCCATGGAGAAGAGGCTTGTGGTGTTCGGTGGCGCGCGCGGCGACGGGCGTCGAAGGGCTTTCTTCGACGCGGGCGGACCTGGGTCCTGTATCCGTCCACAGGTCGCGCACGTACGAGTTCGTCCCGCGATTCATCTAACCAGCGGCCGCTACGAGCACTCGGGATCGTCCCGGGACGCCCCGTGCGATCCGCTTCAACCCTCGGCGCATCATTGTCGCCGCACGCCAGGGCGCGTGTGGTCACTAACGTGAGAAACGGAGAAAACATCATGGCGGCAACGCGACGTCCCGGCCGGAACCACCTGTTCGTCCCGGGCCCGACGAACATCCCGGATCGCGTGATGCGCGCGATGATGGTGCAGTCCGAGGATCACCGTTCGGTGGACTTCCCCACGCTGACCAAGCCGCTCTTCCAGGACACGAAGGCCGTCTACGGTTCGACCGAGGGCACCATCTTCCTGTTCCCGGCCTCCGGCACCGGCATCTGGGAATCCGCCCTGTCCAACACCCTGTCGCGCGGCGACAAGGTCCTGGCCGCCCGCTTCGGCCAGTTCAGCCACCTCTGGATCGACATGGCCCAGCGCCTCGGCCTGGAAGTCATCGTCCAGGACGAGGAGTGGGGCACGGGTGCGAACCCGGAGCGGATCGGCGAGGCCCTGCGCGCCGACAAGAACCACGAGATCAAGGCCGTCATGGTCGTCCATAACGAGACCGCCACCGGCGTCACCAGCGATGTCGGTGCCGTGCGCAAGGCGATCGACGCCGCCGGCCACCCGGCCCTGCTGTTCGTCGACGGCGTCTCCTCGATCGGCTCGCTCCCATTCAAGATGGACGAGTGGAAGGTCGATTGCGCCATCGCCGGCTCGCAGAAGGGCCTGATGCTCCCCGCCGGCCTCGGCGTGATCTGCGTCAGCCAGAAGGCGCTCAAGGCCGCCGACACCTCGTCGGGCCAGAACGACCGCCTCGCACACGTGTACTTCGACTGGGCCGACCACCAGAAGCAGAACCCGGCCGGCTACTTCCCCTACACCCCGTCGCTGCCGCTGCTCTACGGCCTGCGCGAGGCCCTGGCCTGCCTTAACGAGGAAGGCCTCGAGAACGTCTACCACCGCCATCACGTCCTCGGCGAGGCGACCCGCCAGGCCGTGGCCGCCTGGGGCCTGAAGACCTGTGCCAAGGAGCCCAAGTGGAACTCCGACACGGTCACGGCCATCCTGGTGCCGGAGGGCGTCGACGCCGCCGCGATCATCAAGCACGCCTACGTGCGCTACAACCTGGCGCTCGGCGCCGGTCTGAGCCAGGTGGCCGGCAAGGTGTTCCGCATCGGTCACGTCGGTGACATGAACGAACTGTCGCTGCTGGGCGCCATCGCGGGTGCCGAGATGTCGATGCTCGATCACGGCGTGAAGGTCCAGCCCGGCTCCGGCGTCGCCGCCGCCTCGAGCTACCTGCGCGAGAACCCGCTCTCGAAGTCCTGAGCCTCCCCGGGTTCCGGATCTTTCGAAGCCAGACGTTCGGCCGGGATGGGTTCGCCCATCCCGGCCACGACCTCGACCCCACCCGTGACGTGCCCTATCCGAGACTTGGCCGGATCGGCCAGAGGATTCCATGACGAAGAAGATCGTGTTCCTCGACCGCGAGTCCCTGGACGCCAAGGTCCGTGAGTTCAACTTCCCCCACGAGTACGTCGAGTACGAGTCGACCTGGACGCCGGAGGAGATCGTCGAGCGCCTGAAGGGTGCCGAGATCGCGCTGATCAACAAGGTCCCGATGCGGGCCGAAACCCTGAAGCAGCTCCCCGACCTCAAGCTGATCGCGGTGGCCGCCACCGGCACCGACGTGGTCGACAAGGAGGCCGCCAAGGCCCAGGGCATCACCGTCGTCAACATCCGCGGCTACGCCTTCAACACCGTGCCCGAGCACGTGATCGGCCTGATGTTCGCCCTGCGCCGGGCCATCGTGCCCTACGCCAACTCCGTGCGCCGGGGCGATTGGGCGAAGTCGACCCAATTCTGCTACTTCGACTACCCGATCCACGACATCGCCGGCTCGACGCTGGGCATCGTCGGCTACGGCGCGCTCGGCAAGTCCATCGCCAAGCGGGCGGAAGCCCTCGGCATGACGGTCATCGCCTACGACGTGTTCCCCCAGGAGGGCCTCGTCGACTTCGAGACGATCCTGCGCGAGTCCGACGTCATCACGCTGCACGCGCCGCTGACGCCCGAAACCCGCAACATGATCGGGCGCGAACAACTCGCGAAGATGAAGAAGCACGCGCTCCTCATCAACACCGCGCGCGGCGGCCTCGTCGACGAGGAGGCTCTGGCCGAAGCCCTGAAGGCGGGCACCATCGGCGGCGCCGGCTTCGACGTGGTGATGACCGAGCCGCCCAAGAACGGCAACATCCTGTGCGAGCTCGACCTGCCCAACCTCATCGTCACGCCGCACGTGGCCTGGGCCAGCAAGGAGGCCATGCAGATTCTCGCCGACCAGCTCGTCGACAATGTTGAGGCCTTCGTCGCCGGCAAGCCGCAGAACGTAGTGTGACGCGGGCCCGCGCTCCCCACTCGCGCGGGGGCGCATCGTGATCGCCGAAGCGATCGACCAAATCGAAAACAAACGCCAGCCGCGCCGAGCGCGGAACCGACAGGGATCCTGAAGACATGAAGAAGCTGCTGTTCCAATTCGACACCGACGCCGTCCCGAGCGTGTTCGACGTGGTCGTCGGTTACGATGGCGGCGCGGATCACATCACCGGCTACGGCAACGTCACTCCGGACAATGTCGGCGCACTGGTCGACGGCACGATCTACACCCGCGGCGGCTCCGAGAAGAAGTCGACGGCGATCTTCGTCGGCGGCGGCAGCATGGCGGCCGGCGAGGCCGTGTTCGAGGCGGTGAAGAAGCGCTTCTTCGGCCCGTTCCGCGTCTCGATCATGCTCGATTCCAACGGCTCCAACACCACCGCCGCCGCCGGCGTCGCGCTGGTGCAAAAGGCGGCCGGGTCGCTGCAGGGCAAGAAGGCCGTCGTGCTCGCGGGCACCGGCCCGGTCGGCATGCGCTCGGCCGCGCTCCTCGCGCAGGAAGGCGCCGACGTCATCCTGTGCGGTCGCTCGCTCGACAAGGCCCAGGCCGCCGCCGACCAGATCAACACCCGCTTCAAGGTGAACATCAAGGCCGCCGAGACGCCCGACGCCGCCTCGCGCGCACAAATCGTCAAGGGCCAGAACCTCGTGTTCTCGGCCGGCGCCATCGGCCTCGAGCTCCTGCCCGAGGACGCCTGGAAGGACGAGGCCAGCATCGAGTTCGTGGCCGATTACAACGCTCAGCCGCCCCTCGGCTTCGGCGGCATCGAGGCCATGGACAAGGGCAAGGATCGGCACGGCAAGAAAGTGTTCGGCGCGCTCGGCATCGGCGGCCTGAAGCTCAAGCTGCACCGCGCCTGCGTCGGCCAGCTCTTCGACAACACCGAGCAGGTGCTCGACGCCGAGGCGATCTACGCGCTCGCCAAGAAGATGGCCTGATCGCCATGGCGGAGAAAGAGAATCCCGCGCACGAGACGATCCAGACCTTCTTGGATGGTCTGGCGAGTTCGGCGCCCACGCCCGGCGGCGGCGGTGCCGCCGCCATCTCGGGCGCCATGGGTGCCGCCCTCCTCAGCATGGTGTGCAACCTCACCATCGGGAAGAAGAAGTACGTCGAGGTCGAGGGCGAGCTCACGGAGATCCTCGGACAGTCCGAGGCCCTGCGCGCCGAACTCACCGGCATGATCGCCAACGACGTCGAGGCCTTCGACGCGGTCATGGGCGCCTACGGGCTTCCCAAGACCACCGACGAGGAGAAGGCCGCGCGGGCGGACAGGATCCAGGCCGCCCTCAAGGTCGCCACCGACGTGCCGCTCGCCTGCTGCCGCGCCTGCCGCAAGGTCATCGACCTCGCCCAGACGGTCGCCGACAAGGGCAACCTGAACGTGATCTCGGATGCCGGTGTTGCGGTGCTCTCCGCGCATGCGGGCCTGCGCAGCGCGGCCCTGAACGTCTACGTCAACGCCAAGGGCCTCGACGACCGCGCCTTCGCCGACGAGCGCCTGCGCGAACTCGAAACCCTCCTGGGCTCGGCCGGTCCGCTGAACGAGTCCATCTATGAGGTCGTCAAGGCCAAGGTGAACTGAGGCGCGATCCGACCCGGGACCCGAGGTGAGTCGACCTCGGGTACGTCCGGGCGGTTCCGCGAGGCATCGGCTCAAGACAAACCGGACGATCAGAGGTAACAAGAGCTGCTCCCGACGCCATCGGGGCGGCTCTTGTGCAAAATGAATACAGTTCACCGTCCCTCAAGGCAGAGTGAACGGTAATTTAAAAAAATATAAATGGCAAAGCACTTTCCGTGAAGTGAAATTTACGAGACAGTCGCCCCAAGAAAGAAACGCCGAGGAGAACGCTGATGGACGTGCACGAGTACCAAGCCAAGGAACTGCTTGCCGGCTTCGGTGTCGCCGTTCCCAAGGGAGCCGTGGCCTTCAGCGCCGACCAGGCGGTCTACGCCGCGACCGAGCTCGGAGGATCGTTCTGGGCCGTGAAGGCGCAGATCCACGCCGGCGCCCGCGGCAAGGCCGGCGGGATCAAGCTGTGCCGGACCTACAACGAGGTGCGCGACGCCGCCAAGGACCTCCTCGGCAAGCGCCTCGTGACCCTCCAGACGGGGCCCGAGGGCAAGCCGGTCCAGCGCGTCTACGTCGAGACCGCGGATCCGTTCGAGCGCGAACTCTACCTCGGCTACGTCCTCGACCGGAAGGCCGAGCGCGTGCGGGTCATCGCCTCCCAGCGCGGCGGCATGGACATCGAGGAGATCGCCGCCAATGAGCCGGAGGCGTTGATCCAGGTGGTCGTCGAACCCGCCGTCGGCCTGCAGCAGTTCCAGGCCCGCGAGATCGCGTTCCAGCTCGGCCTCAATATCAAGCAGGTGTCGGCCGCCGTGAAGACGATCATGAACGCCTACCGGGCGTTCCGCGATTGCGACGGCACCATGCTGGAGATCAACCCCCTGGTCGTCACCAAGGACGACCGGGTCCTGGCGCTCGACGCGAAGATGTCCTTCGACGACAACGCCATGTTCCGCCGGCGCAACATCGCCGACATGCACGACCCCTCGCAGGGCGACCCGCGCGAGGCCCAGGCCGCTGAGCACAACCTCTCGTATATCGGCCTCGAGGGTGAGATCGGCTGCATCGTGAACGGCGCCGGCCTCGCCATGGCCACCATGGACATGATCAAGCATGCCGGCGGCGAGCCCGCGAACTTCCTCGATGTCGGTGGCGGCGCCTCGCCGGACCGGGTCGCCACGGCCTTCCGCCTCGTCCTGTCGGATCGCAACGTGAAGGCGATCCTCGTCAACATCTTCGCTGGCATCAACCGCTGCGACTGGGTCGCGCAGGGCGTCATTCAGGCGGCGCGCGAGGTGAAGATCGACGTGCCGCTGATCGTGCGGCTCGCCGGTACGAACGTCGAGGCGGGCCAGAAGATCCTGGCCGAGAGCGGCCTCGACCTCATCACCGCCAACAGCCTGTCCGACGCCGCCGCCAAGGCCGTCGAGGCCTGCGCCGCGACCAAGCGCGCCAACTAAGAACGGGGAGGATACGTCATGAGCATTCTGATCGACGAGAAGACCCCGATCATCATCCAGGGCATCACGGGCGACAAGGGCACTTTCCACGCCAAGGAGATGATGGAGTACGGCTCCAACGTCGTCGGCGGCGTCACCCCCGGCAAGGGCGGCAAGACTCATCTCGGCGTGCCGGTGTTCAACACCGTCAGGGAGGCCGTGGAAGCCACCGGCGCCACCACCTCCATCACCTTCGTGGCGCCTCCCTTCGCGGCCGACGCCATCATGGAAGGGGCCGATGCCGGCCTCGCGTTGATCTGCTCGATCACCGACGGCATCCCGGCCCAGGACATGATGCGGGTGAAGCGCTATCTGCGCCGCTACCCCAAGGACAAGCGCACCATGGTGGTGGGCCCGAACTGCGCCGGCATCATCTCGCCCGGCAAGTCGATGCTCGGCATCATGCCCGGTCACATCTACCTGAAGGGCAATGTCGGCGTGATCTCGCGCTCCGGCACCCTCGGGTACGAGGCCGCCGCGCAGATGAAGGACGAGGGTATCGGCATCACCACCTCGGTGGGCATCGGCGGCGACCCGATCAACGGATCGTCGTTCCTCGATCATCTCGCTCTGTTCGAGCAGGACCCGGAGACCAAGGCCGTCCTGATGATCGGCGAAATCGGCGGTCCGCAGGAGGCCGAGGCCTCTGCCTGGATCAAGGAGAACATGACGAAGCCGGTCATCGGCTTCGTGGCCGGCCTCACTGCCCCGAAGGGCCGCCGCATGGGCCATGCCGGTGCGATCATCTCGGCGACCGGCGATTCCGCCGCCGAGAAGGCCGAGATCATGCGCTCCTTCGGTCTCACGGTCGCCCCGAGCCCCGGTGAGTTCGGCACGACGGTGGCGCAGGTGATGCGTAAGCTGGCGGCGTGAGCCGACGCCGATCCGTCCTGCGGATCGGCCACGCGCCGACATTCGAACCTCGACTCACCGCTCCCCCCCGGCGGATCGCCGGCCTAGCCGAAATCGATCTCGCTAGTGGGGAGGGGCGACGCGACTGAAAACCCGACGGCTGGCGCCGATCCCATGCCGGCGGGGCGCAACAGACCAATCCATTGGCTGCCTCCGTCGCGGTCAATCGGCTGATACTTCCCTCGAGGTGGCCTTCGATGACGGATACCCTTCACGCCCCGGTCGGAGCCGTCGACCACGCCTTCGCGCCGCCCGTCATCACGGGCACCTCGTCGAAGGAAGCGCTCGACATCCTGTTCCATGCCCTCCTGGACGTAGCCCGCCGGCACGAGCCCGAGCTCGAGGACGTGCTGCACGGCCGCGCCAACATCTCGGAATTCTCGCCCGAGCTGCTGGCCCGCGCGCTGCAGGTGCAGGGCATCTGGTTCCAGCTCCTCTCGATCGCCGAGCAAAACGCCGCCATGCGCCGGCGCCGTCAGGTCGAGCGCACCAAGGGCCGCGAGGCGCTGAGCGGCAGCTTCAGCGCCGTGCTGGCCGATGCGGCGGCGAATGGCATCAAGGCGCCGGAAATCCACGCGCTGCTCAAGGATCTCCGAATCCGCCCGACGATCACCGCGCATCCCACCGAGGGCAAGCGCGTCACTGTGCTGGAGAAGTTCCGTCGCATCTACCTCGTGCTGCGCGAGCTGGAACTGCCGCGCTGGACCGAGCGCGAGCGCAACGGCCTGATGAACGAGCTGCGCGACCAGATCGAGCTCGTCTGGATGACGGGCGAACTCCACCTAGAGAAGGCCACCGTCGAGCGCGAGGTCGCCTGGGGTCTGCACTTCTTCGACGAGACGCTGTTCGAGATGCTGCCCGAGGTGCTCTATTCCCTGGAAGAGAGCCTGGCGCAGTACTACCCGGACGAGAAGTTCGAAGTGCCGGCGTTCTTCCAGTTCGGCTCCTGGATCGGCGGCGACCGCGACGGCAACCCCTACGTCACCTCGTCCGTCACCCGCACCACCCTGCAGCGCAACGCCCTCGCCTCCCTGCGGCGCTACCGCGACGGCGTGACGTCCCTCGGGCGCACGCTCTCCCTCACCGAACGCTCGCTGCCGGTGCCGGCGACCTTCAAGGCCGAATTGGCGCAGATGCTGGCCGAGAGCGGCGACGGCCGCGCCATCGCCAACCGCAACCCGGGCGAGGCCTACCGGCAGTTCCTCACCTGCATTCTGCGCAAGCTCGAGGCGACGATCCTGCGCAACAAGGGTCAGCGCTCGACCGGGCCCGACTACCCGAGTGCCGACGGCCTCATCAACGACCTGCGGACCCTGGAGCAGGGGCTCGCCGACGCGAAATGCGCCTCGCTGGCGATCGACTTGGTGCGCCCGGTGCGGCGCATGGTGGAGATCTTCCGCTTCTCCACCGTCCGCCTGGATCTGCGCGAGAACACCACCCGCACCACCAAGACCCTGCAGGCCCTGTGGATTCAGTCCCATGGGCAGAACCGCACCCCGCCCGACGTCGATTCACCCGAGTGGAAGAAGTGGCTGATCGAGGAACTGGCCAAACCCCGGACCGGGGAGCGAAGCTTCGACGACCTGCCGGACGACGCCCGCGAGACCCTGGAGACCTTCGCGCTGGTGGGCGAGATGCGTGAGCAGCTCGACCGCGAAGCCTTCGGCGCCTTCATCCTGTCGATGACCCGCTCGGTGCAGGACATCCTCGGCGCCTACCTGCTGGCCAAGGAGGCCGGCAACTTCCTCGACGCCACCGGCACCGAAATTTGCTGTCTGCCGATCGTGCCGCTGTTCGAGACCATCGACGATCTCCGCGCCGCGCCTGCGATCATGAAGGAGCTGTTCTCGATCCCGGTGGTGCGCCGCTCGACCCGCTGGCAGGGCGGCGTCCAGGAGGTGATGATCGGGTACTCGGACTCGAACAAGGACGGCGGCTTCGTCGCCTCGAACTGGGAACTTTACAAGGCGCAAGACAAGCTGACCCAGCTCGGCAAGGCCTCCGGCGTGCCGATCGCGTTCTTCCACGGCCGCGGCGGTTCGGTCAGCCGGGGCGGCGCTCCGACCGCCCGGGCCATCGCGGCCCAGCCACCGGGCTCGATCAACGGACGCTTCCGCACCACCGAGCAGGGCGAAGTCGTCTCGTTCAAGTATGC
Organism: Methylobacterium sp. Leaf94; assembly: GCF_001426045.1. Taxonomy (NCBI): domain Bacteria; kingdom Pseudomonadati; phylum Pseudomonadota; class Alphaproteobacteria; order Hyphomicrobiales; family Methylobacteriaceae; genus Methylobacterium; species Methylobacterium sp. Leaf94. The sequence goes on from NZ_LMRM01000001.1 coordinate 104,040, forward strand.
CAACCGGGGTACCGCCGCCTACCAGATGGAGCTTTTGGCCTCCTCGGTCTTCGAGCACGCCCTGAAGTCGGAGCGCGAGGCCGCCAAGATCCCCCGTAACGAGTTCGACGATTGCCTGGAGGCGCTGTCGGGCGCCTCGCGCGCGGCCTACGTCAACCTGATCCAGCACCCCGATCTGGTGACGTATTTCGGCGCCGCGAGCCCCCTCGACGAGATCGCGCTCCTCAACATCGGCTCCCGCCCGGCCCGTCGCTTCGGCGCCCGGTCGCTCTCCGACCTGCGCGCCATCCCGTGGGTGTTCGCCTGGTCGCAGAACCGCCACGTCATCACGGGCTGGTATGGTGTCGGTTCGGGCCTCAAGAGCTTCCTCGACGTGCGCGGTCAGCAGGGCGAGGCCCAGCTGCGGCGGCTGTTCGCTGAATCGAAGCCGTTCCGGCTCATCCTCGACGAGGTCGAGAAGACGCTGCTGATGGTCGATCTGGAGATCGCGCGCGACTACGCGAGCCTCGTCCCCGACGAGAACGCGCGCAACAGCATCTTCCCGATGATCGAGGCCGAGTACGCCCTGACCCGCGAGATGGCCCTGCGGGTCAGCGGCGGCCGCGAGCTCGCCGAGCGCTTCCCCCTGTTCCGCGACCGCCTCAACGGGCGCCTGCCGACCATCAACCAGGTCAGCCGCGAGCAGGTCGAGCTCCTGCGCCGCTTCCGCTCGGAGGAGGACGAGGATCGACGCGAGGCGGTGAAGTCCGCCCTGCTGCTCTCGATCAATTGCATCGCCGTCGGCTTCGGCGCGACGGGGTGATCCATTTGTCCCAAGACCGAAGACCGCCACCGGCCCTCGGTCTTGCGCGCAGCCGCACCCGGACGGGTATGGTGGCCCGACCGTCGGGTCTCCTGAACGACCCAATCATTCGCAACAGGAAGGAATCCCCATGAGCTTTACCCTGATCCAACAGGCCACGCCGCGCCTCCACCGCTCGGAACTCGCCGTCCCGGGCTCCAACCCGACCTTCATGGAGAAGTCGGCCACCTCGAAGGCCGACGTGATCTTCCTCGATCTCGAAGACGCGGTCGCTCCCGACGACAAGGAGCAGGCCCGCAAGAACATCATCCAGGCGCTCAACGAGATCGACTGGGGCAACAAGACCATGATGATCCGCATCAACGGTCTCGACACCCACTACATGTACCGCGACGTGGTCGACATCGTTGAAGCGTGTCCGCGCCTCGACATGATCCTGATCCCCAAGGTCGGCGTGCCGGCCGACGTCTACGCCATCGACGTGATGGTGACGCAGATCGAGCAGGCCAAAAAGCGCGAGAAGAAGATCGGCTTCGAGGTCCTGATCGAAACCGCTCTCGGCATGGCCAACGTCGAGGCGATCGCCACCTCGTCGAAGCGCCTGGAGGCCATGTCCTTCGGCGTCGCCGACTACGCCGCTTCGACCCGCGCCCGCTCCACCGTCATCGGCGGCGTGAACAAGGACTATTCGGTCCTGACCGACAAGGACGAGGCCGGCAACCGCGAGACCCATTGGCAGGACCCGTGGCTGTTCGCCCAGGCCCGCATGATGGTCGCCTGCCGCGCTTATGGCCTGCGCCCGATCGACGGTCCCTTCGGCGACTTCTCCGATCCGGACGGCTACACCTCCGCTGCCCGCCGCTGCGCCGCGCTCGGCTTCGAAGGCAAGTGGGCGATCCACCCCTCGCAGATCGACCTCGCCAACGAGGTGTTCACCCCGTCCGCTGCCGAGGTCGACAAGGCTCGCCGCATCCTGGCGGCCATGGAAGATGCCGCCAAGGCCGGCAAGGGCGCCGTGTCCCTCGACGGCCGCCTCATCGACATCGCCTCCATCCGCATGGCCGAGGCGCTGATCGAGAAGGCCAACGCGATGTCGGCGAGCTGAGGGCTCGGCCCGACGCCTGACGAAACCCGCAACTCGGCCGCCCCTCTCGGGGCGGCCCTTTTGTTTGGTGACCGGTCCGCAGCTTGGCCGGCACCAAGACCGCCCGTCATTCGTTAATCCACGCCCGCCATGGCCAAGCGTTGCGGCAAACCTGCAAGAGCGAGCCGACTGACGGGCGCATGACATAAGACCCTCACCAGGTATTCAGGGAGATCCCATCATGCACGTGACCATCGAAGACGCGCACAAGGCCATCGAGGCCGCCCGCGCGAAGGCCGCGGAGCTCGGCACACAGATGTGCATCGCCGTCGTGGATTCCGGCGGAAACCTGAAGGCCTTCTACCGGATGGACGGCGCCTGGGTCGGCTCCATCGACATTTCGCAGAAGAAGGCCAAGACCTCTGTCTTCTTCGGCATGATGACCGGGCAGATCGGTCAGCTCTCGCAGCCCGGCGGACCGCTCTACGGGATCGAGCATTCGAACGACGGCCTGATCACCTTCCCGGGCGGCATCCCGATCGTCGACAAGGACGGCGAGATGTCCGGCGCCATCGGCGTCAGCGGATCGACGGTCGAGAACGACCATGCGGTGGCGCTGGCCGGCGCAAGCTGCATCGGGTCGACGGAGCTGCCCGCGCACCCCTGGCGGACCTGATCTGCGCGCGAACCCCCTTCGAACAGCGAAAAGCCCCGCTCGCGAGAGCGGGGCTTTTCCTTGCGGGCCACGAGCGCGACGGCCCCGCGGGGCCGCCGGATCGAAGCTTACATCGAGCCGAACTTGTAGTTGAAACCAGCCTTGATCAGGTTGCCCTCGGTGTTGAAGCGCGAGGTGTACGAGCCGGTCGCCGGAGCGCCGAGACCGGTGTTGTTCACCAGAACGTTGCGGCTGCCGAGGTCGTAGCGGAGATACTCAGCCTTCAGCGTGATGGCGCTGGCGCCGAGGAGGCCGCCGATGAAGTTGAAGCGGTTCAGGAAGCTGTCGGTGGGGATCGCGTACTCGATTCCGCCGCCGTAGACGTAGCCCGTCTCCATGCCCTTGTAGCGACCGAAATAGGCCAGCTGGTTGGCGGTGTTGAAGAAGTCGGCCTGGTACTTGACCTCGCCGTAGGCGAAACCACCGGTCCCGTACACGAGGAACCGATCGAAAGCGTAGCCCAGGCGACCCTGGACGGTGCCGAGATAGTTCAGACGGTTCCGGTAGCTGCTCGGATCCGGGATGAAGTTGTTCTGGGCGATGGCCGGGCCGAAATAGTCGCGGCGCTTGCCGATGTCGGTCCAGGTGACGTCGGCCTCGGCGCCGACGACGAGGCCGGAGCCCGGGGTGAACTGGTAGTTATAGCCGATGCCGCCACCGATGTTGCCGATGCCATCCTGCTCGGCCTTGAAGCTGGGAGCGCGGCGGCCGAGAGCGACGTTCGTGGCGGTGTTGGCGTTGTTGCCGACCGTGCGAATGGTCTGGCTGTCGCTGAAGGTGTAGGAGCTGTGCGTTCCCACGTAGAAACCGGTCCAGGTGAAGACCGGCACCGGCACGAAGACCGGCGGGGGCGCCTGACGGCGCGGAAGGTCGGCGGCATTTGCTGCGCCGATGGCGGCGAGCGAAGCGAGGCCAGCCAGGAAAGTCTTTGCAATCATCGGGGTGTCTGTCCCAGGGTCGGAGAGTTGCCGTCAAGCTACTCGCGGTTGTCCAAGCCGACTATGCCCCGCAAGCCACACCCCCCTCGGAAGCGTCAGACGGCGTAAGAAATTCCGGCGGACGGCCCCGTCGGCATGCGAGCCGCGATGCACTGCGGGGGCCGACAACGGCCGGTTAAGCACGTCGCGCTATCCCGGTCCGGCACCCCTCCAGCCGTGACAGGAGCGACGATGACACGGGACCAGCTCGCCGCCGAACTGAAGCGCATCGCCACCGACCAGGTCAGTGACATCGAGCGCGCGGTCAAGGACGGCCACAAGACGATCGCCCTGAATGAGATCGCTGATCTCAACCGTAACCTGAAGGCCCTCGCGGCTGCCGTGAAAGGCAAGGGCCTGGTCCGAGCCTGACGTCGGCGCCGGCACATTTGCGTGTGCCGGCTCCCGAGATGTCGGGAGGGCGAGGAAAAGCTCGACAGATCGGTTGACCATTCCTGACCTTCGGCCGCATGTTCCTGATATGTTCTTACTCAGGATCGCTTATGCAGCCACGGTCCACCTCCACGCCTGCCTGGACTTCGCCTGCGGCGGCGATCGTGGCCGCCTACCTGGAAGAGGCCGGCGGCGATGCGGTTCTCGCGCTCCATCGCGCGGTGGCCGATGCCCTCACGGACCTGTGCGAGGCCGAGCGCCGGACCCTGCGCCGGGATCGCCTCATCTCGCACGGCTACGTCCGGGGTCGGCCCGACCAGAACGATTAGGGAGGGCTCACACCGCACCGTCGGAGGCTCTTTGCGCCTCGACCTCCGGCGCGACCCGACCGAAGTTCAGAACCGCCACCAGGGCGGTGTCATTGAAGATGTTTCCGATCAGGGCCGGCGGGAAGAGGCGCCCGGCATCGTCGCTTATCGAGCCGAGCCAGACGAAGAGGGCGATCACGATGGGAGCGGGCCGGTTCTGGGATTCTTCAGGCGGGCGTGCCGCTGCGCAATCTCGCGAGCAGCGCGTCCACCTCGGCCCGGGCGGCGTCCAGAGACGTGGCTTCCCGGCCGCGCACCACGATGCGATTGGCAAAACCGTTCGGCGTCATCGACGGATAGGAGCCGATCGAGACCGTGGGATGAGCCTTGGCGATGGCCGCGAGACCGCCGGCATAATTGCCTTCGGGTAGATTGCCGGCCTCGATCGTTTCCGACAGGACCTTGGCGCCGGTCATCAGCGTCGGCCCGACATTGTCGAGCATGGCCTGCATGATCCCCGGCACACCCGCCATGACGATGACGTTGTCGATGCGGAAGCCCGGCGCCTTGGAGATCGGGTTGGCGATGAGATCGGCCCCGGCGGGGATGCGTGCCATGCGAAGGCGGGCCTCGTTGAGGTCCTCGGGCTTGTGGCGCTCCAGCAGCATCGCCTTCGCCCGCGGATCCACGTCAATCGCGACGCCGAAGGCGGCAGCCACGCAGTCGGCGGTGATGTCGTCGTGGGTCGGGCCGATGCCCCCGGTGGTGAACAGGTAGGTGTAGGAAACGCGCAGGGCATTGATGGCAGGGACGATGCGGTCGGCCTCGTCGGGAACGATCCGCACTTCCTTCAGGTCGATGCCGATGGCGGTGCAATAGTCCGCGATCGTACCGATGTTCTTGTCCTTGGTGCGCCCGGACAGGATTTCGTCACCGATGACCAGGACGGCGGCGGTGACGGCGGCGGTTTCGGCGGGTTCGGGCACGGCGGATCCGGGGCAAGCGGGGGAGACCCTGCCAAGTAGCGCGGCTGGACCCGCCTGACCACGCGACCTTCAGCGCGCCCCGCGCTGAAGGTCGCCGTCGATGAGGAGGGCGCTCTTGCCGTCCAGGCGATTGCGGTAGACCTGCAGGTTCTCCATCACCCGCTGAACGTAGTTGCGCGTCTCGGTGAACGGGATGCGCTCGACCCAGTCGATGGGGTCGACACCGCCCTTGCGGGGATCGCCGTAGGCGTCGATCCATTTCTTCACGTTCCCGCCGCCGGCATTGTAGGAAGCGAAGGCAAGGATGTAGGAGCCGCGCCAATCCTCCATCAGTTCGCCGAGATGGGCCTGACCAAGGCGGGCATTGTAGGCGGGGTCACTGGTCAGGCGGTCCGGGTCGAAGCTGGCGCTGACCCGGCGCGCCGTGCGCTGGGCGGTGGCCGGCATCATCTGCATCAAGCCGCGGGCGCCCACGCTGGATTGCGCCTGCGGGTCGAATTGACTTTCCTGCCGAGCGATGGCGAAGACCATCGCCTTCTCCACCAGAGGAACGGCGGCCGAAGCCTCGTAGTTCGGGATGCCGATGGTCGGGTAGGCGTGGGCGTCGAGCGGTAGCCCGCGCTGCACCGCGATCTTGCCGATGGCGACGAGGGCGCGGGAGTTGCGCTGCTCTGCGGCGACGTTGCCGAGCGCTTCGAGTTCGGCCGCATCCGTGAGGCGGTTCGCCGTATCGATGTAGAGCGGTAGCGCGAGGTCGCGGATCGCGGCAGCCTCCAGCATCTTCAGGGCACGGACGTAGAGGCGCTGGTCGAAGGCGGCCTGCTGGGTCGCGTCGAGGCTGGGGATGCTGCGCAGGGACAGGCTGGAACGTCCGAGTTTGGTCCGCGCCAGTTGTCCGTAATACGCGATGGGCTGGAGAGCGGCGCGCTCGTAGAAGGTCTTGGCGGACCCGGCCTGGCCCATCGCCTCGGCGGCCCGGCCCTGCCAATACGCGGTGCGGGCGAGCGAGATCGGCGTCTCGGCAATCCGGGCGGCCTCGTCGAAGTGCTGCGCCGCCTTCGCGGCATCGTCCTGGAAGCGAAGGGCGATCCAGCCGGCGTGAAACTCGGCCTCGATGCGCTTCTCCACCGTGCGGGCGCAGGGGGCGCGGGCCACCGCATAGGCGGCGGCGGGGTCGTTGGCGTCGATGAGCTTGCGGGCGACGATCCGGCGCTCGACCCACCATTCGTCGCCGTCGACCAAAACGTCCGCGTTGGTCGGCGCGGTGGCCAGAATCGCGGCCGCCTCCACGACCTTGTCGTGGCGGCGCAGGTACTGCGCCCGGGACAGGATGTAGGAGGAATCGCTGCGCAGCGACGGCGGGACCGCGTTGAGGGCGGCAGGCGCGGTCGAACTCTTGTCCTCCACGGCTCGGCGGGCACGGACCAGGGTCGCGTAGCTGCCGCCGGCCAGGGTCGCGGCGCGACCGGCCGTGTCGTAATCCTCCTTCAGAAGGGCCCGCTCCATGCGGTAGCGGTGATCGATCCGGGTCAGAACCGACGGAAAGGCATCCAGCACCTTCGTCTCGAGATTCCGGCCGAAGGTTTCCGAGCGCCACAGGTCGCGCACCAGAGCGGCGGCGTCCCCGTCGAGGCCGTCGGCCTTGAAGGCCAGCGCCAGAGCGAACTTGCCCGGCGCACTCGCCGGCCGCGAGGCGGCGAAGAAGGCCCGCACCGTGGCGGAATTCCTGCGCTCGGTCAGCAAGGCCTCCTCGGCGCGGCGGCGCAGGAGGGGGCCGGCCGGCCAGTCGGGATTGCTGCGCGTGAAGGCGACGGTGCGTTCGAAGCCGATGCCGGCACCGGCCCGGATCGCCACCCATTCGAGGAGCGCGCGCGCGGCCGGGTCCTTGACCCCGTCGCGCAGACGGTCGCCCTCGGAGACGCGCCCCTTGCGATAGGCGTCGATGGCTTGGCGCAGGGCCGGCAGGTCCACGTCAGGCGCCACCTGTGCCGCCCGGGCCGGGTCCGGCACATCGGGAATCGGAGCTGCGGGCGAAACCGCCGCGTCGGGAAGCGGAAACGCGATGCCGGCCTCAGGGTCGGCGGAGGCATAGGCCTTGGCGGCGGTGGGAAGAACCTGGCTCGGGGCGGCCTCCGGTGCTTTCGCGTCGATCTTGAGCGCGTCCGCCGCGACCGGGTCGGGGATCTTGGCTTCGGGCAGTGCCGCGGAGGGCGCCACCGCGTCGCTCGCCGGCCGCAGGCTCGGCTCCCCGTCCGGGCCCGCCGAGGCCGCGAGAGCGCCGGCCGAAGCCAGGCTGAGGGCCAGTATCAGGGCCGCGCGTTGCGTCGAGAACACCATGGTTCTTCCAGTCCCATCACCGTGGACAGACCTTCAAGCTCACCCGAAGGGCATTAAGAAGGCATTAACCCCATGAAAGCAGCGTTTGCGCCGGTGCGGGCGACGGCCTATGTCTCCCCGTCCGCGCGAAGCGGTGCCGCTGCCGGACAACCGGCGCATGACGAGACCGACGTCTGGGAACGCCAGGATGACCGAGACCTCCACACGACGCCTCAGGGGCGCGATGTCCGCCCTCGTGACTCCGTTCAAGGACGGCGCCTTCGACGAGGCGGCCTTTCGCAAATTCGTGAATTGGCAGATCGCCGAGGGCATCCACGGGCTCGTTCCCACCGGTACCACCGGCGAGAGCCCGACCCTGAGCCATGCCGAGCACGACCGGGTGGTGGAGATCTGCATCGAGGAGGCCGCCGGCCGCGTTCCCGTGATCGCTGGCGCCGGCTCCAATTCCACTGCCGAGGCGGTGGAGCGCGCCCGCCACGCCGAGAAGGCGGGAGCGGATGCCGTACTCGTGGTCACGCCGTACTACAACAAGCCGACCCAGGCCGGCCTCTACGCGCATTTCAAGGCCGTGAACGACGCCATCGGCATTCCGATCATCCTCTACAACATTCCCGGGCGCTCCATCGTCGATATGAGCGTCGAGACGATGGCGCGCCTGTACGAACTGAAGAACATCGCCGGCGTGAAGGACGCAACGGCCAAGCTCGACCGGGTCAGCCTGCAGCGCCAAGCCATGGGCGAAGACTTCATCCAGCTTTCGGGCGAAGATGCGACGGCGCTCGGCTTCAACGCTCATGGCGGCCACGGCTGCATCTCGGTGGTCTCGAATGTCGCGCCACGGCTCTGTGCCGATCTCCAGGAGGCGAGCCTCGGTGGCGACTATGCCAAAGCGCTGCAGATCCAGGACCGGCTGATGCCGCTGCACGCCAGCATGTTCGTGGAGCCGAACCCGTCACCGGCGAAGTACGCGCTCGCGCGGCTCGGTCTGATGACCGACGAGGTCCGGCTGCCGCTCCTCACCGTCAGTGCAGAGACGAAAACCTTGGTCGACGCAGCCCTGCGTCACGCGGGCCTGCTCGACGCCTGAGCCCGACTGGCAAAGCGGTCCGCGCAGAACCATATTCCTCGGCCCGGTCGCGATGGCGCGACCGGCCTGACCCGACGTTGTGATGGCTCCCAAACCCGAATCGAACCGCCGCGTCGTCGCTGATAACCGCGCCGCCCGCTACCACTACGAGATCACCGATACGCTGGAGGCCGGACTCGCCCTGACGGGGACCGAGGTCAAATCCCTGCGCAAGGGCAAGGCGACGATCGGGGAGGCCTATGCAGGCCCGTCCGGCACCGACCTGATGCTGTTTAACGCCTACATCCCGGAATACGTCGAGGCGAACCGCTTCAACCACGAGACCAAGCGGCCCCGCCGGCTCCTGCTCCATCGTAAGCAGATCAACAAGCTGATCGGCGCCACCCAGCGTGAGGGCTTCACCGTGGTGCCGCTGAAGATCTACTTCAACGAGCAGGGACGCGCCAAGATCGAGCTCGGCCTCGGTCGGGGCAAAAAGCTGCACGATAAGCGCGAGGCCTCGAAGGAGCGGGATTGGCAGCGCGACCGCGCCCGCATCATGCGTGACAAGGGCTGAGGCCACGAGTGGTTCGCGGGCCCGGGCAATGCCGCGGCCATTAAGATCGGGGTCAGACGACATGCGGCAGCGCGTCCGCTGTCCGGGCGCCTACGGGTCGTCAGACGTTGCGCGCTAGCCCTGTTTTCCGAAGGCGGCCGAGAACCCATAACGCCATCCGCGTCCGCCGGCGGGCCACACCGAGCATCGTCACTGGGTCCCCGCCGGCCAGCGGCAGGAACGGGTCGTGCCGGACATCGGCCCAGACGGCGCATCGGTCACGCGGGACAGGATCGTCTGCACCGTGATCGCCGCCTCCAATTTGAGCTGGAGACGTCACGGAGCAGGTTGCGCCATTCCGGCATCGCCGTCACGCGCCGCTACAAACGCTGGAACGAAGCTTATGCGACGGGATAGGCTGTCGCCCAAACGTTGCTCTTGTGCCTCGACCGAGGTGCCGATGACTTCTGCCAGGACGGCTCGATACCCGTCGGCCGGCATGACGTTCGACCGGGCGACGGGATCGCCCGGCCTTATCCTTCAGTCTCTGCGGCAAGCGCCAGTCTTCCGACGTTTCAGGGCTCGACCGCCTCATCGCTCTGGCGAATGCCGTAACGGCTTTCCAGAGCGGGGCTCGGCCGCGCCGAGCGCTCCGGCGTCTCGCCGCGGAAGCGGGTTCCCGTATCGCCGGAATTTCGGCTGTCCGGGGCGCGCGGGCTTCGCTCGCCGGGATCGCGGCCGATCCGTGCGATCAGTTGCGCGAGATCCACGAACTCGTCGGCCTGCCGGCGCAGATCGTCCGCGATCATCGCGGGCTGCGTCTGGATCGTGCTGACGACCGTGACCCGAACACCGCGGCGCTGCATCGCCTCGACCAGGGACCGAAAATCCCCATCGCCGGAGAAGAGCACCATGTGGTCGATATGGGGGGCCAGTTCGAGCGCGTCGATCGCCAGCTCGATATCCATATTGCCCTTCACCTTCCGCCGACCCATCGAATCGACGAATTCCTTCGCAGGCTTGGTGACCACACGAAAGCCATTGTAATCGAGCCAATCGATCAGCGGACGAATGGACGAATATTCTTGGTCTTCAACAATTGCCGTATAATAAAAGGCGCGAAGAAGCGAATCTCTTGACTGGAACTCTCGGAGAAGACGTCGGTAATCGATGTCGAACCCGAGTGCCTTTGTCGCTGCGTAAAGATTCGCGCCATCAATAAATATGGCGCTGCGCTGTTGTGCGCTCATGGGTTGACCCGCTTAAGAGGAAGACAAAAAACGAATATCTTTGTAAAAAATGGTGGGCGACCCCGAACCTTATGCTTGCTCCTCAGCCCTGGTTGCAGATGCTCAGAATGCACTCGAAGCAAAAAAGAACGGATTGATCACGCAACGAAGCTTTGTCGACTGAAATACCTTCTGATTGTTTAAAGCCGTATCACGTCAGAAGTCAAATTTCGTCGGATATGAATTCGGGCAGACAGCAATCTGCAGAAGTTCACGCCAGAAATACAACCGTCGCTGCGTGCCGCATCGGGTCCTTCGCGTTCTCGTCCTCACGCGATCGGATGGGCGAAAGGGGAGCGGCAGGCGGCCAAATAGACGCTTCGGATTTTTTAAGCGCGCCTTCGCCTCAGCCGTTGACGCGTTCGACCTTGTTCACGGTCCGCTTTCCGCGAAGCTCAGAGATGATGGCGTTCAGGTGCTTCAGGTCCCAGACCGAGAGATCAATGACGATTTGGGTGAAATCCTGCGTCTTCCGCTTCATCGAAACATTGTCGATATTGCCGTCATGATCGGCGATCACCTGAGCGATCTGTGCGAGGACGCCGGGCTCGTTGATCGATTGCAGGGCGAGACGTGCCGGAAAGCGCTCGCTCGTCCCGGCCTCGACGTCCCAGCGCACGTCAAGCCAGCAATCGGGCTCGTTGTCGAAATCGGCGAGGGCAGCCGACTGGATCGGGTAGATCGTGACGCCGACGCCCGACGTCAGGATACCGACGATGCGGTCGCCCGGAACAGCACCACCGTTGGGCGCAAAGCTGACCGGCAGGTCGCTGTCGAGACCGCGGATCGGAATCCCGTCCGAGCGGCCATGCTCCGCGCTTCGCCCCTCCGGGAAGGTCAGCCGCATGGTCTGATCCTTGGACAGACTGAGGCGCCCGGCTCCGTCGGTCGAGGTCGGCTGCGGCAGGGGTGCCGGGGCACCGCGGCGCTCGTCCTTGTAGTCCGGATAGACCGCCCGCACGACATCGCCCGAGAACATCTCGCCCCGTCCGACGGCGGCGAAGACATCTTCGGTGCTCTGACGAGCGAGACGGGGCAGCGCCCCGCGGAGCTTATCCTCCGAGAAGCTCTTGGCCGCCCGCTCGAAGGCACGATCGAGGATCTGGCGTCCGAGGCCCGCATATTGGCGCCGGACGGCCGAGCGGGTCGCGCGCCGGATCGCCGAACGCGCCTTACCGGTCACCACCAGGGATTCCCACGCAGCAGGCGGCGAGGCGCCATCCGACCGGGCGATCTCGACTTCGTCGCCATTGACGAGTTCGTGCAGCAGCGGTGCCATGCGGCCGTTGATCTTGGCACCCACCGCCGAGTTCCCAACGTCCGTATGGACGGCGTAGGCGAAATCGATCGGGGTCGCCCCGCGGGGGAGGGCGATCAGGCGACCCTTCGGTGTGAAACAGAACACCTGGTCCTGGAAGAGTTCGAGCTTGGTGTGCTCCAGGAATTCTTCGGGGCTGTCGCCCTCAGCCAGGAGTTCGATGGTTCGACGCAGCCATTGGTAGGCGCCGCTCTCGGTCGCGAGACGCGGGTGTCCACCGCCGATCTCGTCCTTGCCGCCGCTCTCCTTGTAGTGAGCGTGCGCCGCGATGCCGTACTCGGCGATCTCGTCCATGGCCGCCGTGCGGATCTGCAGCTCGACGCGCTGGCTCTTCGGGCCGATCACCGTGGTGTGAATCGAACGGTAGTCGTTCTGCTTCGGCGTCGAGATGTAGTCCTTGTACCGGCTTGGGACCATCGGCCAGCTCGTGTGCACGACACCGAGAGCGCCGTAGCAATCGGCCAGGGTCTCGACCACGACACGGAAGCCGAAGATGTCGGACAACTGCTCGAAGGCGACCGACTTGCGCTCCATCTTGGCCGAGATGGAGTAGGGCCGCTTCTGCCGCCCCGTGACGACGGCCTTGATGTCCTGGGCCGCGAGCTTGGCGGTCAGGTCATGCTCGATGCTCTCGACGAGGCGTTCCGACTTGGCGGAGAGGTCGGACAGCCGCTGGGCGATGGTGGCGTAGATCTCCGGCTTGAGATTGCGGAGCGCGAGATCCTCGAGTTCCTCGCGCAACTCCTGCATGCCCATCCGCCCGGCGAGCGGCGCATAGATGTCGAGGGTCTCCTGTGCGATCCGCTCGCGCTTGTCCGCCCGCATGTGGTGGAGTGTACGCATGTTGTGCAAGCGGTCGGCGAGCTTGACGAGCAGCACCCGGACATCGGCCGCCACCGCCAGGAGCAGCTTGCGGAAATTCTCCCCCTGCGCCGCCCGCTTGGACACGAGGTCGAGGCGCTTCAGCTTGGTCAGGCCGTCCACCAGGGCGCCGATCTCCGGGCTGAAAAGCTCGCGGATCTCGTCCAGGGTCGCCGCCGTATCCTCCACGGTGTCGTGCAGAACGGCCGCCACGATCGTGGCATCGTCGAGCCGGAGGTCGGTGAGGATCGCGGCGACTTCGAGGGGGTGGGCGAAGAAAGGGTCCCCGGAGGCCCGTTTCTGCGTGCCGTGGGCGCGCATGGCGTAGACGTAGGCGCGGTTCAGCAGGGCCTCGTTCGCGGCGGGATTGTAGCGCTTCACCCGCTCGACAAGTTCGTATTGGCGCATCATCCGCCGGAAGACCCTTTCACGCGCGACGGCCCCGGTACCGGATCCGTTCCCATGATGTGTCCCGCATCGCACGCGGGCACGCCAGCCCCACGGCGTCGCATCGGCCGCGATTCCGGGGTCCCGAGACGAAAAAACCCGGCGCAGCGGCCGGGTCCTTCATCGGATCTGGGGAATCGACGATGGCCTACTCGGCCTCGTCGTCCGTCTCGGTGGGCGGCGCCAGGTTCTCGAGGCCGCGTAGCAGGTCTTCCTCGCTCATGCGATCGAACTGGACGGCGCTGTCGTCGCTGGAGGAGGGGGGGGCGACGGCGGCAGCGGCCGGCGAGCTCGACAGCAGCGGCACGGTCTCGGCCTCCGGCTCGTCGACCTCGACGTACTTCTGCATCGAGTGGATGAGCTGCTCCTTCAGGTCGTCCGCGGTGATCGTCTCGTCGCCGATCTCGCGCAGGGCGCAGACGGGGTTCTTGTCGCGGTCGCGATCGATCGTCAGCGGCGCGCCGGCGGCGAGCAGGCGAGCACGGTGGCTGGCCAGCAGAACCAGCTCGAAGCGGTTCTCGACCTTGTCGATGCAGTCTTCAACGGTGACGCGAGCCATGGCGGACGGCTCCTTCCTCGGACGGAATTTCTGGGCTGAGCCCGCCTCATACACCCCTTGACGCCGGGCAACAAGCGCTGCGGCGGGTCTATCCCGTTGCGCACGTTCGGCGATCCTCCGGCAATCCCTTTCTGCGGTCCCGCATAACGCCTCAGCGACGCGGTGCTGCGGCACGGTTTAGAAGATCCGGGCGCGGCGGTGCATCGGCCGGGCGAGGGGGGATATTCCACCATGACCACGATACTCAGTCGTCGCAGCCTGCTCGGCTGTGGATGCCGGCTCGGGGCCGGATGCTTCGCGGCCACGGCGTTGCCGACCCTCGCCTTCGCCGCGGCGCCTTCGACCAAGAAGACGACCCTGACCGCCGACCAGGCGCTGGAGGCCCTGAAGGAAGGCAACCGCCTCTACCAGACCGACAGCCCTGTCCGCGCGGTCCAGGGTCGCGAGCGCCGGATCGAGATCGCGCTGGGCCAGACCCCGTTCGTGGTGCTGGTGAGCTGCTCAGATTCACGCGTGTCGCCGGAGATCCTGTTCGGGCGCGGCCTCGGCGAGCTGTTCATCGTGCGCAACGCCGGCAATTGCGTCGACACCGCCGCTCTGGGCTCCATCGAGTACGGCGTCTCGCAGCTCGGCGTGCCCCTGGTGCTGGTGATGGGCCACAGCCGCTGCGGCGCGGTGGAAGCGGCGATCGACGTCGTTCAGAACAACACTGTGTTTCCGGGTTCGATCGGCCGGATGATCGAGCCGATCGTGCCCGCGGTGCTGTCGCAGCGCGACAAGCCCGGCGACTTCACCGAGAACTGCGTGCGCGCCAACGTCAACCGGGTGGTGGAGCGCCTGCGCAGCGCTTCGGAGCCGTCGCTCCTCGATCCCCTGAAGGCCGGCAAGCTTCGGATCGTCGGAGCCTCCTACAGCCTCGATTCCGGCACGGTCGACTTCTTCAACGGGGTGTAGGGCGCCCGGCCTCGCTGCGGTGCCATGTTGACACAGGTGGCGGGCGGTGCGACTGCGCCGCCCTTCCTGTCCCGGGCCGAGCCTCTCGGGGCGACCCGGCACGACGAGGACTTCACCATGGCGCGCGCTTGCATCTTCCCCGGCCAGGGCAGTCAGGCCGTCGGCATGGGACGGGCGCTGGCCGAACACTTCCATCAGGCCCGCGACGTGTTCGCGGAGGTCGACGAGGCCCTGGGCCAGCCGCTCTCCCGCCTGATGTTCGAGGGCCCGGTGGAGGAACTGACCCTCACCGCCAACGCCCAGCCCGCCCTGATGGCCGCGAGCCTCGCGACCCTGCGGGTGCTGGAGGCCGAGCGCGGCCTCGACCTGAAGCGGGACGTCGCCTGCGTGGCCGGCCATTCCCTGGGCGAGTACACGGCCTTGTGCGCCGCCGGCACCTTCTCCATCGCGGACGCCGCCCGGTTGCTGCGCATCCGCGGCACCGCCATGCAGGACGCGGTGGCCCCCGGGGCCGGCGCCATGGCGGCCTTGATCGGGGCCGATGCCGAGACCGCGCAGGCGATCGCCGCGGAGGCCGCCGAGGGCGCGGTCTGCGAGGTGGCCAACGACAACGGCGGTGGCCAGGTGGTGCTTTCCGGCGACAAGGACGCGGTCGAGCGGGCCGTGGCCCTGGCCCCGGGGCGGGGGATCAAGCGCGCGGTCCTGCTCAACGTCTCGGCCCCGTTTCACTGCTCGCTGATGGCGCCGGCCGCCGCTCGTATGCAGAGAGCACTTGTCGAGGTCGCGATGCACAGCCCCGTGGTGCCGGTCTACGCCAACGTGCTGGCCGCGCCCCTCACCGATCCCGCCGCGATTCGCGAGGCCCTGGTCGCCCAGGTCACCGGAACCGTGCGCTGGCGCGACTGCGTCGCCGCCATGGCGGCCGCTGGGGTCGACCAGTTCACCGAGATCGGCACCGGCAAGGTGCTCACCGGACTCGTCAAGCGGATCGCCGCCGGCGCGTCGGCGAGCGCGGTCGGCACCCCCGACGACATCGCCGCGTTCCCTGCCTTCGGCTGAACCTCGAGGAAAGCCCATGTTCGACCTGACCGGCCGCAAGGCCCTCGTCACCGGCGCCACCGGCGGCCTCGGCGGCGCCATCGCCCGGGGGCTGTACGCGCAGGGCGCGACCCTCGCCATCTCGGGCACGCGCCAGGCGGCCCTGGAGGCCTTCGCGGCCGAGCTCGGGGGTGAGCGAATCCACGTCGTGCCGGGCGACCTCTCCGACAAGGCCTCGGTGGAGGCCCTGGTGCCGGCGGCGGAGGCGGCGCTGGGCGGCCTCGACATCCTGGTCAACAACGCCGGCATCACCCGCGACAACCTCGTGCTGCGCATGAAGGACGACGAGTGGGACGCGGTGATCGCCGTCAACCTCTCGGCGGCGTTCCGGCTGTCGCGGGCGGCCGTGAAGGGCATGATGAAGCGCCGCCACGGCCGCATCGTGAACATCGGCTCGGTGGTGGGCGCCACCGGCAATCCGGGCCAGGTCAACTACGCCGCCGCCAAGGCGGGCCTGGTGGGCATGACCAAGGCCCTGGCGGCCGAGGTCGCCACCCGCAACCTCACGGTCAACTGCATCGCGCCGGGCTTCATCACCTCGCCGATGACCGACGCGCTGAACGAGAAGCAGCGCGAGGGCATCCTCGGCCGCGTCCCCATGGGGCGGCTGGGCACCGGCGCCGACATCGCCGCCGCCGCGATCTACCTCGCCTCCGACGAGGCCGCCTACGTCACCGGCCAGACCCTGCACGTGAACGGCGGCATGGCCATGTATTGAGGGGTTCTGACCCCCGGTTTCGCTGCGGCGCACAGACCAAAAAACAGGCGATTGGCTCGAAAAGGCCACACCGATGAACGGGTTGTGAACAGCCTCTCGCCAGCGTCGGAACCCTGTGTTAACACCCCGGCTGCCGTGCGAGGGGGGTGCCGATTCAGCGTGTTGCGGAGGTTTGAAAAACGTGGGTCACTGACTGGACAAGTCCGGTGACTTGCCCGAAACGCGCGATCGAACACACCGGCCGCTCCATCCGAACAGGTCGTCCCGGGACGGGACGGCGGCCACGGCACCTTCACCGACCTTCCACCAGCAAGTCTCTTCACCCACAAGATCCTTGCACCATCACGACCTTGAAGAGCTAAGGACCAAGACCGATGAGCGATATCGCTGAGCGCGTGAAGAAGATCGTTGTCGAGCACCTCGGCGTGGAGCCGGAGAAGGTGGTCGAGGGCGCGAACTTCATCGATGATCTCGGCGCCGACAGCCTCGACACCGTCGAGCTCGTGATGGCGTTCGAGGAAGAGTTCAACGTCGAGATCCCCGACGACGCCGCCGAGACCATCCAGACGGTCGGCGATGCGGTGAAGTTCCTCGAGAAGAACTCCGCTTAAACGTCACGGGTCGTGCGTCCGCGGGGTCCCCTGAAACGGACCCCGCGCGCCATTCGTTGTGATGACAGGACCGGTTCGGGATAGCGCGATGCGTCGGGTAGTGGTGACGGGCTTGGGGATGGTGACGCCGCTGGCCAGCGGGGTCGAAGCCACCTGGAGCCGGTTGATCGCCGGCGAATCGGCGGCCAAGGTCGTGACGGCGTTCCCCGTCGACGATCTCGCCTGCCGCATCGCCTGTTCCGTGCCCTTCGGCGACGGCAGCGACGGCAGCTTCAATCCCGACGCCTTCATGGAGGTGAAGGAGCAGCGCAAGGTCGATCCGTTCATCGTCTACGCGATGGCGGCCGCCGGCGAGGCCCTGAACGACGCCGACTGGCACCCGACCTCCTACGAAGACCAGTGCGCCACCGGCGTCATGGTCGGCTCCGGCATCGGCGGCATCGGCGGCATCTACGACGCCTCGGTGACCCTGCACGACAAGGGCCCGCGCCGGATCTCCCCCTTCTTCATTCCCGGCCGCATCATCAATCTGGCTTCGGGCCAGATCTCGATCGCGCACGGCCTGAAGGGCCCGAACCACGCGGTGGTGACGGCCTGCTCCACCGGCGCCCACGCCATCGGCGACGCGGCCCGGCTGATCCAGTTCGGCGATGCCGACGTCATGGTGGCGGGCGGCGCCGAATCGCCGGTGAACCGCCTCGCGCTCGCCGGCTTCGCCGCCTGCCGCGCCCTCTCCACCGGCTTCAACGACGCGCCCACCAAGGCCTCGCGCCCCTACGACCGCGACCGCGACGGCTTCGTCATGGGCGAGGGCGCCGGCGTCGTCGTGCTCGAGGAGTACGAGCACGCCAAGGCCCGCGGCGCCAAGATCTACGCCGAGGTGATCGGCTACGGCCTCACGGGCGACGCCTACCACATCACCTCGCCGGCCCCGGACGGCGACGGCGCCTTCCGCTGCATGAGCGCCGCTGTGAAGCGCGCCGGCATCCAGGCCTCGGACCTCGACTACATCAACGCCCACGGCACCTCGACGCCCATGGGCGACGAGCTGGAGCTGAAGGCCGTGGAGCGCCTGCTCGGCGACCACGCGGCCCAGGCCTCGATGTCCTCCACCAAGTCCTCCATCGGCCACCTGCTCGGCGCCGCCGGCTCCGTGGAAGCGATCTTCTCGATCCTGGCCATCCGCGACGGCATCCTGCCCCCGACCCTCAACCTCGACACCCCCTCCGTCGAGACCGCGATCGACCTCGTGCCGCACGAGGCCAAGCGCAAGCGGGTGGATACGGTGCTGTCGAATTCGTTCGGGTTCGGTGGGACGAATGCGAGCTTGGTGATGCGCCGGGTGGATTGAAATCCAACCCGTTACTCGTCGATACGACACGCTAGACCTGCTATTATAGCTGCATGTCGCAGATTATGCCGATCTGTATCGGCAGCCGCGATCTTTCTTTGCTCCACATTGACGCCCGCGTCATTCAATGCCGCTTTAAACTCATTCTGGAAGCGCGCTTCGACGATCCGATCCATTGGATCGGTGAGCATGATGACGCGTTTTGGTTGGCGACGAGCAATTTCACTCGCATAATCAATGGGATCGACGAAGTCGGCATACCCGGTCACGTCCATCGTCAATCTAAGCGCCATTCCGCGCTGACGAACCGCAACATTACCCGACGCGATAATGGCGCAACCAATGTCGTCTCGCCGTGCGAGAAGCGCTCCAACCAGATGGCCGCCCCCCGGAGAAACCGGCCAGATCGAAGAATTTCCAACCGGACCGGCCCTTCAACGCATCAAGCGCAGCGTCCACCAAGGCGACTTCACGTGGCCTTCGACGCTCCAAGTGATGACCTGTAGAGCCAAATATTCCCGGCCGCGCCAAATTGATCAAGGTCCGACCTGCGGAGGCCGCGTAGAAGCTCACCTCACCTTGCATCAGGTTCGGCGTCAGCTTTTGGTAGAACTCTGCCACGCGCCAGAGCGGAGGTTCTCCGTAGGGCGATGCCAAATGAACCACATCGCCTTCCAGAAAGACCAAAGGCGATCGTTTCTCTGTTCCTGCCTCAGCCTTATAGAAGCGCAAACAATCGTTGCGTCCCTCGACCGAAAACCGAATTTGATGTGCGCCACCGCAATCGCCGGAAAGGCACCCCTCAAGAACGTCATCTGCAGAGAATGGCACCTCGTCCATTGAACCCAAGTCTCGGAGGATCATCACCGACCTCTACAGGCGTGAGGAAACAGAGCTGACGCGTATGTCCCGAACCGGCGCGATGCGCTTCTTCGGCACAAGGACGACCACAGCGGTCACAAAGGCAAGGAGGATCAATAAGCATATTCGGATCACGCCAATGTGCCGATGTATAATGCGAACAATAGCCGTATTATTGAGATAGGCAGAATTTTTGAAAATCAAATACAGAAAACTACCAAAGAACGTATAAGCGCTTAAAATAAGTATGATACTGAAAATTCCGTCGTTGGCCGGATGGCGAGGCGTCAATCCGGTGATCGAGAGGGTAAACACAATAAAGAACGGAGACAGCAAAAATCCGGCAATGATATTTCCGCATCTCATGTGAAAAACATGCAATCTGCCAAGGGCATAGACTTTAGCATAGGGCATAATTGAAGGCTATCGATAGCATCGATCGATTGTGCATGCCTTCTCAGTCAATATGTGTCGAGCGCCGAACTTCCTCTCGGCAAAAACCGGTCGCCGCCCCGCGCTCCGCCGACCGGAAGAATCGCCAAGGCTCAGCCGTCTTGCCGGTTCGGCCCATCCCCCCTTCGCCACAAAACCCACCAAGTTCGCACGCAAAACTGTTCGTCCCGTGCGCCCCCCTCGACTCGGGCGCATGGTCTCCCCTAAAAAATCCGGCGGCGGCCGGGGCGGGGACCTGAGGCCCGAACAGGATGTCCATGTTCTTCCGCAAACGCCCAGATCCGGCGCAGACGCCGGTGCCCTCCGACGAGCCGGCCCTGCCCAACCGGCTCTCGCCCCGCAGCCCCAGCGAGGCGATCAAGCCCACCGCCGCGCCGCCGCCGCCCGACCGTCCGGTCCGTGAGCGCGGCGGGCTGCTGGCCCGCATCTCCGGCCTGCTCACCGCCTCCGTGGTGCTGGCCATCGCGGTGATGATCGGCGTGACCCTGTTCGAGCGCCAGACCAAGGAGCCGGGTCCGCTGCCCGCCGACAAGGTCGTGGTCATCCCGCCCCGCAGCGGCACCACCGAGATCGCCGAGGCGCTCAGCCGCGAGGGCGTCATCACCCACACCGCCCTGTTCGAGTGGGCCGCCCGCTTCTCGGGCAAAGCCCTCAAGGCCGGCGAGTACACCTTCAAGGCCCATGCGAGCATCGGGGAGGCCATCGAGACCCTGTCCTCCGGCCGGCAGGTGCAGCACGCCATCACCTTCCCGGAGGGGCTGACCTCCGAGCAGATCGTGATGCGCCTCAACGACAACGACGTGCTCACCGGCGACGTCAACGAGATCCCGCCCGAGGGCTCGCTCCTGCCCGACACCTACAAGTTCGAGCGCGGCGCCACCCGGCAGCAGATCGTCAACCTGATGCGCGCCAAGCAGCGCGAGGTCCTGAACCAGATCTGGCTGCGCCGCTCGGCCGAGATCCCGGTGAAGACGCCGGCCGAGATGGTGACGCTGGCCTCCATCGTGGAGAAGGAGACCGGCCGGGCCGACGAGCGGCCCCGCGTCGCCGGGGTGTTCGTCAATCGCCTGAACAAGCGCATGAAGCTGCAGTCGGACCCCACCATCGTGTACGGGCTGGTGGGCGGGCGCGGCACCCTCGGGCGCGGCATCCAGCGGGCCGAGATCGAGCGCGCCACGCCCTACAACACCTACGTGATCGAGGGCCTCCCCCCGGGCCCCATCGCCAATCCGGGCCGCGCCGCCCTGGAGGCCGTGGCCAACCCCTCGCGCACCAAGGACCTGTTCTTCGTGGCCGACGGCACCGGGGGCCACGCCTTC
The DNA here is from genome assembly GCF_001426045.1 of Methylobacterium sp. Leaf94. Classification (NCBI taxonomy): domain Bacteria; kingdom Pseudomonadati; phylum Pseudomonadota; class Alphaproteobacteria; order Hyphomicrobiales; family Methylobacteriaceae; genus Methylobacterium; species Methylobacterium sp. Leaf94. The sequence continues at coordinate 125,103 of NZ_LMRM01000001.1, forward strand.
GCCGAGACCCTGGAAGGCCATTCCCGCAACGTCGCCCGCTGGCGCCAAGTCGAGCGCGCCCGCCAGACGCCGACGCCGGACGCGGTGGTCGACAAGGCCGATCCGCCGGGTGCGCCCACCGTCCCCGGCACCGCCTCGGCCTACGCCCCCGACGGCACCAACATGGCCGCCAGCCCCGACGGCGCCGGCAACCGCGCGAAGGCCTTCGACGCCTCCGAGGGCACGCGCCTCGACCCCCTGCGCAACAAGACCTTCGACCTGAACTCGCCCAAGACCGTGCCGGTGCTCAAGCAGCCGTAGCGTCCGCCCACGCAACCGGGTGATCCACCCCGTCATCCCGGGGCCGCGCAGCGGAGCCCGGGATCCAGACACACAGGTGGGGCAAGGCCTTGCGCCGTCGGCGGCTCTGGATTGCACGCCTCCGGCGCGCCCCTGCGGGTCCGGGCTCGCCTGCGGCGCCCCGGAATGACGGGGTGTCATACGAACTCCGTTTGATCCCTTCGGGATGGCGGAGTTCGGCTTCGCTCAAGCGCCGCGCGGGCTGAGCGATACGGACCCCGCTTGAATCAAGCGGAGCCCGTATCATTTCCTGCAACCGACCCGCCTCCGCAACCGGCATGGTCCCCCGACCACCCCCAGCCTCTCCCCACAGGGGCCGGGACGAACGCGAAGACAGCCATGATCCTCTCCAGCATGACGGGCTTCGCCCGCGCCGCCGGCTCCACCGGGCCGGTCCAGTGGGCCTGGGAGGTCCGCAGCGTGAACGGGCGGGGGCTCGACGTGCGCCTGCGCGTTCCCAACGGCTACGACGCCGTGGGCGAGGTCGCCCGCACCGCCCTGCAGAAGACCCTGGCGCGGGGCCAGTGCCAGCTCTCCCTCACCCTCACCCGGCCGGAGGCGGCGCCCCGCGTCCGGATCAACGAGGCGCTGCTCGGCCAGCTCGCCGCCGCCATCGCGCGGGTGCCCCGGCCCGAGGGCGTGGCGCCCGCCACCCTCGACGGGCTGCTCGGCATCCGGGGCGTCGTCGAGGCCGACGAGGAGCCGGGGGCCGACGCGGAGGCCCTGGCCCGCGACCTCGCCGAGGGCGTCGTTCGCCTCGTCGCCGACCTCGTGGAGGCGCGCCGGGCCGAGGGGCGGGCCCTGCGCGGGGTCATCGAGGGCCAGCTCGCCGCGATGGCCCGGCTCACCGCCGCCGCCGAGGCCTGCCCGGCCCGCAAGCCCGAGGCCGTGAGGGCGCGCCTCGCCGCCACCGTCGCGACGCTGCTGGAGGCGGGCCACCTCGATCCCGACCGCCTGCACCAGGAGGCCGTGCTGCTCGCCGCCAAGGCCGACGTCCGCGAAGAGCTCGACCGCCTCCAGGCCCACTTCGCCAGCGCGGCCGAGCTCCTGGCCGCCGGGGGCGCCATCGGGCGCAAGCTCGACTTCCTGGCCCAGGAGCTCGGGCGCGAGGCCAATACCCTGTGCGCCAAGGCGAATGACATCGCGCTGTCGCGGATCGGACTCGACTTGAAGGCCGTGGTGGAGCAATTCCGGGAGCAGGTTCAGAACGTCGAGTAGGTTTTTTCAGCGATGCGGGACGCTTTGACGATGGAGGCCGGGGTGATCGCGCGGCGCGGGTTCATCCTCATCCTGTCCTCCCCCTCGGGCGCGGGCAAGACGACCCTGACCCGGGCCGTCGCCGCCGACCCGAAATGGGGCCTCGACCTCTCGATCTCGGTGACGACCCGGCAGCGCCGCCCGTCCGAGATCGACGGCAAGCACTACACCTTCATCGACCGCGAGGCCTTCGACGCCCTGCGCAGCGCCGACAACCTGCTCGAATGGGCCGAGGTGCACGGCAATTTCTACGGCACCCCGCGCCGCCCGGTGGAGAAGGTGCTGGGCGCCGGCCGGGACATGATCTTCGACATCGACTACCAGGGCACCCGGCAGGTGCGCGCCAAGCTCGCCGACGACGTCGTCACGGTGTTCATCCTGCCGCCCTCGCTGGCCGAGCTGCGCCACCGCCTGGAGCGCCGGGCCGAGGATTCGCCGGACACCATCGAGAAGCGCCTCGCCAACGCCCGGATGGAGATCCAGCGCTGGACCGAGTACGACTACGTCATCGTCAACGACGACCTCGACGACGCCTTCCGCTCCCTGGAGGGCATCCTCATCGCCGAGCGCCTGAAGCGCGCCCGCCGCACCGGCCTGACCAGCTTTGTCGAGGGCCTGCTCGCCGAGCCCGACTGACGGGCGGGTTGCCGCAGACAGGAACGTTCATCGAGGCACGGGGGTTGGCCCGCGATTCCGACGGTCGGGGTCGAGAGGCGCGAACCCGAGAGCCGTCGCGATGCGCGAGAGATCCTGTGACATCGCCGTGATCGGCGCCGGCACCGCCGGTCTCGCCGCTCTCCGCGCCGCCCGCGATCGCGGCGCCGACGCCGTCCTGATCGAGGCCGGGCCGGGCGGCACCACCTGCGCCCGCGTGGGCTGCATGCCCTCGAAGCTGCTGATCACCGCCGCCAACGCTGCCCATGCGGCCCGCCACGCCGACGTCTTCGGCATCGATGCCGGCTCCGTTCGGGTGGATGGCCCCCGCGTGATGGCGCGCGTCCGGCGCGAGCGCGACCGCTTCGTGGCCGGCGTCCGCGCGGGCGTCGACGAACTGCCCGCCGAAATCCGCATCGCCGGCCGCGCCCGCTTCACCGGGCCCGACACCCTGGCGGTGGACGACCACACCGCCTTGCGCTTCCGCGCCGCGATCGTCGCCACCGGCTCCAGCCCGGCCGTCCCCGAGCCCCTGCGCGACCTCGGCGACCGGCTCCTCACCAGCGACACGGTGTTCGAGATCCCCGACCTGCCCGAGTCCCTGGCGGTGCTCGGCGGCGGCGCCGTCGGCCTCGAGCTGGCGCAGGCCATGGCCCGCCTCGGCGTCGCCGTGACCCTGTTCGACCCCGGCACGCACCTCGCCTCCCTGCGCGACGACAACCTCGCCGAGACGGCCCGCCGGCTCTTCGGGGCCGAGATGACGCTGCGCCTCGGCTGCAGGGTCACGGAGGGCGACCGCACTCCCGAGGGCGTGCGCCTGACCTGGACCGACGCGGCCGGGGCGACCGGGAGCGGCACCTTCGCGCGGGTCCTGGCGGCGGCCGGGCGGCCCCCCAACGTCCGGCATCTCGGGTTGGAGGCCGCCGGCCTCTCCCTCGACGAACACGGGATGCCGGCGTTCGACGCCCGCAGCCTGCTCTGCGCCGGCGGCCCGGTCTTCCTCGTGGGCGACGCCAACGCCGATCGGCCGGTGCTGCACGAGGCCGCCCGCCAGGGCCGGATCGCCGGCACCAACGCGGCCCGTCTCGTCGCCTCCGGCCGCCACGCCGTCGAAGCGCCCCGGCGCTGGATCAACCTCGCCATGGTGTTCACCGAGCCGCAGGCGGCGAGCGTCGGCGCGCCCTACGATCCCGCGGACGCGACCCTCGTCCGCGGCAGCGTCGATTTCGGCGACCAGGGCCGGGCCCGGATCATGGCCGAGAATGCCGGGGCGCTGCACCTCCACGCCGACCGCAGCGGCACCCTCCGGGGGGCCGAGATGCTTGGACCGGCCTGCGAGCACCTCGCCCAGTTCCTCGCCCTTGCCATCGCGGACGGGCTGACCGCCGAGGCTCTTCTCGACCGGCCGTTCTATCACCCGACGGTGGAGGAGGGGCTGAAGACCGCCCTGGAGGCGATCGTCGCCGCCCTGGACCGCTGAGCCGGAGCCGTCGCGCGACCGTCAGACCGGCGTCAGTGCGGCCGCGGCGGCCACCCGGCCGCGATGGCTCGTCACCGTGTTGCCCACCGAGGCCACCACGATGCAGGCGATGGCCAGCCACTCGGTGGGGGTGAGGTGCTCGCCGAGGATCGCGAGTCCGGCCAGCGAGCCCACGGCCGGCTCGAGGCTGAGCAGGACGCCGAAGCTCTGCTTCGATAACCGCTTCAGGGCGACCATCTCCAGCGTGTAGGGCAGGGCGCTCGACAGGGCCGCCACCGCCAAGCCGATTCCGAGCATGGCCGGCTGCAGGAGCAGCGTCCCCGCCTTCGCGATGCCGAACGGCAGCACCACCAGGGCCGCCACCGACATGCCAATGGCCACCGTCCGTCCGCCGTGCAGATGACCGACGCGCTGGCCGAAGACGATGTAGAGCGCCCAGCACAGGGCGGCGCCGAGCGCGCAGGCGACGCCGACGGGATCGAGCCCGGTGGACAGGTCGCCGAGGGGCAGCAGCAGCGACAGGCCGAGGATCGCGCAGCCGATCCAGGCGAAATCGATCCCCCGGCGGGAGACCGCGAGGGCGAGCGCCAGGGGCCCGGAGAATTCGATCGCGATGGCGAGGCCGAGGGGGATCGTGCGCAGGGACAGGTAGAACAGCAGATTCATGGCGCCCAGCACGGCCCCGTAGCGCAGCAGGGCCCGCCGGTCGGCGCGGCCGGGACGCAGGCGCCAGGGCCGCCAGATCGCGACGAGCATCAGCGCCGAGAGGCCGACCCGCAGCGCGGTCGTGCCCTCCGCGCTCAGGATCGGGAACAGCTGCTTGGCGTAGGAGGTGCCGACGCTGAGGGAGACGATGCTGCCCAGGAGGGCCGCGACGGGCAGCAGCGTGGCGGCCAGGCCGCCGGGGGCCGAAGATCCGTGCGAAGCGGGAGCCATGGCGCGGGCGTCAGGCCGCCGGGGGCAGGATCAGCGCGCGCCGGGCTTCCAGGGCCTGCCAGAGCAGCAGGGCCGGAAGGCCGAGGACGACGTCGGGCACGCGCTTGATCAGCGACAGGGCGAGGGCGGTGCCCGCATCGATGCCGAACAGGCTGCCGAGCAGGACGAAGCCGCCCTCCTGGACGCCGAGGCCGCTCGGCACCGGGAAGGCCGCCGACTTGATGGCCTGGCTCAGGGCCTCGATCACAACGACCTCGGTAAAGCTCACCGAATCGACGCCGATGCAGGTGAGCGCGATCCAGATCTCCAGGGCGCCCAGTCCCCAGGCGGCGAGGTGCAGCAGGACGGACGCCGCGAGCCGTCCGCGCCGACCCGGTGCCCAGACGGCATCGAGGGCGTCGTAGACGCTGCCGCCCGACGGCGACGGAGCGACGGGGTCACCCCGAAAGACGCGGCGCACGCCGTCGACGGCCCTGCGCCCGATCGCGCGCGCCGCGGCGCTGCGCTGGACGGCCAGGAAAGCCCCCAGCAGCAGGGCGGTGACCGCCAGGGCGCGCAGGACCCAGGTGGCCAGCGCCTGCGCCGCCTCGCCGCCGACCTGAAGCAGGAGGCCCACCCCCGCCAGGGCGAAGACGGCCTGGGTCCCAGCCTGGAACAGCATGTCCACGAGGATCGAGGCGGCCGCCAGGGTTCCGGTGGTTCCCCAGAAGGTCAGCAGGCGGCCGCCCACCACGTCGCCGCCGACGGAGGCCACCGGAAGCAGCACGTTGATGCCCTCACGGACGAGGCGCAGCAGGACAAAGGCTCCGGTGCGGGCCTGACCCAGCCCCGCGAGCCCCTGGATGACGCAGCCCCAGGCGAGGCCGCACAGAAGGATCACCGACAGCCGCACCAGCACGATGGCCGCGAGGCCGCCGGCGCCGACCCGGCCGAAGGCGTCGGTGACGGCGGCCAGATCGTTGGTGGCGATGAGCCAGACAGCGAGGCCGAGGCCCAGGAGGGTTCCGACCAGGGGAAGCCGGCGCAGCACGAGGCGCCCGAGACGACCAAACCCGGTCCGCTCGCCCGCTGGACGTTCGGCGACCCGGGTCGTCGCGAAGCGCGGCTCGTCAGGCATCGGACCCGTCCCGAATCGTCCGTTTCAAGGATTCCCCGCTCCCGCATCCGTCGCGCCGGGACGACGATCCCGGCTTCCCGTTCCGGCGCGCGGCTCCGCCCTAGCGGTGCGGCGATTCCGCAGCGTCCGGCAGGTCTAGGCGGCCTTTGGGGCCGAAATCGGGGAACAGCGCCTCCACGGATTGGGCCGGCGTGGCCTGCGGGTCAAGCAGGTGGATGCGCTGCTTGGCGAGGCTGTCCGCCGTGATCACCGCGAGGGCACGCTTGGGACAGGGGCCAAGGCACCCGACCTCGACCACGCGCGGCTTGCGCGCCGTGAGGCGCCGCTTGAGTTCGCTCTTGAGCTGCCGCCGCACCGAGCCCTTCTTCAAGCCCTGGCGCTTGACGCACTTGCTGCAGACCAGCACGAGTTCCGTGAACCCGGCCCGCGCCATGCGGATCCGCGCCGGGCGGGCCGCCTCCCTGTCCGTGTCATCCATGCCGTCCCCGATGTCCCCTGCGGCCCCATGCGCCGAAAGCCCGATGCGCCGACCCCCCCGCACCCAGGCCCCGCCACCAGGGCGACGCGCCTTAAAAAGGGCCGAAAAATGAAGGATTCGTCGGGTTCAACACGAGGACGGCGAGAGGGCTCCCCAGGCGTGACCATATGCATCGTCATCAGGCTCGGGCAGACTCGCCGCCCATGATGCTGCGTCCGCCATCAGCCCTGATCGCGCCGAGCCTCGGGAACCGGAAATCATGAAGGCCGACGAGGTCAAGCAGACCGACCGCGTGCGGGGGGTGATCGATATCGCCCTGCGTTCCCTGCCGGATCTGCGCCGCAACGCCGAAACGGTCGATCCCGTTTCGCGGAGCCGCGTCCCGGCCCTCCTGCGCCGGGCGCAGGAGCGGCTGGACTGGCGCCAGCTCCCGGGCCTGCGGCCGCCGCCGAGCAAGCCGAAGAATCTGGTCGGCAGTCTTTTGCGCCAGTTCGGCGTCTTCGTCCTGCTGCCGACGGTCCTGGCGGGGATCTATTTCTACGCCTTCGCGGCCGATCAGTACGTGGCCGTGTCGCAATTCGCCGTGCGCGGCAATGTCGAACCGATGGAAGAAAGCTCGGGCGGGCAGTTCTCCGACCTGATCATGAAGCACAACAGCCAGGACAGCTTCATCATCCGGGACTTCGTCGAGAGCCGCGCGATCGTCGCCAAGATGGAAGAGAGCCTCCACATCTCGCAGATGTTCTCGCGGCCGGAAGCGGATTTCTGGACGCGCTACCGGGTCGATCAGTCCATGGAGGAACTGGTCAAGTACTGGAACAAGCATGTCGGGACGCGGATCGAGGTGCTCTCCGGCATCATCACGCTGAGCGTGCGCGCCTTCACGCCGGAGGATGCCCTGGCGATCAATCGCGGGGTCGTGGCGCGAAGCGAGGCGCTCATCAACGACATCTCCCGCCGAGCCCAGGCCGACATGGTCAAGCATGCGGAGGCCGAGGCGACGAAGGCGCAGGAGCGCCTGCGCAACGCCCACATGGCGCTCCAGGTCTTCCGGAATCGCTGGGGCATCATCGATCCGGCCAAGGCCGCCGAGTCCACCCTGACGACGATCGGCACGTTGCGGAAGGACCGGCTCAAGGCCGAGTCCGACCTCGCGGTCCTGCGCGGCTCCAATCTCGACGAGAAGTCCCGCAGCATCCAGAACCTGGCGTCCACCGTCGCGGCCCTCGATCAGCAGATCCAGAAGCTGACCGACCAGCTCACGAGCGACGGCCTGTCGGGCTCGAACGCCGCGAACAACATGACCCGCGCGCTCCTCGAATACGAGGGCCTGCAGGTCGAGCGCGTCATCGCCACCAAGCTCAACGAATCCGCGAACCTGATGGTGGACCGGGCCCGCATCGCTGCCAACAAGCAGCAGATCTACCTGGCAACGTTCGTCGAACCGGCCCTGCCCGACGATTCGATCTTCCCGCAGCGCGGCTACAGCATCATGGTCGTCTTCTTCGGGTGCCTGGTAGTCTGGAGCTCGATCGCCCTCATCCTCGCGGGCGTCAACGACCAGCGCCTCTAGAGTTTGTCAGGGATCGGCGGAAACCCGCTATCCCGAGAAGACAAACGACAGAAAAGACATCGAGCGTTTGCCGGGTCCAGGATGAACCCGACGGACTCCAGCCCGTCCCACGCCCCGGTCGTTCCCGCCAGCACGCATGTCCGAATTCACCGATCTCATCGCCCGCGCGGTCAATCCCGCCATGTCCCGCACGGAGCGGGAAGCGGTCTACAGCGTCGTCAAGCAGGCGGTCGAGCGCTTGCAGGCGCGCGACGGCCTGGAGGCGAACGATCCGCGCAGCGCGCTGCAGCAGCATCTCGTCGAGGAGACGATCCGCGACGTCGAAGCCGACATCGCCCGGTTCCATTCGATGGAGAAGCTCGAGCGCGCCCACGAGGCCCAGATGGCCGCCGAGCGCGCCAACAACGGCCGCTGAGGTCCGCCCGTCGGGGCGACCCGGGCTTTTCAGCTCCCGCGATCAGCCATAGGCGGCCACGGCCCGGACGCTGCCGGGCTCGGCCACCGACAGGCCGGCCTCGACGTACTCGTTGAGCTTGTTGCGCAGGGTGCGGATCGAGATGCCGAGGATCCTGGCGGCATGCGTCCGGTTGCCGAGGCAATGGTCCAGGGTGTCGAGGATGAGGTCGCACTCGACCTGCGCCACCGTCTGCCCCACGAGGCCGCGCGTGGCGGCCTCCGCCACCCGGGCGGCGCGCTCGGCCGGCCCGGCCGAGACCGGTGCGATGCTGTCGCCCTCCGGGGTCAGGATCGCGTCGGGTCCGATCTCGGGGCCCGCGGCCAGGAGCACCGCGCGGTGCAGGGTGTTCTCGAGTTCGCGGACGTTGCCGCGCCAGGGATTGGCGCGCATCAGGCCCTGGGCCTCGGCGCTGAGGGGCCGCACCGGTACGCCGTTCACCTCGGCGTACTTCCGGGCGAAATGCGCCGCCAGTTCGAGGATGTCGGCGGGGCGCTCGCGCAGGGGCGGCAGGCGCAGGTGCACGACGTTCAGCCGGTAGTAGAGATCCTCGCGGAAGGTGCCCTTGCGGACCTCCTCCACCAGGTTGCGGTTGGAGGTGGCGAGCACGCGGATGTCGACCTTGACCGGCGCGGTCCCGCCGACCCGGTCGATCACCCGCTCCTGAAGGGCGCGCAGGAGCTTCGACTGCAGCCGCACGTCCATCTCGGAGATCTCGTCGAGGAGGAGCGTGCCGCCATGGGCCTCCTCGAAGCGGCCGATGCGGCGCGCCACGGCGCCCGTGAAGGCGCCCTTCTCGTGGCCGAACAGCTCGGATTCCAGCAGCGCCTCGGGAATCGCCGCACAGTTCACCGAGACGAAGGGCCGGTTGGCCCGGTTCGACTTGCCGTGGAGATGGCGCGCCAGGACCTCCTTGCCCGTGCCGCTCTCGCCGGTGATGAGCACGGACGCCTCAGAGCGGGCCACCTGCTCGGCGAGCTTGACTACCTTCTCCATGGAGGCGTCGCGCCAGACGAAGGCGCGCCCGTCCTCGGAGACCGCCTGCAGCACCGCCGCGATCAGCTCGGGATCGGGGGGCAGGGGGATGTATTCCCGCGCGCCGGCCTGGATCGCGGCCACCGCCGCCTTGGCGTCCGTGGCGACGCCGCAGGCGATGACGGGGGTGCGGATGCGCTCCTCGGCCAGGGCCGTGACCAGATCGCGGATCGCCAGGGCCACGTCGATCATGATGAGGTCGGCGCCCTTGGCCCGCAGCACCGCGAGGCCCTGGGCGAGGCTCTCGGCATTGGTGACGGCCGCGCCCCGGTTCATGGCGATCTTGGAGGCGGTGATCAGCTCGCCGTTGAGCCGTCCGATGATGAGAAGCCGCATGGCTCAGGGTCTCCGTCAGGGTCGGCTTCGCGCGGGGGGCGCGGCAGCCGGGAAGGCGAGGGGGGGGTCAGTGGTCGCTCTTGATGATCTCGGTCATCGTGACGCCGAGGCGATCCTCGACGAGCACCACCTCGCCGCGCGCCACGAGGCGGTTGTTCACGAAGATGTCGATGGCCTCGCCGACCTTGCGGTCGAGCTCGAGCACGGCGCCGGGCTGAAGCCGGAGCAGGTCGCCGATCGGCATGCGCGAGGAGCCGAGCACCGCCGAGACCACCACCGGCACGTCGAAGACCTGCTCCAGGTCGGCGGCGCTCTTGGGCGTGGTGGGCGTCTCGCGGATCGACTCGGTGCCGAGGCCGTCGAAGGAGGCATCCAAGCCGTTGAGCTGGGGCAGGCTGAAATCGTCGGACATGCGGAGGTTTCTCGGGCTGAGTTCGGGTCGGGCGGGCGGTTCAGGCTGGAAGTCCGAGGGCGGAGAGCACCGCGGCTTCGATCTGGGCCCGGTCCCGGACGACGCCGCCATCGGCCCATTCCATGCGGGCATCGCCCGGCGCGAGATCGGGCTCGCCGAGGACCACGAGGCGGCCCTCGAAGCCGCGCTCGCGGGCGAGCCGCTTCACCAGGGCCTCGGAGTCGTCGACCAGGCTCTCGTGCACCCGGACGACGAGGTGGGGGACGCCGCGCAGGTGCTGGAGCGCGGCGCGGGCCGCGTCGCCGATCGCCGCCAGGGGCTGCGCGTCCAGGGCCTCGCCGGCGATCTTGCGGGCGAGCAGGATGGCGAAGTCGAGGGCCTCGTCCTCGCGCGCCCGGTCCCGGGCCTCCGATTGCCCGATCAGGCCCGCCGCCGCGAGGCCCACCCGGGTGAGGGCGTCGGACAGGCGCGCCTGGATCTGCTGCTCGGCCAGGGCCTGGCCCTCGCGCAGGCCGCGCGCGTAGCCCTCGGCCTCGGCGCGCGCCACGGTCTCCGCCAGGGCGGCCGCCTCCTTGGCGGCGACCGGGTTGTCGGGCCGGGGCCGGAAGTCGGTGTCGAAGAGGAAGCGGCGCGCGTTCAATAGACCAGCTCCTCCTCGCCGCTCGACTTGGCGATCATGATCTCGCCCTTCTCGGCGAGTTCCTTGGCCAGCTCGGTCATCTTGGCCTGCGCCTCGTCGACGTCCTTCAGGCGGATCGGGCCGAGGGAGCCCATCTCGTCGGTGATGTTCTTGGCCGCGCGGGTGGACATGTTCTTCAGGAAGAAGTTGCGCACCCGGTCGTCGGCGCCCTTCAGGGCCCGGCACAGGGTCTCGTTGTCGACCTTGCGCAGGAGGGTCTGGACGCTGCCGGCATCGAGCTTCAGCAGATCCTCGAAGGTGAACATCAGCTGGCGGATCTTCTTGGCCGAGCCGCGATTGGCCTGGTCGAGGGCGGTGAGGAAGCGGCCTTCCGTCTGCCGGTCGAAGGCGTTGAAGACGTCGGCCATCAGCTCGTGGGCGTCGCGCCGCGTGGTCTGCGCGATGGTCGACACGAACTCGACCCGCAGGGTCTCCTCGATGTGGCGCAGGGCCTCCTTCTGCACGGTCTCCATCCGCAGCATCCGGTTCAGGACGTCGATGGCGAAGTCCTCGGGGAGGATGGTGAGCACCCGGGCCGCGTAGTCCGAGCGCACCTTGGAGAGCACCACCGCGACGGTCTGCGGGTACTCGTTGCGCAGGAAGGAGGCGAGGATCTCGGGATCGATCTGGGTCAGGCTCGCCCAGACGCGCTTGCCCGAGGCGCCCTTGATCTCCGCCATGATCGAGGAGACCTGCTCGGACGGGAAGATCTTGAGGAGCAGGGATTCCGTCCGCTCGAAGTTCGAGGTGATGCCGCCGCCGGAGGACAGGCGGGACACGAAGTCGACGATGAGCTTCTCGACCGTCTCGGCCTCGAGGGAGCCCAGCTGCACCATGGCGTGCGAGACGAGCTTCACCTCGTCCTCGTCGAGCATCTGCCAGATCGGCGCGCCCTCGCTCTCCCCGAGGAGGAGCAGGAGCGCGGCGGCGCGCTGGGCCCCGGTCATGGCGCCGAAGGCGCCGTTGCCGCCCTTGGCGAGTTCCGCCTGGAGGTTCAATCCCGAGGACATGGTCTCAACGCCTCACGGTGGGGAGGGGGGACAGGACGCGCATCAGCTCTCGTGAATCCAGTTGCGGAGCACTTCCACGGTCTCGCTCGGGCTGGCACGGACCATGTCGACCACGCGCTGGACGGTCTCGGCCTGGACCTTGCCGTTGAGCTGCGCGAAATCCACGAGGCGGGCGGTCGGGTTGTCGGGCGCCACCATCAGCGCCTCGCCGCCCGCCACCGCTCCGGCCGCTCCGGCACCCGAGACCAGGGCGATCTGGATCGGCTCCGAGGCCAGCACCTTCTTCAGGAGCGGGCGCACCACCGCCATCAGGACGATCAGGGTCAGCATCGTCAGCACGCCGAGTTCGACGATCCGCATGATCTCCTCCTTGGAGGGAGAGAGCAGCGACTGGACCAGGGACGGCTCGGCGAATTCGGCCGGGACCGGCGTCTCGGCGAAGCGGAGGTTCACCACCTCGACCTGATCGCCGCGCGCCTTGTCGAAGCCGATGGCCGAGCGCACCAGGGCGGCGATGCGGTCGACCTCGGCGGCCGGGCGGGCCTGGTAGACGGGCTTGCCGTCCGGGCCGGGCACGTAGGCGCCGTCCACCACCACCGCCACGGAGAGGCGCTTGATCCGGCCGCCTTCGGCGACCTCGGTCTTGGTCACCCGGGAGATCTCGTAATTCGTGGTCTCCTCGTTCTTGTTCGTGGAATCCTTCTGGGTCGGCGTCTGGCCGGGCTGATTGGCGCCCGGGAGTTCGTTGCCGACGCTGACCGCGCCCTCGGCACCGCCCGTCAGCGAATTCTCGGTGCGGGTCTGGGTCGAGCGCACCACCCGGCTCTCGGGGTCGAAGCTCTCGGACCGGCTCTCGATGCGGTTCAGGTCGAGCTCGGCGCTGACCTGGATGCGGGCGCGCCCGGCGCCGACGATGCCGGCGACGATCTCCTCGATCTGCGCGCGCAGGCGGCGCTCGATGCCGACCTGCTTCTCCTCCATGCCGGCGCCGGTCTCGGCCTCGGCCCCGCGGGCGCCGTCCGCGAGCAGGCGCCCGCGCTCGTCGACGATGGAGACCCGTTCCGGCTTCAGGCCCTCGACGGCGGAGGCCGCGAGGTGGCGGATGGCGCGCACCTGGGAGGGGTCGAGGTCGCCCATCAGCTTGAGCACGATGGCGGCGCTCGGCATCTCCCGGTCGCGCTCGAACAGCCGTCGCTCGGGGATCACGAGGTGGACGCGCGCCGCCTGGACCCGCCCGATGGCGCGGATGGAGCGGGACAGCTCGCCCTCCAGGGCGCGCAGGTGGTTCACGTTCTGGACGAAGTTGGTGGACGAGAAGGCGTCGCCCTTGTCGAAGATCTCGTAGCCGACGCCGGCGGCGCTCGGCAGGCCCTTGCCGGCGAGGTCCATGCGCAGGCGGGGCAGGTCGGCCCGGGGGGCGAGGATGGTCTGGCCCGCGTCGCCCTTGGTCTCGTACTTGATGCCGCGCGCGTCGAGGTCACGGATCACGGCAGAGGAATCCGACATCGACAGGTCGGCGAAGAGCACGCCCATGTCGGGCTTCGAGACACGCAGGATCACGAAGGCGAAGAAGCCGATCAGCGTCATCGTGACGGCGGCCATGGCGGCCAGGCGCGCCGGGCCCAACTTGGTCACGAGGTCGAGGACCGGTTTCACGACGCGACGCACCCACCCGAGACGCGGCGCCGGACTGCCGGCACCCGCTCGGCAAAATTTGCCTGGGTCGTGGTTAGCGTCGAGTTAACGATCCTGAACGAAGGGGTGTCGGCGCCACCCGGGAAGACCGCAAAACGCGAAAGCCGCGCCCGGGTGAGGGGACGCGGCTTCCGGGTTCGGGAGGGGCGGCGACGGGGTCCGACGGAGACCCCGGCCATCGCCCGGCTCAGTGGCGGTAGTGCTGGATGCGCGTGGTGCGCAGGCCGGCCAGACCGTGCTGATCGATGGAGAACTGCCAGCTCAGGAACTCCTCGGTGGTGAGGGTGTAGCGCTGGCAGGCCTCTTCGAGGCTGAGCAATCCGCCTCTGACGGCGGCGACCACTTCGGCCTTGCGACGGATCACCCATCGCCGGGTCGTGGTCGGCGGAAGGTCCGCGATGGTTAACGGACTTCCATCAGGCCCGATGACGTACTTAACTCTCGGGCGGCTTGGTTCGGTCATGATACGCTCTACAACTCGACTGACCTGTCGAGATTGGAAGCTACTTGTGCCCACTTAAGATATCTTGAAGCGGATCGTTCGCATTGGATTCGCCCTGTTCGTCATGTGGACAACCCGGCGCCGATGTCCTGAACGGTGGAGACCGGAACCCGTGATTTGCCGACCATCAGCACCGGCTCCGAGCCGCTGAGATCGACGCTGTCGACGGTCCCGCTCACCTTGGTGTCGACCGTGACCTTCGCCCCCGTGGCGTCCACGGCATCGACCTTGATCGCGTAGGTCCCGTTGGGCGCGGTGAAGCCGCTGGACGAGCGGCCGTCCCAGGTGAAGGCCTGTTCGCCCGCGGTGAGGGCCTTGGTCTGCGTCGCCACCACGTTGCCCTTGGCGTCGCTGATCGTCATCGTCGCCTGCTTGGCCGCCCGCGCCGGCGTCAGGGTCCAGCTCGCGGCGCCGTCCTTGAGGGCCGTGGATTTGCCGTCCGCCGTGATCGTCTGGCCGATGAAGCCCGTGGCCGAGGCGGCGCTCGACGACTTCGCATTGCTCAGGATCGAGTCCAGGCGGTCGTTGGACTTCAGCTGCTGCTCCACGCCGGCATACTGCACCAGTTGCTGGGTGAACTGGTTGGTGTCCATCGGGTCGAGGGGATTCTGGTTCTTCAGCTGCGTGGTCAGCAGCGTCAGAAACTGGGTGAAATTCCCGGCGAGCTCCTGCTGCGAGGTCTTGGTCGTTCCGCTCGACGCGGTGGTACTCGAAGCGCCGGTGATGCCTGAAGCCATGATCGGGTTCCTCAGATGCGGATGTCGATGCCGAGGAGGGCGCCGTAACGGCGCATCGGAACGGCGGCGAGGGAAGTCGGATCGGGTGTGTCGGCACGGGCGCTCCGGCCCGTCTCGGACCGCTGCCCATCGGAACCGGCGCCGCTCTGTCGGTCGTCAGACGGACCGTCTCCGCGGAGCGAGAGGTTGATGCTGCCGTCGCCGGGATTCAGGCCGGCCTGGGCCAGGGCCTGCTGCAGGTTGCCGGCGTCGCGCTGCAGCAGCGCCAGGGTCTCGGGGCGGTCGACGACCAGACGCGCCTGGACCGCGCCGGTCTCCTTGTCGATGTCGAGGTTGACGTCGATGCGGCCGAGATCCTTCGGATCGAGGCGGATCTCGAACTGGTTGCTGCCCGCGAGGGAGCGCAGGCCGATCGTCATCGGCACGGCGCCGAGGGGCACCGGCGCCGGTGCGGGCGCGCCCGGCGCGCCGGGGGCGGCCGCCTCCGCTGCCTTCGCGTGCGCCGGCGCGGGCGCCGCCGGGGCGGCGGGCGTCAGGTCGGTGCGTGCGGCGGCGTCCGAGGCCGGGGCGAGGGCGGCGGCGAGATCGCCCTGCGGCTTGCCGTTGCCCGGCTCACCGCTCTCGGACCCGTCGCCACGGCCGGCGGGCGCCTGGACCTGCAGGCCGGGCAGCCCCCGGGCCGCGCTCCCGTCGTGGTTCGTGCCCACGGCCACGACCGGCGCAGCGGTCCCGGACGCGTCGGCGGGAACCGCGCCGCCGGGCCCGGCCGCAGCGGCGCCCTGCGCGGCGGAAGCCAGGGCGGTGGGCGGTGGGGCAGTCGGCAGGAGCAGGATCGGCGTCGCGGTCCCGGTTTGCGCGGTGGCCTCGGTCTTCTCCGGCGGGTCGGCGGAGGCGGCTTCCCCGGCCGTCGTGGCGCCGGTGGCTGCGTCGCTCTCGGCCGGCGCGGTCGTGTCCTGGCGCGCGCTCGCCCCGGGTGATGCGTTCGTCGCGTCGCGCGGGCCCCGCGCCGCGTCCGATGCTCCGGGACGGGCGGGGACGGGTCCGCCGCGGGCCTCGGCGCCGGCCGCGCCCGTCCTGTTGCTGCCCGCCTTGGCCCCGTCCGCCTTCGCCCCCTCCGCCTTGGCCCCGTCCGCCTTGGCCCCGTCCGCCTTGAGCGCGCGCGCTTCGACCTGACGCGCCTCGGCTGCGGCCTTCGCGGTGTCGCGGGCCTGCGCCGCCTCGCGGTTCGCTGCCGCGTCGTTGGCCCGTTGGGAGGCGATCCGGTCGCTGCGGGCATCGGCCGCCGCACGGTCGTCCCGGGCATGGGCCTCCGCGGCCCGCGGACGAGGGTCGGGCGCGGGCGGGTCGAGCCGGAAGGTGGTGGCGGCCGATCCCCGCGACGGAACCGCGCCCGGCGAAGCCGTGCGCCGGGATAGTGCGTTCCAATCGATCGATGAGACGGCCATGGGCGACAATCCTCTCCGCCGCATCCCTCCGCAAGGTGCGGGCCAGCGCGCGCGGAACGCAAGCCACTGTACAGAAAAATCTTTTTCTCTGAGACCCCGTCCCGCGCCGGTGCAAGGGGGCAAATCCTGCCGGGCGCCCGGCAGCTTTGGCCCGACCGCCGCCGCCATGCGCGGGGACACACCCGGCGCATCGGCCTCCCTGGAACTCGCGCCCGAGGATGGCTATAGACTCACGCGCGGGGCCGGACCGGTCCCTCCCGGCACAGTCTGGCGCGATGAATTCCCTCGATCTTCCCAAGGCTCCCCACGAGACGCGCGTCGTCGTCGCCATGTCGGGCGGCGTCGATTCCTCCGTCGTGGCCGGGCTCCTGAAGCGGCAGGGCTACGACGTCGTCGGCATCACGCTCCAGCTCTACGATCACGGCGCCGCCACCCATCGCAAGGGGGCCTGCTGCGCCGGCCAGGACATCCACGACGCGCGCCGGGTGGCCGAGACCCTCGGCATTCCCCATTACGTCCTCGATTACGAGGACCGCTTCCGGGAATCGGTGATCGACCGCTTCGCCGAGAGCTACCTCGCCGGCGAGACGCCGATCCCCTGCGTCGAGTGCAACCGCTCGATCAAGTTCCGCGACCTGCTGCGCACCGCCCGGGACCTGGAGGCCGATTGCCTCGCCACCGGGCACTACGTGGCGAGCCGGCCCGAGGCCTCCGGCGGACGCGGGCTCTACCGCGCCCTCGATCCGGCCCGGGACCAGAGCTACTTCCTCTATGCCACCACGGCGGAACAGCTCGACTTCCTGCGCTTCCCCCTGGGCGAGCTTCCGAAGGACGAGACCCGGCGCCTCGCCCGCGACCTCGGCCTCGCCGTGGCCGAGAAGGCCGACAGCCAGGACATCTGCTTCGTGCCCCAGGGGCGCTACGCCGACGTGATCGCGCGGCTGCGGCCGGACGCGGCCCGGGCCGGTGAGATCGTCGATCTCGGCGGCCGGGTGCTCGGGCAGCACGAGGGCATCATCCACTACACCGTCGGCCAGCGCCGGGGCCTGCGCCTCGCGGTGGGCGAGCCCCTCTACGTCATCCGCCTCGAGCCCGACACCGCCCGGGTCGTGGTCGGGCCGCGCGCGGCGCTCGCCACCAGCCGCATCCGCATCACCGACCTGAACTGGCTCGGCGACGCGGGGCCGGTGGAGAACCTGCCGGTGGCGGTGCGCGTGCGCTCGACCCGGGAGCCGCGACCGGCCCTCCTGAGCCGCGATGCGTCGGGCGACGGCGCCGAGATCGTCCTCGCCACCCCGGAGGACGGCGTCTCGCCCGGACAGGCCTGCGTGCTCTACGCCGATGACGGCCCGCGCGCCCGGGTCCTCGGCGGTGGCACCATCCGGCGCATCGACGCGTTGGCGACCGGCGCGGCCGAAGCGGCCTGACCGGATCACGGCCCGAACGAACCCCATCCCCCAACAGGACGACGAGATCGACATGCTGAGCGAGCCGCGGGAGGCCGGTCCGAGCACCGCCCTGATGCGCAAGGCCTATGCGCGCTGGGCGCCGGTCTACGACGTGGTCTACGACAAGCTGACGGAGCCGGCCGCCCGCGACGCGGTGAACGCCGCCGTCGCCTGCGGCCCGCGCATCCTCGAGGCCGGCGTCGGCACCGGCCTGTCGCTGGGCTACTACCCCCCGACGAGCTTCGTCTGCGGCGTCGACCTCTCCGAGGACATGCTGAAGCGCGCGCGCGCCAAGATTCTGCGCCGCGGCCTGCGCCACGTGCGCGGCCTCCAGGTGATGGACGTCTGCCGCCTCGGCTACGCCGATGCGAGCTTCGACGCCGTGGTGGCGCAGTTCCTCATCACCCTGGTGCCGGATCCCGAGGCCGCCCTCTCCGAGTTCCTCCGCGTGATCCGGCCGGGCGGCGAGATCGTGCTGGCCAATCATTTCGGCCAGGACACCGGGCCCGTGGCCAAAGTCGAGGAGATCGTGGCGCCGCTCTGTACGAAGATCGGCTGGTCCTCCGACTTCAAGGCGAGCCGGATCGAGGCCTGGGCCCGTGCCCATGGGGTCGAGTTCATCGGCGTCGCGCCGACCTTCCCGGGCGGGTTCTTCAAGATCCTGCGGATGCGCAAGCGCGGGTGAGCGCGCCGACGCCTCCGCCCGCCGGACCCGCCGGAGCGCCGAGCCGGCTGAAGCGCCTCTTCCGCTGGGGACCGCTGCTGCTCCTCGTCTGCGCCTCCCTGGCCGTGCTGGCCTCCGGCGCCTCGCATCTCCTCAGCCTTGACCGGCTGCTCGCCTCCCGGGCCTGGCTCAACGCCTGGGTGGCCGAGGATCGCTTCCGCGCGATGGTGGTCGCCTACCTCGTCTATGTCGGGGCCGTGGTGGTGTCGGTGCCGGCCTCGCTCTTCCTGACGATGCTGTGCGGATTCCTGTTCGGGATCGTGCCCGGCGCCCTCGTCGCCGTCGCCTCGGCCACCACGGGGGCCGCCATCGTCTTCACCATCGGGCGCGGGGCTGCCTCCGACCTGCTCCTGCGTCGGGCCGGTCCCCGCCTGGCGGGCCTCGCGG
This sequence comes from Methylobacterium sp. Leaf94, assembly GCF_001426045.1. NCBI lineage: Bacteria > Pseudomonadati > Pseudomonadota > Alphaproteobacteria > Hyphomicrobiales > Methylobacteriaceae > Methylobacterium > Methylobacterium sp. Leaf94. The sequence goes on from NZ_LMRM01000001.1 coordinate 143,801, forward strand.
CGGGCTTTCGCGAGGACGCCTTCGGCTACATCGCCTTCCTGCGCCTGCTGCCGATCTTTCCGTTCTGGATGACCAACCTCGCCCCGGCCGCCTTCGGGGTGCGGCGCAGCACCTTCGTGCTGGCGACCCTGGTCGGCCTCCTGCCGGGGGCCTTCGTGTACGCCGCCACCGGCGCGGCGATCGAGGACGTGGTGCTGGCGCACGAGACCGCCAAGGCGGCATGCCTCGCCGCCGACGGCCTCGATTGCGAGAACGCCCTGACTTTGCGCGCGCTCATCACCCCCAAGATGGTGCTCGGCCTGGGCGCCCTGGCCGCCCTGGCCCTGATCTCGGTATTCCTACGACGTCGCCTCCAGGCGCGGCGCCGGCTAGAATCCTGATCGAATTTGGCCAGACACCTGATCTAAAAAGTTGTATCTCCGGACGCAGCCTAATGCGGTGCGGAGCGTTGGTGGGCAATCGCGCTCCGAGCCGTCGCCCTGAAAACGCCACTGGATCACGCTCCAGATCGGGTTCACGCCGTCACCCGCCGCGCCGTTAGGACACCGGAAACGCCAAGTACCGAGATGGGTGTGACGTCGCGCGTCGAAATTCAGCAGGAGGCGACCGCCACGAACCCCGTGGCCGCCCGTGGTCTCGGCCGGCATCTCGGCCTGTCCGGTCGGCTCTTCCTGCTCACCGTGGCGTTCGTGGCGCTGATCGAGGTGTTGATCTACGTCCCGACGGTGGCGAATTACCGCCGGATGTGGCTGTCGGACCGGATCGCCGCCGCCCAGGTGGCCGCCCTCGTCCTCGACGCGGCCCCCGACCAGCAGGTCTCGGAAGGGCTGTCCCAGCGCCTGCTCGCGGGTGCGGGCGCGCGCGCCATCGCGGTGCGCGGCAACGGGACCCGCCGGCTCCTCGCCAACGAACCCGTCCCGGACACGGTCTCGGACACCATCGACCTGCGGTCGGAGCATTGGATCCGGTCGATCAACGGCGTCGCCCGGACGCTCCTGACCGAATCGGGCGATCCGATCCGCGTGATCGGGCACGGCCGCGACGGCTTCGACCTCGTGGAGATCCTGATGGATCCCCACCCCCTGCGGGAGGCCGTGGCGGATTTCTCGATCCGGCTGGCTCTGTCCTCCCTGGCCCTCGCGGCGACCGTCGCGGGCCTGATCTTCCTCGTCCTGCAGCGGGTGATCGTGCGGCCGGTCCGGCGCCTCGTCCAGAACATCACGGGGTTCGCCGACGATCCGGAAGCGATCGACGGCGTGATCGTGCCCTCGCGGCGCACGGACGAGATCGGCCATGCCGAGATCGCGCTCGCCCGCATGGAGACGGCGCTCGCGAGCGAGCTGCGCGAGAAGCGGCGGCTGGCCGGCCTCGGCTTGTCGGTGAGCAAGATCAACCACGAACTGCGCAACCTGCTGACGACGGCGCAACTCCTCAGCGACCGCCTCGACGGCGTCGCCGATCCCGTCGCCCAGCGGGTGGCCCCCCGCCTCGTCGCGACGCTGGATCGGGCGATCCGGTTCTGCGAGGAAACTCTGGCCTACGGGCGGGCGACGGAGCGCAACCCGAACCGCCGCCTCGTCCCCATCGCCCAGATCGTCGCCGAGCAGGCGGACCTGGCCGGGCGCGGGCGCGATTCGAAGATCGTCATCCGCGAACTCTGTCCGACCGAGCTCCGGATCTTCGTCGACCCGGATCAGTTCTCGCGCGCGCTCGCCAACATCGTCCGGAACGCCGTGCAGGCCCTGAGCCCGCAGGGAGCCGGCTACGAGGCGCCGTCCCAGGAGAACCCCGAGATCACCATCCGGGCCCGCCGCCAGGGCCAGCCCGGCGCCGGCGAGACGACGATCCTCGTGGCCGACAACGGCCCCGGCCTGCCGCCCCGGGCCCGCGAGCACCTGTTCTCCCCGTTCAAGGGCTCGTCGCGCTCCGGCGGCACCGGCCTCGGCCTCGCCATCGCGTCGGAGCTGATCGAGCTGAACGGGGGGCGCCTCAGCCTCGACGACACCGCGATCGGCACCTGCTTCCGCATCACCATCCCGGACGCCGCCGTCGCCTGAGCCGACGTCGCCGGATGGCGGACCGAACGGGCGGGCGCTACTCCGCTGCCGCCGCCAGGGTCAGGCCCGGTACGGTGATGCCGATGTCGCGCAGGAGCTCGGCATCCGAATCGGTCTCGTTGTTCGCCGTGGTCAGCAGCCGCTCGCCGTAGAAGATCGAGTTGGCCCCGGCGAGGAAGCAGAGGATCTGCGCCTCGCGGGTGAGGCCCTTGCGGCCGGCGCTGAGGCGCACGCGGGCGCGGGGCATCACGATGCGGGCGGTGGCGCACATCCGCACGAGGTCGAGGGGGTCGACGGCGGGGCGGTCCTCCAGGGGCGTGCCCTCCACCGCCACGAGCGCGTTGATCGGCACGCTCTCGGGGTGCGGCGCGTGGTTGGCCAGCACCTGGAGCATGCTCGCCCGGTCCTTCACCCCCTCGCCCATGCCGACGATGCCGCCGCAGCAGACGCCGATGCCGGCATCGCGCACGTTCTGAAGCGTGGTGAGGCGGTCCTCGTAGGTGCGGGTCGAGATGATGTCGCCGTAGAAGTCGGGGCCGGTGTCGAGGTTGTGGTTGTAGGAGGTCAGCCCGGCCTCCGCGAGGCGCTCGGCCTGCGCAGGCGAGAGCATGCCGAGGGTGACGCAGGCCTCCATGCCGAGGCCGCGCACGCCGCGCACCATCGCCAGTACGGCGTCGAATTCCGGCCCGTCCTTGGGCTGGCGCCAGGCCGCCCCCATGCAGAAGCGGTGGGCGCCCGCCGCCTTGGCCTCGGCCGCCTCCCGCAGCACGGCATCGACCGGCATCAGGCGCTCGCGGGCCATGCCGGTGCCCTTGTGGTGGGCGGATTGCGGGCAGTAGGCGCAATCCTCGGGGCAGCCGCCGGTCTTGATCGACAGCAGGCTGGCTCGCTGGATGTCGGCCGGATCGTTGTGGGCGCGATGGACCTCCGCCGCTCGGAACACCAGGTCGAGGAGCGGGAGGTCGTGGATCGCCTGAATCTCGGCCACGGTCCAGTCGTGACGGATCGCGGCTGAGGCGGGAGCCGCGCGGGCGGCGAGGGGGGCCAGGGTGTCGGTCATAGCCCCCATGAGGCGAATCTCGGCCGGAAAATCAAGCCGGCCGCACGCCCTCAATGCGTCGGTTCGCCCGCCGCGACCTTGGCGGTCCAGTCGTCGAAGGCGATGATCTCCTGGCGCTGCTCGCCGAGCCCGGCGATGCCGAGGGTCATCACGTCGCCGCTGCGCAGGAAGCGGGGCGGCTTGCGCGCCATTCCGACGCCGGGGGGCGTGCCCGTGGTGATGATGTCCCCGGGCTCCAGCATCATGAAATGCGAGACATAGGCGACGAGTTGCGCCGCGTCGAAGATCATCGTGGCCGTCGAACCCGTCTGCATCCGGGTGCCGTTGACGTCGAGCCACATGCCGAGATTCTTCAGGTCGGGAATCTCGTCGAGGGTGACGAGCCAGGGACCGAGGGGTCCGAAGGTCGGGCAGCCCTTGCCCTTCGTCCAGGTGCCCCCGCGCTCCATCTGGTACGCGCGCTCGGACACGTCGTTGCAGATGCAGGCGCCCGCCACGTAGGACAGGGCCTCGTTGGCGTGCACGTAGGAGGCGCGCGCGCCGATCACCAAAGCGAGTTCCACCTCCCAGTCGGTCTTGGCCGAACCCTTGGGCAGGATGACCCGGTCGTTCGCCCCGGCGAGGCACGAGGGCGCCTTGTTGAAGAGGATCGGCTCCGGCGGAATGTCGGCGCCGATCTCGGCGGCATGGTCGCTGAAGTTCAGCCCGATGGCGACGAAGTTGCGGGTGCCGCCGACGCAGGGGCCGAGGCGGGTGTCCGCCGGCAGGGCCGGCAGGCTCGCCGGATCGAGCCGGCGCAGACGCTCCAGGGTCTCGCGGGACAGGGCAGGCCCGGCGATGTCGCGCACATGGGCCGAGAGGTCGCGCAGGACACCCTGCGCATCGATGAGACCCGGCTTCTCGTCTCCGCTCGCGCCGTGGCGTACCAGTTTCATCGCTCGTGCCTCCGCATGGCTGTCCCCTGCCTGACATCGATCGGAGCGGGATGGGCGGCAAGGGGCAATCGGCGACGGATGGCCTGCCGTCTCACCGGCCGATCGTGCCGGGACGCCGGGCCCATGACCGGCCTGTCGCCGAAAGGTCACACCCCCGTCCGGAGATGCGCCGGGCGCATTTTTTCGCCCGCGCGGCTTACTCACGTCGACGAGAGTTTAGATGTGAACCATTCTGCCGGCATGCTCGCCAGAGCGCGGCCAGGCCTGCAATATCGCGCCAATTACAGTATTGCTTTCGAACTATCCGACAGTTTTACTTTTCAATTCGTGATTTGCGAAGTCGCGCCACTCGCGTCATTGTCGCTCCCAAGGTGCGAGGCCGTCCCGAACGGGACAGGACAAGCGAGCACCAACAATAGGGATGGGTCTGACGTCATGATGGGCACGATTCGGCGCCGTTCTCTGCGCGGCCTCGCGCGATCGGGAGTTTCCACGGCCATCCTCTGCGCCGGCGTGGCCGGCGCCTCGGCCGGCGCCTTCGGCATCCGCGAGCAGAGCACCGAGGCCCAGGGCCTCGCCTTCGCGGGCGCTGCCTCGGGATCCGGCGGCGTCTCCTCGATGTTCTGGAACCCCGCCACCGTGACCATGCGGCCGGGTTGGGTCACCGAGCAGAACCTGTCCTTCATCAACCTGTCGGCGAAGATCACGCCCGACGTGGGTACGAACCCGGCCTTCGGCCGCCTGGGCGACAGCGGCGAGCTCGGCCAGGGCGCGATCGTTCCGGCCGGGGCGACCTCCTACCAGATCAACGACCGCCTCTGGGTCGGCATCACCTCCGGCGCGCCCTTCGGCCTCGTGACCAAGCCGCGGCAGACCTGGTCGGGCGAGCTCTACGGCCGGTCGAGCCGCATCTTCTCCCTGGCCTTCAACCCGGTCATCGGCTTCAAGGTCAACGAGTGGCTCTCCGTCGCCGCCGGCCCGAACATCGAGTACTTCAAGCTCGTCCTGCGCCAGGCCTTCATCCCGTCCCCGGTCTTCAACCCGGCGGCCCTGCCGAGCTCCGGCCTGAAGGGCGACTCCTGGGGCGTCGGGTTCACTGCGGGCGCCCTGATCACGCCCTTCGAGGGCACCGCGATCGGCGTCGGCTACCGCTCGTCGGTCCATCACGACATCGGCGGCCAGCTCATCCTGCCCGGGGCCCTGGCGGCGCTGGGCGGCGACATCAAGGCCAAGCTGAACACCCCCGAGAAGCTCAGTGTCGGCCTCACCCAGGCGATCACCCCGGTGGCCCGCGTCAATCTCGGCTTCGAGTGGGACAACTGGAGCCGCCTCGGGCTGGTCAACATCGTCTCGGCCGGCGCCCGCGCCGCGGCCCCGCCGCTGACCCTGAACTACAAGGACGGCTACACCTACTCCATCGGCGGCGAGTACGACTGGTCCCCGGCCCTGACGGTCCGGGCCGGCGTCGCCTACGAATCCTCCCCCATCGACTTCTCGAACCGGTCGGTGCGCCTGCCCGACGGCGACCGGGTGAACGTGTCGGTCGGCGGAAGCTACCGCTGGAGCGAGAAGCTGACCCTCAACGTCGCCTACTCGCACTTCTTCGTGGACAAGGGGCGGATCCTGGCCGGCCCCGGCCGCGACTACAACGTCCAGAACGTCGTCTTCGCGGGCGTGGCCGACAGCAGCGCCGACATCGTCTCGGTGGGCTTCCGCTACGTCTTCGGGGAGCCCGTCGCCGCCGCGCCGGCCCCGCTGGTGCGCAAGTTCTGAGGGCGCCGGGTATTCAGGGCGGCGGAACCGCTGCGGTCCCGCCGTCGTCGAAGCGCTTCACAAAGAAGATCCGGTCATGGCCGGGCGGATAATCGGTGATCCGCCCGCACTCGGTGAAGCCGAGGCGCGCGTAGAAGCCGGGGGCCTGGAACGTCCAGGTGTCGAGCCAGATCCCGGACAGGCCGCGCCGGCGCGCCTCGGCCTCGGCCTGCCGCATCAGGCGCCGTCCCAGGCCCTGCCCGCGCGCCGGCCCCAGGGCCAGCAACTCCACGAAGAGCATGCCGTAGCCGTGCCGGCCCCAGAGGCCGCCGACGATGGCGCCGTCCGCATCCCGCACCGTGAGGGCGAGGAGGCCCCAGTCGCCGCCCGGCACCTGCGCCTCGTTATAGGCGACGAGGGGCGCCAGGATCGCGGTCCGCATCCCCGGGTCGAGCTCCGCCTCCAGGCGGATCGTCCAATCGGACCCCGTCGCGGCGACGCTCACGCCTTCATGCGCACGTAGGTGCCGGGCGCCGGGCCCAGCGAAGCGAGGCCGCCTTCGCCCGGCACCCGTGCCGGGACGCGGGCGGGGGCCTGGTGCTCCAGCCACGCGAACCAGTAGGGCCACCAGGAGCCCTTGGTCTCGGTGGCCGCCGCCATCCAGTCCTCGAACCGGCCCTTGGCCGGCCCTCCGGTCCAGAAGCCGTATTTCGGCTTGGCCGGCGGGTTCACCACCCCGGCGATATGGCCCGAGCCGGCGAGCACGTAGTCGACCGGTCCGCCGAACTTCGCGGAGCCCTCGAACACCGACAGGGCGGGCGCGATGTGGTCCTCCTTGGTGGCGAGGTTGAAGATCGGGATCTTCACCTTCTTCAGGTCGAGCCGGACGTTGCCGAGGATCATCTTGCCCTGCGCGAGCGTGTTGTTCAGGTAGCAGTTGCGGAGGTAGAACGAGTGGTTGGCCGCCGGCATCCGGGTGGAATCGGCGTTCCAGTACAGCAGGTCGAAGGGCATCGGCGTCTGGCCCTTGACGTAGTTGTTGACCACGTAGGACCAGATCAGGTCGTTGGGGCGCAGCATGTTGAAGGCGGTCGCCATGCCGGTGCCTTCGAGGTAGCCGCGCTTCTGCATCCGCGACTCGATCAGGCGGATCTGATCCTCGTCGGCGAACACCTTCAGGTCGCCCGCATGGGTGAAGTCCACCTGCGTGGTAAGGAAGGTGGCGCTCTTGATGCGCTTGTTGCCGGTGGCGGCCTGCATCGCCAGGGTCACGGCCAGGAGGGTGCCGCCGACGCAGTAGCCCGCCGCCGCGACCTCGTTCTCGCCGGTGGCGACCCCGATGGCATCGATCGCGGTCTCGATGCCCTCCCGCATGTAGCTCTCGAAATCCTTGTCGGCGTGGCGCGCATCCGGGTTGACCCAGGAGATGCAGAACACCGTCAGGCCCTGGCCGACCATCCAGGCGATCAGGCTCTTCGAGGGGTTCAAGTCGAGGATGTAGAACTTGTTGATCCAGGGCGGCACGATCAGGAACGGCCGCTTGAGCACCGTCTCCGTGGTCGGCGCGTACTGGATCAGCTCCATCAGGTCGTTGCGAAAGACGACCTCGCCCGGCGTCACCGCGACGTTGACGCCGACCTCGAAACCCGCCGCCGGATCGGTCTGGCGCACCCGGAGCTGCCCCTTGCCGGCCTCGATGTCCTCGGCGAGCATCTTCATGCCGCGCACCAGGTTGGCGCCGTTCTCTTGGAGGGTGTGCCGGATCAGCTCCGGGTTGGTCATCACGAAGTTCGAGGGCGACAGCGCCCCGGTGATCTGGCGCAGGTAGAACTGCGCCTTGTGCCGGGTGTGCTCGTCGATGCCCTCGGCCTCGTCCACGAGGCCCTCGGCCCAGCGGGAGGTGATGAGGTAGCTCTGCTTGATGAAGTCGAAGATCGGGTTGGTGGACCATTCCGCATGGGCGAAGCGGTTGTCCTTCGGCTCGGGCTCGGCCACTGGCGGAGCGCTCTCGCCCTGCAGGCGCTGCCAGGTCGAGCCCCAGAGGGTGATGAAGGCCTCGCTCAGCTTCGTCTGTGCCTCGACGGTCTTCTTCGGGTCGGCGAGCCAGGTCTCGGCGACGCTGCCGAGGGTGCGGACCACGTCCTTGACCTCCTCGGGCGGCTCGACCACCTCGACCGGCAGGGCGTCCGGCGTGCCCACGGGCTTCATGTAGCGCGACGCGGCACGGCCGAATTCCTCGACCAGCAGGCTCGCGTTGCGGGACAGGGCCTCGATGTCGGGCAGCGGTGTCGTCCGTTCGGTCGTCACGCGTGCATCTCTCCCCGAGTGTGGCCGAACCTTTGGCCGCACGACGCCTGCCGCACGGTCGAGGGGGCCTCGTTTCCGACAAATTAACGCGCCATCGCGGAGTTCCGCCAGAGCGCACGCCTCCAAAACGGCCGACTTCTCCCATGTCCGGGCTTCACAACTCTCAGTTTGTCGCGGTCCTCGCCGTGGCCCTCCTGCTCGCGGGATGTTCCGGCGACCTGAATCCCATGCGGATCGCCTACGGCACCGGCGAGGCCGGGCCGCCCGCCAAGGCGCCGGACTTCGTGGCCCAGTCCCGCCGCGGCGGCGATGACTTCATGCCGGTGGGCGTCTCCGCCCCGGCCCGGCCGATCCGGGCCAAGACGCCCGAGGGCACCAAGGCCCTGGAGGCGGAGCTCGTCGCGGCGCGCGGGCGCAACGAAGCGCGCGGCCGGTCCGCCGAGGGCGCGGCCCAGGCCGCCAAGCCGTAGGCCCCCCAGATATCGTTCGGCGTCGGGGCACAAAACTGCTAGACGGGAAGTGAGCGTGCGGATTCTGCGACGGCCCTGCGCCAGGCGAGGCCGTCAAAAGACGTCCGGATTCCACCCGAGGGACATCCGGAGAAGACCACGCCGCCATCTCGGGATGATGACAGCTTCGCGCCGGGTGACGCTCGCCGCCCCGCGCCCCCATTCGTATCTCTCGCTCGTTTTCTCGGACATCGTGAAGGCCATGACCGACTTCCACCGCATCAAGCGCCTGCCCCCCTACGTGTTCGAGCAGGTGAACCGGATCAAGGCCCAGGCCCGCGCCAACGGCGCCGACATCATCGACCTCGGCATGGGCAACCCGGACCTCGACGCCCCGAAGCACGTCATCGCCAAGCTGGTGGAAACCGCCGGCCGTCCGCGTACCGACCGCTACTCCGCCTCGAAGGGCATCGCCGGCCTGCGCCGCGCCCAGGCGAACTATTACAAGCGCCGCTTCGGCGTGAGCCTGAACCCCGACACCCAGGTGGTGGCGACGCTGGGTTCGAAGGAGGGCTTCGCCAACATGGCGCAGGCGATCACGGCGCCGGGCGACGTGGTGCTGGTGCCGAACCCGAGCTACCCGATCCACGCCTTCGGCTTCCTCATGGCCGGCGGCGTCATCCGCTCGGTGCCGGCCGAGCCGACGCCAGCCTTCTTCCCCGCGGTGGAGAAGGCGATGCAGCACTCGATCCCGAAGCCGGTGGCGATCGTGGTCTGCTATCCCTCGAACCCCACCGCCTACGTGGCGAGCCTCGACTTCTACCGGGACCTCGTCGCCTTCGCGAAGCGCCACGAGATCATCATCCTGTCGGACCTCGCCTATGCGGAGGTCTACTTCGACGGTGATCCGCCGCCCTCCGTGCTGGAGATCCCGGGCGCCATCGACTGCACGGTGGAGTTCTCGTCCCTGTCGAAGACGTTCTCCATGGCCGGCTGGCGCATGGGCTTCGCGGTGGGCAACGAGCGCCTGCTCGCCGCGCTCACCCGCGTGAAGTCCTACCTCGATTACGGCGCCTTCACGCCGATCCAGGTCGCCGCCACCGCCGCCCTGAACGGGCCGGAGGACTGCATCGTCGAGATGCGCGGGATCTACAAGAAGCGCCGCGACGCGCTGGTCGAGTCCTTCGGCAAGACCGGCTGGAAGATCCCGACCCCGTCGGCCTCGATGTTCGCCTGGGTGCCGATCCCCGAGAAGTACCAGGCGCTGGGCAGCCTCGAATTCTCGAAGCTCCTCCTCGAGAAGTCCGACGTGGCGGTGGCCCCCGGCATCGGCTTCGGCGAGCACGGCGACAACTACGTCCGCATCGCGCTTGTGGAGAACGAGCAGCGCATCCGGCAGGCGGCGCGCAACGTCCGGCGCTTCTTCGAGACCTCGGACAAGACGCTGCACAACGTGGTGCCGATGCCCGAGGCGTCCCTGTCGAAGGCCGGCTGAGGCTCCCTCGTCTGGATCTTGGGCCCGGATACAGGGCCTGAATGTTGCGGCCGGGAGACAGCCGGCCGCAAAGCTTGCCGAAACGCACCGATGCGCTTGTCACGGCGCGGCGCGCTCCGCAGGGTCCCAGCGATGCCGCGCCGCGTTTCCTGTCTGCGCGCGGTGCGTTCGCCGAGGCCCGAGGATCGTATGCGTCGCCTGACCCTTCGTCGCCTGCCCCTTGCCGTCGCCCTGGTGCTGAGCGCCTCCGCGGGCGCCTGCGCGCCGAAGCCGATCGTCGCCCGCGACCCGGTTCCGGCACCCGAGCCGACGCTCGGCTACGAGTGCAACTCGCGGCCGACCGTGCTGAACGGCTTCTATTCCACCTGCGAACCGGCGCTCCAGGAGCGTTCGGTAGTGGTCCGCGCCAAGGGCTGAGCCCCCCGGAACGCGTCGCAGGGCCGGGCCGATGTCCGGCCGTCGACGTCTCGAGGCCGCGCGTCGCGGCCGCTTTCCCACAGGACAGCGACGAATGTCGCGCTCCCGCGACCGAACGGACACGGACAGGAACGTGGGATTGGGGCAGGATGCCCCCGGGCGCGTCCCTCCGGGTCTTCAGGTTGCCCGCCGGAGTTTGATCGTGGTGCTGATGATGCGGACCCTCCTCGCTGCTGGCCTGATCGGTCTCGGGTTCACCTTTGGTGCCTCCGCGCAGACCCTCTATCTCGGCGCGAACGGCCCCGTGGTGCTGCCGACGAGCCCGAGCTCCGGCCGGCCGATCCCGGACGTTCCCGAGGCGGTGCCGGTGCCGAGTGTGATGAACGGCGGCGGATTCGGCCTGACCGGAACCGAGTATTTCAGCGACGGCCTCAGCGAGGGCCCGCTCAACCAGCGCCACCGACCGCGCGAATTCGTCCTGGCGCCGGCCCGCATCGGCCCGCCGGACTACGTCCGCCCCGCCCTCCGCTAGCGCCGGTCGGCCCGGCGACACTGCCTGGGGTCATCGCGTCCCAGGGGACCGATCCGCCTTCTGTCACGACCGATGCCGGGGAGCAGGCGGAGCCACGTGCGGGCTCGTCCCCCTTGCGCCGGCGCGCCGACCGGAGGCGCGTCGCAGCCTCGGTTTCGCTCCCCGGCGTTTACACCATCCGGCAGGCCCGGTATCACCCGGTCCCACACCCCGAACACACGAGCCCGAAACACCAGATGCGCGCCGAGATCGAACAACTCTCGGATGCCGCCAAGCAGTCGATCGGACTGCTGAGGAGGCATCTTTGACTGGGATACCGTCGAGAAACGCCTCGCGGAGCTGAACGCGGCTTCCGAGAATCCCGAGCTCTGGAACGACGCCGAGGCCGCCCAGAAGGTCATGCGCGAGCGCACCCAGCTCGATGACGCGGTCAACGCGATCAAGAAGCTGAGCCAGGACCTCGAGGACGCCCACACGCTGATCGAACTCGGCGAGATGGAGGGCGACGAGGCCACCATCCAGGAGGGCGAGGCGGGCGTGCGCGCCGTCGAGAAGGAGGCTGCGCGGCGCCAGATCGAGACGCTGCTATCCGGCGAGGCCGACGGCTTCGACACCTACCTGGAAGTCCATTCCGGCGCCGGCGGCACCGAGAGCCAGGACTGGGCCAACATGCTTCAGCGCATGTATGGCCGCTGGGCCGAGCGCCGGAAGTACAAGGTCGAGATCGTCGAGTGGTCGGACGGCGACGAGGCCGGGATCAAGGGCGCCACGCTCCTGATCAAGGGCCACAACGCCTATGGCTGGCTCAAGACCGAGTCCGGCGTGCACCGGCTGGTGCGGATCTCGCCCTACGATTCGAGCGCGCGCCGCCACACCAGCTTCGCCAGCGTCTGGGTCTATCCGGTCATCGACGACCGGATCGAGATCGAGATCAAGGAATCGGACTGCCGCATCGACACCTACCGGTCGTCGGGCGCGGGCGGCCAGCACGTCAACACCACCGATTCGGCGGTGCGCATCACGCACATTCCGACGGGCATCGTGGTGGCGTGCCAGCAGGAGCGTTCGCAGCACAAGAACCGGGCCACCGCCTGGAACATGCTGCGCGCCCGCATGTACGAGGCCGAGCTGAAGAAGCGGGAGGAGAAGGCCAGTGCCGAGGCCGCCGCGAAGACCGACATCGGCTGGGGGCACCAGATCCGCAGCTACGTGCTGCAGCCCTACCAGCTCGTGAAGGACCTGCGCACCGGCACCCAGTCCACCGATCCTGATGCGGTGCTGGACGGCTCCCTCGATCCGTTCATGGAAGCGTCCCTCGCCCAGCGCGTCTATGGCGGGGCGGATGTGGTCGAGGACATCGAGTAGCGCGCGCGCCCGCTCTCGGGTGGTCGAACGGCGTTTCCCGGCTTCGGGAAAACGCCGCGCCGGCTCCCTCGTCGGGGAATCCCGACGCGAAGCGGGGCCGGCGGAGGGCCGGTCAGAGCGCGTCGGCGGCCCTGAGGAAGCGCACCGGGTCGACCGGCTCGCCGTCGATGCGGGTCTCGTAATGCAGGTGGCTGCCGGTGGAGCGGCCGGTAGACCCCACGCGTCCGACGATCGTGCCCGGCTCGACCCATTGGCCCGGCGATACGTCGAAGGCCGAGAGATGGGCGTAGCGCGTCACGAGGCCGTGGCCGTGATCGACCTCGACCATGTTGCCGTAGCCGCCATTGTACTCGGCCACCGTGATGCGCCCCGCCGCCGTGGCGCGGGCCGGCTCTCCGGTCTCCGCCCGCATGTCCATGCCGGTATGCATGGCGTAGCCGCGGGTGAACGGATCGAGGCGGGGGCCGAAATTGCTGGACAGGCTGAGGTCCCCGGAGAGCGGACGGCGCACGGGGAGGGCCGCCGTGATCCGGCGCAGATGCGCCTCCTCGGCCAGGGAGCGCTGAACCTCCGACAGGGACAGGGCGAACGCGTCGCCGCTCAGGGGCACCAGCGGCCCACCGATCCCGGCCGGACGCTCGTGCTCGTAGCGGGCGGGATCGAGACCGAGGCGGGCGACGAGGCCGCGCAGGCGCTGGGCGCCTTTGCCGGCCCGCGCCCCGATCGTGGCGAGCACGCGGGACTGCGCCTCGGCGAGGCCGTCCAGGCGCTGCTCCAGGGCCGCGACCCTTCCCTCGACCGCGCGGGCGGATTGTCGCCCGGAGGCGGGGTCGGCGGCGGTCCTGAGCTGGAGCGCATCGGGGGTCGGGAAGGGCTTGGCGCCTGACAGGGTGCCCGGCAGGGAATGGGACGGGCCCTTGATCGCTGGCTCGGGCGCCTCGCTCACGGGGGCGGCCAGCGTCGCGGCGCCGGGATCGCCCGCGAGGGTGGCGATGGCGGCCTGGCGGGCCTCCAGCGCGGCCTGCCGGCGCGCGAGCTCGGCCATGCGCTGGGCGAGGCCGTCGCGCGACGCTGCCTGCTCCATCGTCACCCGGTCGAGCTGCAGGCGCAGGGTGCCGATCCGCTCCTCGTAGCCGTACTGGAGGGCGCTCTGCTGCGAGACGAAGCGGGCCAGCACCTCGTCGTGGAAGACGAGGTAGTACGTCGCCCCGCCGGCCCAGGCGACGGCGACGGCCAGCGCTCCGGCGAGGAGGCGGGACCGCAGCGTTGAGGCCGGGCCGGCGGGGACGACGCGGTTCGCCGTCGAGGAGGATTTCCGGGAAGACGATGGCATGGGACGCGTGACCTGATCCACCGCGTCACCCTGCCCGAATCAGGGTTAACGAACCGCCAAGGCGCAGCCCCGACGATTCATCATACGGAATCCAGTCCTCAGGCCAGGTCGCGGGCGGCGGCCAGCACCGCCTCGGCATGGCCCGGCACCTTCACCTTCGGCCAGATCCGGGCGATGCGACCCGCGCGGTCCAGGAGCATCGTCGTACGCTCCACGCCCATGTATTTCCGGCCGTACATGCTCTTCTCGACCCACACGCCATAGGCCTCGAGCATGGCCTTGCCCTCGTCGGAGGCCAGCGGAAAGGTGAGGGCGTACTTCGCGCGGAACTTGTCGTGGCTCTTCACCGAGTCCGGCGACACCCCGATCACGATGGTGTCAGCCGCGGCAAAGTCGGGGCCGAGGGCGTTGAAGCCCTGCGCCTCCAGGGTACAACCGCTCGTGTCGTCCTTGGGGTAGAAGTACAGGACCGCCTTGCGGCCCGACAGGTCCCCGAGGCTGATCGTCTCGTCGCCGGCGCCCGGCAGGGTGAAGTCGGGCGCCTGATCTCCGGTATCGAGGGGCATCATGCCTTCCTTTCGGCCGATTGATGGTGTGCCTCTGGCGTTGCACCGCGACGGGAGTTCCACGCCCCGGCGCACCAGGACCGACGAACGCCAAAGACCCGCGCAAGCAGAAACCCGTAGGACTGCCGCTCGATAGCCCGAGGGGACGTTCCGATCCAGCGGCACAAGGATTGATGGACCAGGAAACGGCCAAAGGTTCGCGGCCCGCGCGGCCCGCCGCACGGCGGCGGCCGCTGCTTTGGATTGCGGCCGCCCTGGTGGTCGGCCTGACGGTCGCCGTCGGCGGAATCATCGGCCGCCTGTCGATGGGTCCCCTGCGCATCGACGGCATGTCGGAGCGCGTGGCCTCGGCCATCGCCGGCAGCATCGGTCCCGGCTGGCGCGTCGCTCTCAGCGACAGCGCCCTGGAGCTCGACGCGGAGCAGTCCCTGGCCCTGCGCGTCGCCGGCCTCGACATCCACAATCCCGAGGGCGCCCTCGTGGTCCGGGCGCCCCTGGCCGTAGTCAGCCTCGACACCTGGAGCCTCCTGCGCCTCGCGGTACAGCCGCGGGCCATCGAGTTCCGGGACCTGCAGATGACGGCCCTGGTCCACCGCAACGGCAGCATCGCCTTCGCGGCCTCCGACAGCAGCCCGGGCAGCGCGGTGGTGCCCCACACGTTGCCGAGCGTCGATGCCGCGGCCGGCCACGTCTCGCCGATCTCCGCCAGCGTCGCCTCGATCTTCGGGGTGGTGCTCGATTCCGCCGGCGTGATCGGCGCCCTCGACCGGGCGCGGATCACCAACGGACGCCTTACGCTCATCGACGACGATGCCCGCCAGCGCGCCGTGTTCGAGCACGTCAACGGCCTGTTCCGCCGCGATGCCGTGCGCGACGCTCGGGTCTTCGAACTGCGCATCGACGGGCCGCACGGGGAATGGCGCTTCGGCGGCGACCTGCACGAGGCCGGGGGCACTAAGCGCACCGGCATCATCACCCTCGACGACCTGCCGATTAGCGACCTCCTCCTCCTGTCCGGCCAGTCGAAGCTGCCGGTGGACACCGACCTCAAGCTCTCGGCCAAGGCCGACGTGGCGATCGATGCCGGGCGCATCGAGACGATGACGGCCGAGATCCGCACCGGCGGCGGCAACGTCCTGATCGAGGAGAAGGACTTCAACCCGGTCACCATCGACAGCCTCGCGGCCGCGGTGAGCTGGGACGAGGCCGGCCGGGCGATGAAGCTCGACGCCCTCGATTATCGCGGGGCCGGCAACGCGGTGCACCTCACCGGCGCCTGGACCGCGGCGCCCGCGGGCGCGGATTCCGCCTGGACCCTGGAACTGGCGGGCAAGGATGCGGTACTGCGCGGGGCCAATGCGGCCGACAAGCCCGTCGGCCTCGACACGGTCTCGGCTCTTCTCACCGGCAAGGCCGGCGGGATCGTCATCGACGACTTCTCGGTCCGGGCCGGTGCCGCCAACGGCCGGATCACCGGGACCATCGGGACCTCGGCCGACGATGACGGCCTGACCCTGCACATCGTCGCCGGCGACACCGACGGGCGCATGGCGCTGCGCCTCTGGCCCGAGCACGTGGCGCCGCCCGCCCGCAACTACCTCGTGGACAACCTGCGCGGCGGAAAGGTCAACGCGGTCGACATCACCGTGGACATGAGCGGCTCGGAACTCGCCGCCGCCACCCGCGGCGAGCCGATGCCCGACAACGCGGTCCATATCGATTTCGCGGTCTCCGACGCCACCCTGATCGTGGTGCCTGACTCGCCGCCGCTCACGCGGGGGCGGGTGACCGGCACGATCACCGGACAGACGACCAAGATCCGCAACGTCACCGCCGATGTCCGCATGGCGGACAACCGGACCCTGTCGATCTCGGATGGATCCTTCGTGATCCCCAAGATCACCCCCGACACGGTGACGGCGCAGATCGGGCTGCGCCTCAGCGGCGGCGCCGACGCCCTGGTCTCGCTGCTGCAGACCAACATGTTCAAGACCCTCACGGGCCTCGATCTCGATCCCGGGACGGTGAAGGGCGCCGCGGACCTGCGCATCGACTTCCCCCTCAACCTGAAGCACATTCCCGACCTGCCGGACCTGCCGGTGAGCATCACCGGGACCCTGTCGGACATCGCGGTCGACAAGGTGTTCGGGAAGGAGCGGCTCGAGAGCGGACGCTTCGCGGTCCTCTACGAGCGGGGCGCCTTCTCGCTCAAGGGCGACGGCCGCGTCATGGGCACGCCGATCACGGTGGACCTGCGCCAGCCCAAGGCCGGCGCACCCGGCGAGGTGAATATCGGCCTGGCCATCGACGACGCCCTGCGCGCCCGCAAGGGCCTGCCGGTGGCGCCCCAGATCACCGGCACCATCCCGGTCCGCCTGACCCTGCCGATCGGCCGGACCGGACCGGGCAAGCCCCCGATCCGCGTGGAGGCCGACCTCACCCGGATGGGGAGCGACGGACTCCTGCCGGGCGTGACGAAGGCCGTCGGCAAGGCCGGACGCGCGAGCTTCACCGTGAGCGAGGGGGCGAACGGCAACCAGGACCTGCGCGATCTCGTCGTCGACGCGGGACCGCTGATGGCGCGCGGCAGCGCCAGCCTCAACGGCGACGGGGGGTTGGAGCGCGCGGATCTGACGGCGCTGAAGCTCTCGCCCGGGGACGACATGCGCGTCCAGGTCGACCGCACCGGCGGCAATGCCTATCGGGTCGCCGTCCGGGGCGCCGTGGCCGATGCTCGCCCGTTCCTGCGCGGGCTCGGCGGGCCCGACGTCAAGGGGGCCCGGGATGCGAACCCGAAGGATGTCGAGGCCGATCTCAGCCTCGGCATCGTCAGCGGCTTCAACGGGGAATCCCTGACCAATGCCAGCGCCAAGCTCTCCTTGCGCGGCCGCGACCTGCGAAGCGGGCGCGTCCAGGGCAAGTTCAGCAGCGCGCCCTTCTCGGCGCAGGTGACCCACACCGATCGCGGCGCCTCGAGCGTCACCATCGAGACGCTGGATGCCGGCTCGACCCTGCGCTTCGCCGACATCTACAAGCGGATGTACGGCGGCAAGCTGATCATGACGAGCGCCCTGAACGACGGGCCGCAGCCGGGCTCCGTCCAGATCCGCAACTTCATCCTGCGCAACGAGCCGGCCCTGTCCAGCATCATGGCGCAGGGGCCGGCCACCAGCGAGGTCGTGGATTCCCGCGGCCGGAAATACGTCGTGCAGAATGCCGGCAACGACGTGGAGTTCGACCGCCTGCGGGCGATCTTCACGCGCACAGGCAGCCGGATCGACATCAGCGACGCGGCGATCTCGAACCCCGCCATGGGCTTCACCATGACGGGCTTCCTCGACACCGCCAAGGAGCGCACCGACATCAACGGCACCTTCGTGCCGCTCTACGGCCTGAACAACGTCGTCTCCCAGCTGCCGATCCTCGGCCAGCTCCTCGGTGGCGGCCGGAACGAGGGCCTGTTCGCCCTGAACTTCCGGGTGTCCGGCCGCCTCGCCAAGCCTGACGTGAGCGTGAACCCGCTCTCGGCCCTCGCCCCCGGCATCCTGCGCAAGCTGTTCAGCGCGGGCGGCGGCAATGACGGCCTCGCTGCGGGCGCGCCGATGAGCGAGACCGAGCGCTGAGGGGCTCGCCGTCCTGCGCGCGACCCCGCTCCGGGATCCCCATGGTCAGCCCGCGCCCGCGATCCCGTCGAGCTCCGCCAGCGCGTCCGCCGGCAGGGACAGACCGGCGGCCGCCATG
This sequence comes from Methylobacterium sp. Leaf94, assembly GCF_001426045.1. NCBI lineage: Bacteria > Pseudomonadati > Pseudomonadota > Alphaproteobacteria > Hyphomicrobiales > Methylobacteriaceae > Methylobacterium > Methylobacterium sp. Leaf94. The sequence continues at coordinate 161,810 of NZ_LMRM01000001.1, forward strand.
TTCTCGCGCAGGTGCTCCGGCGACGACGTGCCGGGGATCAGCAGGATGTTGGGCGCGCGGGCGAGGAGCCAGGCGAGGGCGACCTGCATCGGGGTCGCGCCGAGGCGCGCGGCGACGGCCGACAGCGTCGTCGACTGGAGCGGGCTGAAGCCGCCCAGCGGAAAGAAGGGCACGTAGGCGATGCCGGCGGCGGAAAGGTCTTCGACCAGCGCGTCGTCCGCGCGCTGCGCGAGGTTGTAGGCGTTCTGCACGCAGACGATGGGCGTGATCGCGCGCCCCTCGGCCACCTGGCGCGGCGTCACGTTGCTGAGCCCGATCCGGCGCACGAGTCCCTGGCGCTGCAGGTCGACCAGGACGCCCAGGGGCTCCGCGATGGAGCCCTCGGCGGGACCGTGCGCGTCGAACATGATCCGCAGGTTCACCACATCCAGCGCCTCGACGCCGAGGTTTCTCAGGTTGTCGTGGACGGCGTGCGTCAGGTCCTCGGCGGAGGCGGCCGGGTTCCAGGAGGAGTCCGGTCCCCGCCGCGCCCCGACCTTGGTGACGAGGACGAGATCGTCCGGGTAGGGATGCAGCGCTTCGCGGATGATCTGGTTCGTGACGTGGGGGCCGTAGAAATCGCTCGTGTCGATGTGATCCACACCGGAGGCCACCGCCTCCCGCAGCACGGCCACAGCACGAGCCCGGTCCTTCGGGGGGCCGAACACCTGCGGTCCGGCGAGCTGCATGGCACCGTAGCCCATCCGCTTCACCGTCCGGTCGCCGAGCTGGTAAGTGCCGGCTCCGTCGAGATCCTTCGCCCTGTCGCGATCGTTCATGGAAAACTCCTCTGCGCTGAGCTCCACCTAGCCCCTGCCGCCCCGCGCGATAATCCGGCACAATGCGCACGGGCCGTGCGGGGAAACGAACGATGCGCACCGATCTCGGGGAACTCGCGGCCTTCGTGGCCGTGGCGGAAGCCGGCGGCTTTCGCGACGGTGCCCGCACGAGTGGGCTCAGCGCCTCCGGACTGAGCGAGGCGGTGCGGCGCCTGGAGACGCGCCTCGGGGTCCGGCTCCTGAACCGGACCACCCGCAGCGTCGTCCCGACGGAGGCCGGCCTGCGTCTTCTGGAGCGCCTGAAACCGGCCCTCGGCGAGGTCGCGGCGGCGGTGGACGTGGTCAACGGCTTTCGCGATCGGCCAGCCGGCACGCTGAAGCTCAACGTGCCGGTGAGCGCGGCCCGGCTGGTGCTGCCCCGGATCGTCCCGCCCTTCCTGGCAGCCTATCCCGACATCCGCCTGGAGGTGATCGCCGACGACAGCTTCGTCGACGTGCTGGCCGCCGGCTGCGATGCCGGCATCCGCTACGACGAGCGCCTGGAGCAGGACATGGTGGCGGTCCCGATCGGCCCGCGGGAGCAGCGCTTCGCCACGGCGGCGGCGCCGGCCTATCTCGACCGGCACGGCCGGCCGGAGCACCCGCGCGACCTCCTCGACCATGCCTGCATCGGCGGCCGCTTCGCCAGCGGCGCCATGCCGGCCTGGGAATTCGAGCGCGCCGGCGAGATCGTCCGGGTCGAGCCGACGGGGCCGCTGGTCGTGCGCGTCGGGGCGGCGACCGAACTCGCCATCGACGCAGCGGTCGCCGGCGTCGGACTATTGAACCTTTTCGAGGACTGGCTCCAGCCGCATTTCGACAGCGGCGCCCTGGAGCCCGTGCTGGAGCCCTGGTGGCAGCGGTTCTCCGGGCCGTTCCTGTACTATCCCGGGCGCCGCTACCTGCCGGCGCCGTTGCGCGCCTTCGTGGACTTCATCGCCCCCCGCCCTGGACGCAGGGGAGATCTCGCGGCGAACCATCCCCCGGCGTCGCCTGGCACCCCGCTTCGGGATGTTTCGTGACGGACGGGGGATCGCGGTGCGCGGGCTCGGTGCCCCAGCGTCACGGCGGTCGACCGGACCCTACGGGAGAGGGGGATACCGGTAGACGATCGCCTGCGAGATGCCATCGCGGATCTCCGCGGATGTGGGTCGAACGCCCGTACCCGGCTTGTCGATCAGGGCCTTCACATGAGACTTCGCCGAGTCCAGGTCGTCGGTCCAAGCCTTCGAGCCAAGCGCCGACGTCTCGTGACGGAGAATAATTCGGAACATGTTTCGCCCTTTTCAAGATTTAGGCGAACATACACGAGTTTCTGAAAGCTCCTACGCGTTAAAATAGCAATAAGTTTGCTTTCCATGATTGCCAGAGACCGACCCAGAGTGCATCTTTCATGAGGGATCTCGCGCGTCAGCGGCCAACGATAGGGCTGACGTTACTCTCAGGTCATCGTATTAAGGGACCGCCGATGGATGTCGTCCTCACGCCGATGAAATCGGACGTCGATGTCTGGTCCCTGAAGGATCGGCTGGGTCGCGATCTGGGAACGATCCGAAGAAGCGCGACGGGGGATACCGTCAGCATCGAACCGGAGCCGGGCACGATCCTGCAGACCATCAAGCTCCGGCACCCGAGCCTGGATGAGGCCATGTCGGCCATTGCCAAGCTGACGAACGGCGCTTGCAACCTCGACAGCCAGCAATGGGATTAGGGCACCTTGGATGAAGGAATTCCTCGAAGTGGCCCTCGACGTGGCGGTCGCCCTGGTCGCTTTGGCGATCGGCGCAACGATGGTCCGGGTTCAGGCCGGAAATTCCGAGCCAACGCTCTCCCGGACACCGTCTCCCGCGCTGCACTTCTGTGCCGCGGCGCTCATCTTCATCATCGGAACCTGCATCGGCGCCACCTCGCTCAGACACTGATACCGGTTTGAGATCCGAATCCCTGCCACGCCTCGGCCCTGCGCTCAGCGACAGGCGCGCTCTGGGGCCGACCTTCGGTGCGAACGACGCCGACGGACCGATCGCAGGGCACGGACGCACGCGGTCCGGGGGATCGCCTGCGTTTTGGCTGTGATCTGTTGAAGTTGCGCGAAGACGCCTGGCGAGCGGCCGTCGTACCGCCCCGGTGGCCAATCGCGTCCGCCCCGGCGACGTCCGTCGCGATCAGACTTCCCTCATTCAGGCCGCCTCGACGGCGACCACGCGCTCTGCCACGGCGTCCAACGCGACGAGGGCGGCCAGGGCCCGACCGATACGATTGAGCCCCGCTTCGTTCTCGATGATGGGAAACGCCATCTCCAAAGCACGCGTCACACCGACGACGGCCGCCTGTCCTGCCGAAGATCGACGCCGACGCACGAGTTCTTTGATTGTCATAGAGATTCCTACCCAGCGGGCAGTATGCGCCTCGATCGATCGATCACCTACACTTATTGTAGATTGGGTCGGATCCCGCCGCCCGGACGCTGCCGGGCGCGAACGCGCGCCTAGAGCCAGCTCCCGTCGTTGATCCGGGCGCGGATCGGATGCTGCTCGGCCAAAACGTGCGCGTGCGAGATCCCCGCCGCGAGCGCGAGGGCCGCGGACGGGTAGGAGCTCGGGGACCGGTATGGGTGATAGCCGGTCGTGCAGACCGACCAGCGAAAGCGACCTTTCTCGCTCCGGCAGGCCGAGACGGCCACGCTATGGTCTGGCAGCGAAGGAATGCGCATCGGCCCGTCATGCCACGTCCCCCGGTCCTGACCAAGGCAGGGGACCTCCGGGGTTTCCAGGATCGGGCCATGGTCTCGGGTCGATACGGCGGATCAGCTCTCAGGCGACGCGGACGAGCACGTGCTTCTTGCGACCGAACGAGAGCTTGATGACGCCGTCCGCGGTGAGGTCCGCCGTGCGCAGGACCGCGCGCTCGTCCGTCACCGGCACGTCGTTGACGCGCAGGCCCCCGCTCTTGATCTGGCGGCGGCCCTCGCTGGTGGAGGGCAGGAGCTTGGCGTAGTCCGGGCCGAAGGCCGAGAGAACGCCGAGGCCGGCGTCCAGGAGCTCCGGCGGCACGGTGATGCTCGGCAGGTCCTGCGCCACCGTGCCCTCGACGAAGGTCTTGCGGGCCGTCTCGGCGGCAGCGTCCGCCGCCTCGCGGCCGTGCATCAGGGCCGTCGCCTCCGTCGCCAGCACCTTCTTGGCCTCGTTGATGCCCGCGCCGGGCAAGGCTTCCAGGCGCGCGATCTCGTCCATGGGCAGGAGGGTGAACAGCTTGAGGAAGCGGCCGACATCGGCGTCCTCGGTGTTGCGCCAGAACTGCCAGTAATCGTAGGGGCTGAGCATCCCGGCATCGAGCCAGACCGCCCCGGCGGCGGTCTTGCCCATCTTGGCGCCCGAGGCGGTGGTCAGCAGCGGGCAGGTAAGCCCGTAGAGCTGCGGCGTGCCCATGCGGCGACCGAGATCGATGCCGTTGACGATGTTGCCCCACTGGTCCGAGCCGCCCATCTGCAGCACGCAGCCGTAGCGACGGTTGAGCTCGACGAAGTCGTAGGACTGCAGGATCATGTAGTTGAACTCCAGGAACGAGAGTTCCTGGTCACGCTCCAGGCGCATGCGCACGCTGTCCATCGACATCATGCGGTTGACCGAGAAGTGGCGCCCGATGTCGCGCAGCATCTCGATGTAGTTCAGCTTGGTCAGCCACTCGGCATTGTCGACCATCGTCGCAGCCTGGCCGCCGTCACCGAACGTGAGAAACCGCGAAAAGGTCTTCTGGATGCCGGCCTTGTTCTCCTCGATCTGCGCGAGGGTGAGAATCTTTCGCGATTCGTCCCGGCCCGAGGGGTCGCCCACCCGCGTCGTGCCGCCGCCCATCAGGGTGATGGGCGTGCCGCCGGTGGCCTGGAGCCAGTGCAGCATCATGATCGAGAGGAGGTGGCCCACATGCAGGGAGGCTGCAGTGCAGTCGTACCCGACATAGGCCGTTAGCCGGCCCTCGCGGGCGGCCGCATCGATGCCGGCGAGGTCCGACCCCTGGTGGATGTAGCCGCGCTCGGTCAGGACCTTCAGAAAATCGGATTGCGGCTGGAAGGGCGCGTTTGCGGCGGCAGCCTGGGGGGCGTCGGAGGACATGCGAGGTTCCGGTTTCGAGAATCGCGGCGCGGGACAGCGTTGAAGGCCGCGTGATAGCACCGCACGGGATGTGGGGCGGCTCTTAGCAGGGCTGCGGACGGAAGGCACGGGCATCAAGGCCCGGGGAGGGCACCATGACGATGATGCGCGCGATCGGGTTGATGAGCGGCACGTCCCTCGACGGCGTCGACGTCGCCCTGATCGAGACCGACGGCGAGACCGTGCGGGTGGTCCAGAGCCACAACGGCTACCTCGAGCCCCTCGGGCCGACGGGCTATCGCGGCTACTCGGACGAGGACCGGGCCCTGCTGCGCCAGGCGCTGATCGATTCGGAAGGGGTCACCGCCCGCGAGGACAGGCCGGGCTGCCTGGCGGAGGCCGAGGCCTTCGTCACTGCCGCCCATGCCGAGGCGGTGGAGAGCTTCCTGGCGGACAACCATCTCACCCCGGCCGACATCGACGTGATCGGCTTCCACGGCCAGACCGTGGTGCACCGGCCGGACCAGCGCATGAGCGTGCAGATCGGCGACGGCGCGGCCCTGAGCCGGCGGCTGGGCATCGCCGTGGTGTCGGACCTGCGCCACGCCGACGTGGTGGCGGGCGGGCAGGGCGCCCCCCTGGTCCCGGTGTTCCACCAGGCCCTCGCCCGCGCCTCCGGCTTCGAGGGGGCCCTCGGCATCCTGAACATCGGCGGGGTCGCCAACGCCACCATCCTGTCGGCGAACGGCGACGTCATCGCGTTCGACACGGGGCCCGGCAACGCGCTGATCGACGACTGGATGCGGGAGCGCACCGGCCGCCCCCTCGACGACGGCGGCCGCACCGCCGCCCGCGGACGCCCCGACGAGCCGCTGCTGGCCTGGCTGCTGATCCACCCGTTCTTCGCCCGGCGGCCGCCGAAATCCCTCGACCGCAACTGGTTCTCGCACAAGCTCGCGGGCCAGCTCTCGACGGAGGACGGCGCCGCGACCCTCACGGCCTTCACCGCCCGCGCGGTGGCCCGCGCCCTCGACCACGCCCCCGAGATCCCGGCCCGCTGGATCGTGGCCGGCGGCGGCGCCCGCAACGGCGAGCTCGTGCGCCTGCTGAACTACCACCTGCGCGCCGAGATCACGACGGCGGACGCCATCGGCTGGTCCTCGGCCTATCTCGAGGCACAGGCCTTCGCGCATCTCGCGGTGCGCTCGCTCAAGGGCCTGCCGATCACCTTCCCGTCCACCACCGGCGTGCGCGAGCCGACCACCGGCGGCGTGCTCGCGCGGCCGGATGCCTGAGGCGCAGCGCGTGTCCTGGCGCAGGGTCGCCCCCGGACCGGCGCATGGCCCCGCGCTGGCCCTCGGGCCAAACCCGCGCTAGAGCGGGAGCGCCATGTCGCACAATACGTTCGGACACCTGTTTCGCGTCACCACCTTCGGCGAGAGCCACGGGGTCGCCCTCGGCTGCGTGGTCGACGGCTGTCCGCCCGGGCTCGCCCTGTCGGCGGAGGACATCCAGGCGGAACTCGACCGGCGCAAGCCCGGCCAGTCGCGCTTCACCACCCAGCGGCGCGAGCCCGACCAGGTCCGCATCCTCTCGGGCGTCTTCGCCGACGACCGCACCGGCGGCGTCCAGCTCACCACCGGCACGCCGATCGCCCTGGAGATCGAGAACACCGATCAGCGCTCGAAGGATTACTCCGAGATCCGGGACAGCTACCGGCCCGGCCATGCCGACTACGCCTACGAGGCCAAGTACGGCATCCGTGACTATCGCGGCGGCGGGCGCTCCTCGGCGCGCGAGACCGCCGCGCGGGTCGCGGCGGGCGCCGTCGCCCGCAAGGTCCTGCCCGCCGGCGTCACGATCCGGGCCGCCCTCGTGCAGATGGGCCCCCACGCCGTCGACCGGTCGCGCTGGGACTGGGAGGCCGTGAACGCCAACCCGTTCTTCTGTCCGGACCCCGAGACCGCGACCTTCTACGCCGATTACCTCGACGGCATCCGCAAGGACGGCTCGTCCGTCGGCGCGGTGATCGAGGTGGTGGCCGAGGGCGTGCCCCCCGGTCTCGGCGCGCCGATCTACGGCAAGCTCGACGCGGATCTCGCCGCCGCCATGATGTCGATCAATGCCGTGAAGGGCGTCGAGATCGGCGACGGCTTCGCCGCCGCGTCCCTGCGGGGCGAGGAGAACGCCGACGAGATGCGCTCGGGCAATGCCGGCGCCCCGACCTTCCTCGCCAACCATGCAGGCGGGGTTCTGGGCGGCATCTCCACCGGCCAGCCCATCGTCTGCCGCTTCGCCGTGAAGCCGACCTCCTCGATCCTGACGCCGCGCATGAGCGTCTCCCGGGACAACCGCGACGTCGACCTCGTCACCAAGGGGCGCCACGACCCCTGCGTCGGCATTCGCGCCGTGCCGGTGGCCGAGGCCATGATGGCGTGCGTCCTCGCCGATCACTATCTGCGTCATCGGGGGCAGGTCGGCGCGCGGGACTGATCCTGCCCGCGCCCGCCGTCGTCCGATCCGCGAAACGCCAAGAGACAGCCCGTGCCCCACACCCACGTCACCGAGGCCATCGAGGCCTATGCTCGCGGCGAGATCGTCGTCGTCACCGACGACGACGACCGCGAGAACGAGGGCGACCTCGTCGTCGCCGCCGCGCTCTGCACGCCGGAGAAGATGGCCTTCATCATCCGCAACACCTGCGGCATCGTCTGCGCGCCCCTGACCCGGGCCGAGGCCCGGCGCCTGCGCCTTGACCCGATGGTGGCCTCGAACGACGCGCCGCTCGGTACCGCCTTCACGGTGACGGTGGACACCAAGCACGGGCTGACCACCGGGATCTCGGCCGAGCAGCGCTGCAACACGGTGCGGGCGCTGGCCAACGGCAACATGGGCGAGGACGATTTCGTCCGTCCCGGCCATGTCTTCCCGCTGATCGCCAAGGATGGCGGCGTGCTCATGCGCTCCGGCCACACCGAGGCGGCGGTGGACCTGTGCAAGCTCGCGAACCTACCCCCGGTGGGCGTGATCTGCGAACTCGCCAACGACGACGGCACGGTGATGAAGGGTCCGCAGATTACGGCCTTCGCCGAGCTGCACAACCTCAAGCGCGTCTCGGTGGCCGACCTGATCGCCTACCGGCAGGCCCGCGAGACCCTGGTGGAGCGGGTCGGCACCTTCCCGGTGAAGACCGAGTTCGGCGAGATGACGGGCTACGCCTACACGACGCCGTTCGAGACCGTGCAGCAATTCGCCTTCGTCCACGGCCGCATCGGAGACGGCGAGGACGTGCTGGTGCGCCTGCACCGGTCGAACGTGGTGGCCGACGTCATCGAGGGCGGGCGCCAGATCGAGGCGGTGATGCGCCGCTTCGCCGAGGAAGGCCGCGGCATCCTCGTCTACCTCCGCGACGGCACGGCCGGCGTGCCCCTGAAGCCCTTCGTCGAGGAGGGTTCGGAGGCGCAGCGCGTGGCGCAGTGGCGCGAAGTCGGGCTCGGCGCCCAGATCCTGCGCGATCTCGGCGTCTCGTCGATCCGCAACCTCGCGACCTCGTCGCGCGCCTATGTCGGACTCTCGGGATTCGGGATCGAGTTCCTGGGCGACGAGCGCCTGGAGAGCTGAGCCGACGCGGGGGGCGAGAGCATCCAATTGCTGCTCGACCCCACCGAGGATCGGGTCGGCCGGCTCTCAGGCCTTGGGGCCGCTCGACCAGGACAGCCGGCGCGGGTGGGATCCTGCGTGCGGCCCTGGGTAGGACGGGGCCCCGCCCCGGTGGTGCTCGGTGTCGCGGCGCGTCAGGATCTCGCGAACGGCGAGGATGGTGAAGCGATACCAAATGTAGGCACCGCGCAGGAGCCGTCGCCCCCCTCTCGCATCCACGTCCTCGATCAACCGCATTCCGCTTCCCTCTGCGCTCGGCGAGCGTCTCCGTCAAACCTACGTAGTTTCGGTCGCGATAGCACCCATTTTCCGTCATCGCCGCGGGCCGGCGGCGAGAACCGCCAGCAAGGAGCGTCGTCGCCGACACCCGCGTTCGACTTGCTGCGATTCGCTTGCAAGCGCCGGGCCGCGCGTATCGGTCTCGCACATGCCCGACCCGGACAAGGCGGTCTGGCACAGGGCAGACCTGCGCGGGAACCCGCCGCACAGGGCGAACCCATACCGGGAAGGTCCGGCGCAGCAGGCGGTTCCCGCGCGCGCGTATCCTTGCCACAGTGGCGCGCGTGCAGAGTGCGCAGCGCCGGTCGGGACGCGAATGGAGAGGCTTCATGATCGATGATGCGCGCGGGCGCGTCCTCGTCGCCGGCGGCGGCATCGCGGGACTGGCGGCGGCGCGGGCCCTGCACCGGCGCGGGGTGCCCGTCCTCGCCCTGGAGCGGCGCACGGCGCCGGAGGATGGCGGGCTCGCCATCAACCTCCCGGGCAACGCGGTGCAGGCCCTCGGGCAACTCGGGCTGGGCGACGCCCTGGAGCGCGTCGGGTCGCCCGTCCGGCGGCGCGAATATCGCACCCATCGCGGCCAGCTCCTGTTCGCCGTGGACGAGGCGGCGTTCTGGGGGGAGGCGGCCTGCCCGCGCTGCCTGCGCCGCTCCGACCTTCAGCGCCTCCTGGGTCAGGACCTCCCGCCGGAGGCGATCCGGCGTGGCGGCACGATCCGCGCGGTCCGGGCGACCGCGTCGGGTGTGAGCGTCGATTTTGGCGAAGGAGGGGTGGAGCAGGGCGGCCTGCTCGTCGGCGCGGATGGGGTCCACTCGACGGTCCGGCGTTCCATGTTCGGCGAACAGGCGACCCGCGCGGCCGTGCTCGGACAGGCCAGCTGGCGCTTCATGGCCCCAAACCCCGGCATCGATGCGTGGACCCTCTGGGCGGGGGCGGGGGGCCTGTTCCTGCTCATCCCGGTCGACACCGGCACGGTCTATGGCTGGGTTTCGATCAGCCGGACCGGGGCGGGCGAACGGGATCTGGCGAAAGTCCGCCGGGTGTTCGCCCCCTTCCCGCGCCTGGTGCAGGACACCCTGGATCGAGTCCTGGTCCATTTCGACGCGATCCATCATTCCCCGCTCGAGGAGGTGCGGATCGCGCGCTGGACCCAAGGCCGGGTTCTCCTGGCCGGCGATGCCGCCCATGCCACCGCGCCGGTCTGGGCACAGGGCGCCGCCCTCGCCCTGGAGGATGCCCTGGTGCTCGCGGACCTCCTGGGGCGCGAAGCGGATTGGAACACGGTCGGCCTCGCCTACGAGGCGCGGCGTCGCCCCCGCGTGGCCCATGTCCAGGCCATGACCGATCGCCTGTCGCGCACCGCCGCGCTGCCGGACTGGGCGCGAAACCGGCTGCTGCCCGTCATCGGCCCACGCAGCTACCGCGCCGCCTATGCGCCCCTCCGCGAGCCGGTCTCGGTGTGGGAGCGGACGGGCGATGGAAGAGGCGCGTCTGTGCAGGGCGCCTGATCGTACGAATTGTCGGATGGAGAAGGGGAGGCCTGGTAGCGACCTCGTCAGTTCATGAGGGGACACCAACTCTGTTGAGTTGGTGCGGCCAAGAGGACTCGAACCTCCACCCCTTGCAGGACTAGCACCTCAAGCTAGCGCGTCTACCAATTCCGCCATGGCCGCATCGTCAACACACCGTTCGCGTCGGTCACCGGGCCCGGAGATCCTGTCTCACTCGGCTGCGGCGGCCGATCTCTCGGGGCGCGGCGCAGCCAATAACAGAGGGATTTCCGTCCGACAAGCGCCGCGTGGGCGGGATCAGAGAAAATCGACACCGCCTTCGAGGACCGGGACCGCGCCCTCGCCGATGGTCACCCCAGCGAGGCGCACCACCTCGGCCTTGCGGATCAGCTCGGTGATTTCCACGGAGATGCGGTTGCCCGTCACGACGATCTGGCCCCGCGCGATCGGGTGGTCGTTGGCGAGGATCTCGACCATATCGGACTCGGTGGATTCGAGTTCGATCACGGCGCCCCGGCCCATGCGCAGCAGCATGTGCAGCGGCATATGACTACGGCCGAGCACCACCTTAAGATCGACCTTCAGGTCTTCCAGAACCGCCACGCGCCCCGTCCCCCGCTCCGGGGCGGCGCGCGATGCGGCGTCCGCCCTTCCGTCCACCTTCCACGCGCGATGGTGAAGTCTTGGTAAACGAAACCCTAAATGCCACCCGGCTGGCGCTCCCGCCGAGGGACTTCCGGCCCATGGCCGGCGCGGCGCCGGTGGACTGGCGGATCAGCGACGCGCTCGTGCTCTACGGGGAGGCCGTGGCCGCCATGGAGGCGCGCGCCGAGGCGATCGCGGCGGGGCAGGCGCCGGAACTGGTCTGGCTGCTGGAGCACCCGCCGCTCTACACGGCCGGCACCTCCGCGCAGGACGACGACCTCGTCGCCCCCGGGCGCTTCCCCGTGCACCGGACGGGCCGGGGCGGGCAGTACACCTATCACGGGCCCGGCCAGCGGGTGGCCTACGTGATGCTCGACCTCAACCGGCGCCGCCGGGATCTGCGGGCCTACGTGGCCGCCCTGGAGGCCTGGATCATCGCGACCCTGGAGGCCTTCAACGTGCGCGGCGAGCGGCGGGAGGACCGGGTCGGGGTCTGGGTCCGCCGACCGGAGCGCGGGGCGGCGGTCGAGGACAAGATCGCCGCCATCGGCATCCGGGTCCGGCGCTGGGTCAGCTTCCACGGCATCAGCCTCAACGTGGAGCCGGACCTGTCGCACTTCTCCGGCATCGTCCCCTGCGGCATCGCCGGCCACGGCGTCACCAGCCTCGTCGAGCTCGGCCACCTCGTCTCGATGCCCGAGGTCGACATGCAACTGCGCGCCGCCTTCGAGGCGATCTTCGGCGAGACGGTGTCCGTCGGCTAGAGTTCGCCCGGGATGAGGGGAAACCGGTTCTCCCGAGAAGACAAATCCACGAGAGAGACCCTAGATCACCGGCACGCCGCGTCCCTTGGCGTGCTCGCCCGGCTCGACGTGAATGACCACCACGGAGCCCTCGATGGCGTTCTCGATGGCGGCCTCCAGCCGGTCGCAGATCGCGTGCGAATCCTGCACCGTCATCGTGCCCGGCACCACGAGGTGGAAGTCGATGAAGGTGGCCTGTCCCGCGTGGCGGGTGCGGACGTCGTGCGCCTCCAGGGCGCCGGTGCTGTGGAGGGAGATGAGCGCGCGGATCTGCGCGACCATCTCGCCGGGGGCCGCCTTGTCCATGAGGCCGCTGACCGAATCGCGGATCATGCCCCAGCCCGACCACAGGATGTTGAGGGCGACGAGCCCGGCGATGAGCGGATCGAGGATCGCGTAGCCCGTGACCGCCACCAGGGCGACGCCGACGAGCACGCCGCCCGAGGTGACGACGTCGGCCATGACGTGCCGGGCATCCGCCACCAGGGCGGGGGAGCGCCATTCCCGGCCGCGGCGCAGCAGGATCACGGCCCAGGCGCCGTTGATCGCGGTGGCCACGAGGTTGACGAGGAGGCCGGTCAGCGGCGCGTCGAGGGGCTTCGGGTCGAGAAGCCCGTGGAAGGATTCGCGCAGGATCAGGATCGCCGCCACGACGATGAGCGCGCCCTCGATCACGGCGGAGAAGTACTCGGCCTTGTGGTGGCCGTAGGGGTGGTCGTCGTCGGCCGGACGGGCGGCGACCCGCAGGGCGACAAGGGCGAACACCGCCGCCACCACGTTGATGATGCTCTCCAGGGCATCCGAGTACAGCGCGAGGCTGCCGGTGACCCAGTAGGCGGCGAACTTGAGGCCCATCACCAGGGCGCCGAGGCCGGCGCTCAGGAGGGCAGCTTTCTGGGTACGGTCCATGGCGACGTCCGGTCTCGGCCCGGGCGCAGCAGCGACGCCCGGTCGCGCGGCCATAGCGCCCGTCCCGGCGCCAAGGCCACGGCAAAGGTTGAACCCGCCGCTGAACGATTGAGCCGGGGCTATGCCGACTTGGAGGTCTCCGGCGTGTCCGGCGCCACGGGCTTGCGCGCCCGCTCGCGGGCAGCGAAGCGCGCGCCTTCGGCCCGGGCGCGCTCGGCCTTGCGCCGGAAGCTGCGGGCGCTCCAGTTCCAGCGCGCGGCATCGGCCAGCGTCTCGAGGCGCTGCGCCTCCCGCTCCCAGTACGTCACCAGCTGCCCGTCCAGGGTCACGCGGCCCGGCCGCACCGGCCGGGGGGTCCCGTCGCTCATGCCTCGAACTCCTGACTCGATCTCACCGTGAGGGGGTCGGACTATCGCAACCGGAAGTACGAAAATCCAGGCGCGCCGGGCGGTGGCCCGGCCCCTCAGCGAACCGGCAGGACCGTCCCGGGTTCCGGGCACGCGCGCCGGACCATTGATCCGCGCGGGCAAACCGGGCAGGTGGCGCGGCATGCGCGTCGATCTCTTCGATTTCGAGCTGCCCGAAGACAGCATCGCCCTCAGGCCGCCTGTGCCCCGCGATGCCGGGCGCCTCCTCGTGGTCCGGCCCGACGACGGCCTGGAGGATCGGCGGGTGCGCGACCTCGCGCAGCTCCTGCGCCGGGGCGACGCCCTGGTTTTCAACGACACCCGGGTGATCCCGGCGCGGCTCGCCGGCGTCCGCCATCGCCCGGGCTCGCCGGGCCTGCGGATGGAGGCGATGCTCCACCTGCGCGAGGCGGCGGACACCTGGCGCGCCTTCGCCCGGCCGGGCAAGCGCCTCGCCGCCGGCGACCGGGTCAGCTTCGGCCGCCACGGCGCCAGCGCGCCCTGCGCCCTCGGCGGCCTCGACGCCACCATCGCGGCGAAGGGGGAGGGCGGCGAGATCACCCTGCGCTTCGATCTCGCCGGACCGGCCCTGGACGAGGCCATCGCCGCCATAGGGGACCTGCCGCTGCCGCCCTACATCGCCGGCAAGCGCCCCACCGACGCGCAGGACGCCACCGACTACCAGACCGTCTATGCCCGCGAGCCCGGCGCGGTGGCGGCCCCCACCGCCGGCCTGCACTTCTCCGAGGCGATGCTGGCCGAACTCGATGCCGCCGGCATCGCCCGCCACACCGTGACCCTGCACGTGGGCGCCGGCACCTTCCTGCCGGTGAAGGCCGACGACACCGCCGACCATCGCATGCATGCCGAGATCGGTTGCCTCGACGCCGACACCGCCGAGGCCCTCAACGGCGTGCGGGCGCGGGGCGGGCGCATCGTCGCTGTGGGCACAACGGCCCTGCGCCTCCTCGAGAGCGCGGCCGACGGGGAGGGCCGCCTCCACCCCTTCGCCGGCCAGACCGAGATCTTCATCACCCCGGGCACGCGCATCCGCGCGGTGGACGCCCTGATGACCAACTTCCACCTGCCGCGCTCGACCCTGTTCATGCTGGTCTCGGCCTTCTCGGGCCTGGAGACCATGCGGGTGGCCTACGCGCACGCCATCGCGGGGGGCTATCGCTTCTATTCCTACGGCGATTCCAGCCTGCTGTTTCCGGCGCGCGGCTGAGGCGCCGGCCCGCGCGGGGTTTGCCTCGAAAGCGCCGGAGGCTCTAAGACGGCGCCCATGTCCGAGCCCGCCTCTCCCGCCGCATCCGCCGGCCTGCCCGCCGAATTCACCTTCCGCGTCGACGCCACCGACGGGGCCGCGCGCACCGGCGCGATCACGATGCCGCGCGGCACCATCCGGACGCCGGCCTTCATGCCGGTGGGCACGGCCGCCACCGTGAAGGCGATGTATCCGGGCCAGGTCCGCGAACTCGGGGCCGACGTGGTCCTGGGCAACACCTACCACCTGATGCTGCGCCCCGGTCCCGAGCGCATGGCCCGCCTCGGGGGCCTGCATCGCTTCATGAACTGGCCGCACCCGATCCTCACCGATTCCGGCGGCTTCCAGGTCATGTCGCTCTCGGCCCTGCGCAAGCTGGACGAGCAGGGCGTGACCTTCCGCTCCCATGTGGACGGCTCGACCCACCACATGAGCCCGGAGCGCTCCATCGAGATCCAGGGCCTGCTCGGCTCCGACATCCAGATGCAGCTCGACGAGTGCGTCCGCCTGCCGGCCGAGCACGCGGCTATCGAGAAGGCGATGCACCTGTCCCTGCGCTGGGCCGAGCGCTGCCGCGTGGCCTTCGGCACCCAGCCCGGCAAGGCGATGTTCGGGATCGTCCAGGGCGGCGACGTGCCGGCCCTGCGGGTGGAGAGCGCCCGCGCCCTCGTGGACCTCGACCTCAAGGGCTACGCCATCGGCGGGCTCGCGGTGGGCGAACCCCAGGACGTGATGCTGGCGATGATCGAGACGGTCGAGCCGCACCTGCCCGCGGGCAAGCCGCGCTACCTCATGGGCGTCGGCACTCCGGACGACCTGATGCGCTCGGTGGCCCGGGGCATCGACATGTTCGACTGCGTGATGCCGACCCGCGCCGGCCGCCACGGCCTCGCCTATACCCGACACGGCCGGATCAACCTGCGCAACGCCCGCCACGCCGAGGACACCCGCCCCCTGGACGAGGCCTCGTCCTGCCCGGCGGCCCGCGACTATTCCCGGGCCTACCTCCACCACCTCGTGCGCAGCGACGAGATCCTGGGAATGATGCTGCTCACCTGGAACAACCTGTCCTACTACCAGGACCTGATGGCGGGCCTGCGCACCGCCATCGCGCAGGGCCGCCTCGCCGACTTCAGCGACGAGACCCGCGCGGCCTGGACCCGGGCCGAGGCCGAACGCGCCGCGGCCTGACGCACCATCCCCGGGGGACGACCGCGAAGCCGGTTGACCCCATACCGCCGACCCCCTATTGCGAGCCACGCTGTTCGACACGGCGCGGCGCCGAGCGCCGCAACGCCCCGTCGCACACGAGCGCGTAGCTCAGTTGGTAGAGCAACGGACTTTTAATCTGTAGGTCCTGGGTTCGAGCCCCAGCGCGCTCACCATCTCTTTCCAGATCTCGAAATGTGATTCGCTGCGCGGCGCCGCTTCTCGTGGCTCCGCAGGAATGGTGACGCCCCGTCGCCGCGCATGAGCGAGCCGATAAATTGCGTGGCCGCGACCGTACGGGACCCCTCGCCGGAGGGGGGTCGTTAGAGAAGCGAAACCGGTGGTCCGATATGCCCGAAGAGGCGTTCGAGCATTGTTGCGGACTGGCAAGATAGAGCGGATCGGGGGCGATCGGAGATCGACCGCGAAGACATCGCTGGCGCGCCCTACGGGAATCGAACCCGTGTTTTCGCCGTGAAAGGGCGACGTCCTGGACCGCTAGACGAAGGGCGCCGCTGCGGTGAGCGGTTCTATATGCGGCTTCGGGCGCGGGGGCAACGGGGGAATCGCCGCGGGTTTGCGGCTTGACGAATGCGGCCCCGGCCGGTTTGTCGGGCGGACACGCGGACCGCTCCTTCCGGCGGCCGGAGAGCGGACCTGACTGCATGACCACGCGACGCGACGGCCCGCCGGGGCCGAGGACGAACAAGCCCGGCTTTTCGCGCAGTCCCTTCCGGCGCGGGCCGCCGCAGAATCAGCGGGGCGCGGCAAGCGTCGCGGCGGCCTCCGGCGACCACGTCGTCCTCTACGGCTGGCACCCGGTGGCGCAGGCCCTGGCCAACGAGGGCCGCAAGCTGCACCGGCTGCTCGCCACCGAGAACGCCATGATCCGGCTCACCGAGGAGATCGGGACGCTGCGGATCGATCCCGAGCTGGTGCGCCCGAGCGCGATCAACGCGCTGCTCGGACCCGACGCCGTGCACCAGGGCCTCTACCTGGAGGCCGACCCCCTGCCGGGGCCGAATCTCGACGAGCTGGGCGACGACGTGCTGCTCCTCGCCCTCGACCAGATCACCGATCCGCACAATGTCGGCGCCATCGTGCGCACCGCCGCCGCCTTCGGGGTGGCGGGCATCATCACCACCGCGCGGCACTCGCCCAACGCCACGGGCGTGCTGGCCAAATCCGCCTCGGGCGGCCTGGAGCACGTGCCCCTGATCGTGGTCCGCAACCTGTCGGACGCCCTGGTCGACCTCGGCAAGCGCGGCTTCACCCGGATCGGGCTCGATTCCGACGCCGAGACCGTACTGGACACCATCGGCCCGAAGCGCCCGGCCGTGATCGTGCTCGGGGCCGAGGGCAAGGGCCTGCGCCAGCGCACCCGCGACAACTGCGACGTGCTGGCCCGCATCCCCTTCAGCGGCGAGATCCGCAGCATCAACGTCTCGAACGCCGCCGCGATCACGCTCTACGCCCTCAGCCCCCGCGGCTGAGTCACACCGCGGCGTTGGCGCCTCAGCGCCAGAACGGCTTGACCGCCACGAGGTCCCCGTGGGCCTCGGCGGCCGCTTTCAGC
This sequence comes from Methylobacterium sp. Leaf94, assembly GCF_001426045.1. Classification (NCBI taxonomy): domain Bacteria; kingdom Pseudomonadati; phylum Pseudomonadota; class Alphaproteobacteria; order Hyphomicrobiales; family Methylobacteriaceae; genus Methylobacterium; species Methylobacterium sp. Leaf94. The sequence goes on from NZ_LMRM01000001.1 coordinate 179,024, forward strand.
AGCTTCCGGCCGTCGGCCTCGTTGTCGCCGGCCGCAAGGCCCGCGGCGAACGCCGTCTCGCCGGGGATCTCCTGCGGGTCGGGCACCGCCACGAGGCTGGCCAGCACCGTGTGGGCGGTGGCCTGGTCGTTGAGGCTGCCGAGATGGTCCTGCAGGTCGGACAGGGCCGAGACGAAGGCCTTGTGGCGCTTGCGCAGCTTCTTCTCGGTGTAGAGGCTGGCGAAGAACTCCGCGCCGTAGCGAAGCTTCTTCGCCTCGATCCGGACGCGGTGCCGCTCCTCGGCCTCCTGGCGGTCGAGGTGGCGGCCGCGCTTCCGGATTCGGCGCAGGGCCTTGTCGAGCACCTGGGCGGCGAAGTCGCGCGCCGGCAAGTCGCGCGCCGGCACTCCGCGGTCCGGCACTTCGCGGTCCGGGGCGGCCGGTCCGGTCCGCCAGGCGCCGGTCTCCAGCCAGGCGGCGACGTCGAGGACCAGGCCGCGCCATTCCTGCGATTCCAGGGTGGCGAGGACGCCGTCATGGGCGCGGTCCCGCTCCGCCTCGAGGCGCCGGCGCAGGTCGTCGAGACCGGCCTCGTCCGGGCGCCTGGCCATCTCGGCCGTCAGGGTCTCGGCCAGGAACACGTCGAGGTTCCGGGCGTGGCCGAAGGGTTCGGTGATGCGCTTGATCTCGTCGCGCAGGGTCGCGGCCGTCGCGTCCTGCGCCAGGACCGGCTTGAACAGGGTGAGGGCCGAACGCAGGCGGCGCAGGGCGACCCGCAGCTGGTGCAGCGCCTCCACGTCCCGGTTGTGCAGGAAGACGTCCTCGTTGAGGCGCAGGTGGGACAGGCAGGCGAAGGCGATGGCGCGAAAGGCCTCGCCGGCCGTGGCGTCCGGCGCCAGCGAAACCGGCCGCGCCTTGCTCGGGCGCCGCAGGGTGCCGTCGCGGAGGCTGAAGCCGCGGGCCGACTTGCTCAGTGCCCCGAGGCGGAGCGGCACGGTCTCGGCCAGGGCCTGGGCCAGGGTGAACAGGTCCTCCGACCGGCCCTCCTTGAGTTCGAGTTCGAGCTCCCACAGGGGCGCGTCGCCGTTCGGGGTCTCGATCCGACCCTCGTCGAAGGCGACCTCGATCCGCGAGGCTCCGTAGAGCACCACGCGGCTGCGCCGCTCCACCAGGGTGGCGAAGGTGGGGGACAGCTCCGGCGCCTCGGCGCCCGCCAGCACCTCCGGCACCGGCGTCTCGGAGACCTGCGCCAGGTCGGGCGCGTTCCCCGGGACGGGCGCCTCCCATTCCGAGCGGTCGAACAGGCCGGGGGCGGTGGCGGCGGCCTTCACGGTCTGGACGAACGTCTCGCCGTCGCGGCGGACCCGCAGGGTCAGCCCGGCCGCACGCAGGTCGCCGGCGGCCGTGTCGAAGTAGGTGGAAGTGAGGAAGCGGGAGTCCTCCGAGCCTTCCGCCTGCAGGAAGGGATGGCGGCTCAGCTCCGCGAGGTCGCTGCCCTCGCATTCCAGCTTCAACTCGATCTCACGCGGCGCGACCATGATGTGTCCCAAGTTTCGGCCCCGATCCGTCGTCCCCGACGGGGCGGCGGGCCCCCAGCGATCGGGACAAGCCCGGCCGGCGGCAACCGTTCCGTGCGGAATCAGCAGCCATCGTCGTCGGTTATGGAGCAGGGCGACCCGGACGCGCGACTGAATTCGTGACGATTTTCATTCGCCGCCGGCGCCGAGTGGTGTAGCGGGAGGAACCGGCCCGGGGCCGGCGGGAACGAGACTCGTTGGGCGTGGTGATGAATCGGGAGCGGCTGAGGGCCGACCGCCTGCTGGTGGAACGGGGCCTCTTCGAGAGCCGCGCCCGGGCCCAGGCCGCCATCGCGGCGGGTCTCGTCCGGGCGGACGACCAGCCGGTGACGCGGGCCTCCGACCTCCTCGCCCGGGACGCGCGCCTCGTGGCGTCCGCCCCCCATCCGTTCGTGTCCCGCGGCGGGCTGAAGCTCGATGCCGCCCTCGACGCCTTCGGCTTCGACCCGGCCGGCCGCGTCTGCCTCGATGTCGGGGCCTCGACCGGCGGCTTCACCGACGCGCTGCTGGCGCGGGGCGCCGCCCACGTCTACGCCGTCGACGTGGGACGCGACCAGCTCCACGTCTCCCTCCGGGACGACGCCCGCGTCACCAGCCTGGAGGGCACCGATGCCCGCAGCCTCGACCGCGCCGCGATCCCGCGCCCCCCGGACCTCTGCGCCATCGACGTCAGCTTCATCTCCCTCCGGCTGATCCTGCCGGCCCTCCTGCCGCTGCTGGCCCCCGGCGCCGACCTCGCGGCGCTGATCAAGCCGCAATTCGAGGCCGGGCGCGACCGGGTCGGGCGCGGCGGGATCGTCCGCGATCCCGCCATCCACGACGCCGTCTGCGCCGAGATCCGCGCCGCCCTCGAGGCTCTGGGGCTTCAGATCCTCGGCCTCATCCCGTCACCCGTCGCCGGCGGCGACGGCAACCGCGAGTTCCTGATCGGGGCGCGCCTGGACCTACGACCATGACCGAGCCGGACACCCAGCCGACCCCCGAGACCCTGGAGATCCGCCGCCTCGGCGCCCGCGGCGACGGGCTGGCCGAGGACGGCACCGCCGTCGCCCTGGCGCTGCCGGGGGAGCGCGTCACGGTGCTGCGGGCGGGCACGCGCGGGACGGTCGTCGATGTTCTGCACGCCTCGCCGGATCGCATCGCGCCGTTCTGCCCGTATTTCGGCACCTGCGGCGGCTGCACCGTGCAGCACCTCGCGCCCGGGCCCTACGCCGCCTGGAAGCGGGACCACCTCGTCCAGGCGCTGTCCCATGCGGGGCTCGCCGTCGCGCCGGAGCCGCTGGTCGATGCCCGCGGGGCCGGGCGGCGGCGCCTCACCCTGCACGTGCGGGCCATCGAGGGCCGGGCGCAGGCCGGCCTGATGGCGGCGCGCAGCCACGACCTCGTCGCCATCGACCATTGCCCGATCACCGTGGCGGCCCTGCACCGGGCGCCCCAGGTGGCGACGGCCCTGAGCGCGCCGCTCGGGCACGGCCGCAAGCCCCTCGACGTCGCCGTCAGCGCCACCGAGGCCGGCCTCGACGTCGACATCCGCGGGCACGGACCCGCGGCCGAGGGAGTCCGCGCCGCGCTGGTACGCCTCGCCGGAGACCTCGACCTCGCGCGCCTCTCGCTGCACGGAGAGGTGCTGGTGGAGCGCCGGGCTCCGGCGGTCACCAGCGCGGGCCTGCGGCTGGTGCCGCCGGCCGGCGGTTTCCTCCAGGCCACGGAGGAGGGCGAGCGGGTGCTGACCGAGGCCGTGGTGGCGGCCCTCGACAAGAAGACGAAGCGGGTCGTCGACCTGTTCTCCGGCAGCGGACCGTTCAGCCTCGCCATGGCGCGCAGCCGGGACGTCCATGCCGTCGAGGGCGAGGCGGCGGCCCTGGCCAGCCTCGACCGGGCCGTGCGGGCGGTGCCGGGCCTGCGCCGGGTCACCACCGAGCGCCGCGACCTGTTCCGCCGGCCGCTGCTGGCCCTCGAACTCGACGCCTACGACGCCGTAGTGTTTGATCCGCCCCGGGCGGGCGCGGGCGCGCAGGCGGCCCGGATCGCCGAATCGAAGGTGCCGCTGGCGATCGGGGTCGCCTGCGACGCCGGCACCTTCGCGCGAGATGCCGCGACCCTGGTGGCGGGCGGCTACACCCTGGAGCGGGTGATTCCTGTCGACCAGTTCGCCTATTCGGGCCATCTGGAAATGGTCGGGGTGTTCCGCCGCCCGCCGCCACCCCGCAAGCGCTTGTAGCCGCAGCGCTCGACAACCGCCGGGCCGCTCTTAGGTAGAAGGGCATGCGCGTGATTCGTCCCACCCTGGCCGCGACCCTCGGCCTCCTCGCCCTCGCCGGACCCGCCGCGGCGGATTCCTGCGGAGACCTCATCGACCGGGTGGTGGCCGAGACCCAGGCCACCCTGGTCAAGCGGACGGCGGACTTCGCGGAATTCAGCGCCCCCGACGGGATCGGGATGACGCTGGCCTGCGGCGAGCTCTCGGCCACCGGCGTCCAGTTCCGGGGCACGCCGCTCCCCGCTGGCTACTTCGATCTGTTCGGACGGGCGGGCCACGCCGTCACGGGCCTCGCGTCCGAGGACTTGGCGCAGGCGGCCCGGACGGCCCGCACCGCCGCCGCCACGACGCGGCACAGCAACGTCGATGCCGGGAAAGTCCTCGTGACCTGCTCCCTCTCCGGATCGCGCGAAGCGCCCGTCACCGCCTGCGCGGTGATCGAGCGCGACGAGCGCCGCTGAGCCTCGTTCAGGACCTCATGGCGAGGACCATGTAGCCGGAATACAGGAGGGCTGCGGCCAGCAGGAGGTAGACGTTCGGTTCCATGGCGTCCTGTTAGGCCGCCCGGGCGCCGTGGGTCGAGCGGACGCGCTGCCGCTGCGGCATCTGGTTCGCTTCAGACATCGTTAACCCTGTTCAGCCGAACGATGGCGGCCGGCATGGCCGATCCCCACGCCGTCGAATCGCACCGAGGAGCCGATGCCCCGTTCCCGTTCCGCAGCCCTGGCGATCGCGGGTAGCCTGACCGCCCTCGCGCCTGCTATCGGGGTCCTGACGGGCGGCCCGGCCCTCGCTGAGGAACCGCTGTTCATCCGCATCCGCCCCGGCGGCGAGGCGAGCGTCGGCTCCGGTGGGTCCGGCGCCTTCGACGACGCCGCGGCCCAGGCGGCGCGGGCCCGCAGCGAGGCGGTCTGGCAGCGGGCCGAAGCCCGGTCCCGCATCGCCATCGCCTCGGTCTGCACCGGCTGCCTCGCGGCCGTGCCGCCCTCCTCGGTGCCGGTCGCCGCACCGCCCGCCCGCGCCGATGCGGGCGGCCTTACGCCCCTCGCGGCCGATTCGCCGGCCGTTCCCCCTCCGCCCCTCGCACAGGCAGATGCCCCATGACGCAGGCTCACCCGACCAGCGGCGCCGTTCCCGATCCGGATTGCCCGGTCTCCCTCGAACTCCTCGGCCAGGTCTACCGGGCGGACGAGGAGGACCTGCCGGAGATCCTGGAGGCGATGTCCACGACGACGCGCGCGCGCCTCGCCGTCTACCTCTACGGCAAGAGCCACATGCACCAGCTCGGCCTGCGGGTCGCGCGGGCCTGCGAGCGCGAGGATCTCGTGCGCGTCGCCGACGAGATCGGTTCGGTGGTCTACGGCCAGTCCCGCCTGAAGCCGGCGCGCCCGGCGACGCCGAGCCCGGCCGCCGCCCCGCCGAAGAAGATCAGCCTCGGCGGATCGGGCACCAAGAAGATCAGCCTCGGCGGCTCCGGCGCGAAGAACCGCCTGTTCGACTGAGCGAACGGGTCCCCAGCCCGGATACCGGGCGCGGGACCCTATCGGTAAGGCCGAGCCGCCAAGCCGGCTCGGCGCGACCTATCTTGAGAGTGGATGTTGATGTTCGGTTCGTGGTGGAAGCTCGGCATGGACGCGACCCTGCTCGCGATGGAATCGCAGCAGGTCATCGCCCTGCGCCTCGCCAAGCTGGCGACGGGCGGTGCCGCGGCCCAGGCCGAGGCCCAGCACATGGTCACCGAGAAGATCATGGCCGCCCAGGAGGCCGCCCTGCTGATCGCCACCGGCGGCTCCACCGCCGGGGTCGTGGCCGGCTACCGGCGGAAGGTCCGCGCCAACGCCCGACGCCTGTCCCAGGGCTGAGCACCCGCCGCCATGCCGGGGCGGTTAACGCCCGCTTAACCATCCGGTTTCATCCTCGCCCGGGACGTCGGAACCGATCGGACGAGGAGACAGCATGAACCCCTTCGAGCAGCAGGTGCGCGAACGCGCCTATTACATCTGGGAAGACGAGGGCCGCGTGTTCGGCCAGGCGGAGGCGCACTGGCTGCGCGCCGAGATCGAGCTCCTGACCCCGTCGCGGATGGGCATCGAGGTGATCCAGGCCGCCACCGCGGACGTCACCCTCTCGGCCAGCCCGGCCGCCGTCCTCGCCGAGACCCTCAAGGCCAAGCCGAGCCGCAGCCGCAGCGCCGGCGCCAAGGTCGAGACGAAGGCGAAGGCCGCCGCCGACACGAAGGCCACCAAGCCGGTGGCCGCGAAGGCGCCCGCTGCCAAGACCGCCCCTGCCAAGACCGCCCCTGCCAAGACCGCCCCTGTCAAGACCGCCGCTGCCAAGACGCCCGCCGCCGAGAAGGCCACTGTCGCCAAGGCGGCCGTGGCCAAGGCTGCCGTGGCCAAGGCTGCGGTGACTAAGACGCCCCGGGCTTCCGCCCGCGGCCGCGTGGTCGAGAGCGTCGCCACCGTTCACTGAGACGCGCGGGCCGGAGCCTTCCGGCCCCGCCCCCGGACGAATCAGAGCCCGCTTCACCGGACCGGTGGGGCGGGCTTTTCGCTGGCCGCGGAGGCAGCCTCCACGCGAGGGACGCCGGAACGAAGGAAAACCTTGACCGTTGTCAGGCCAGATCCAGAGACGTGGCCGCGGCCCTGAGGGCCGTGCGCTTTCCCAGGCGAGGCTTCCATGAAGACGACGATCGCGACCCTTCTGGCCCTCGGCATGGCCGGCCTGCCGCTCGCCGCCCTGGCGGGACCCGGCGGCCTGCGCGGCGGCCCCGCGCTCCTCGACGTCGACACCACCGGCGGCGTTGGCGGACGGGCGCCCTGGAGCAAGCCCTACGAGTATGATTCCGGCGGCGACAATGATCGCCGTCCGGAGCTGCCCTATTACCAGCAGGGCCGCGGCCAGCAGACCGGCGGTCCGGCCCGCAACCTCCTGCCCGACGACGGCCTGCACATCTTTCCCCGCTGAGCCCGCCGAATGAATCCGGCCATTCCGGCGGAACGGCCGGGAGAGCCATCCGTTCGCCCTGGGAGCCCCGGCCTGTCCGCCGGCGTGCAACCGGTTCGGGATGACGCGATGACCAAGACCGTACGGGCGGTGATCTTCGATATCGACGGAACCCTGCTCGACAGCGTCGACCTCCATGCCCAGGCCTGGGTGGACGCCTTCGCGCATTTCGGCGTCACGGTCAGCCACGACCAGGCCCGGAGCCAGATCGGCAAGGGCGGCGACCAGTTGCTGCCGGTCTTCCTCGACCCGGAGCAGGTGGAGCGCGAGGGCAAGACGATCGAGGCCTACCGTTCGGACCTGTTCAAGCGCGACTATCTCTCGAAGGTGAAGCCCTTCCCCGGCGTCCGGGCCCTGTTCGAGCACCTGAAGGCCCAGGACCTGACCCTCGCCCTGGCCTCCTCCGGCAAGGCGAAGGAGGTGGATCACTACCAGACCCTGATGGGGGTCGAGGACCTCACCGACGTGGTGGTCAGTTCCGACGACGTCGAACGCTCGAAGCCCTTCCCCGACATCTTCGAGGCCGCCCTGACAAAGCTTGCCCCGATCACGGCGGCGCAGGCCGTGGTGATCGGCGACACGCCCTACGACGCCGAGGCGGCGGGGAAGGCCGGCCTTCCGACCATCGGAGTTCTCTGCGGCGGTTTTCCGGAAGCCGACCTGAGCGCGTCCGGCTGCATCGCCCTCTACAAGGATCCGCAGGACCTTCTCGACGCCTACGCCGCCTCGCCGCTGGCTCGGTGATCCGGCGACCGGGATCCCGGCGCAGGGGTTTCGGTCCGGGCCTGTCGATTCGGACGGGCCCGGTGGCAAACCGGCCACGCGACGCGTGGGATCTGCACCGATCCACACATTTCCCGCGTAATCCCGCTTTGTTCCGTGGCGCAGGGCAGGATTGCGTGCCGGCTATGGATAGATGGCAAAAAACCCTGGCGCCGGGTCCTTCGATGGCGTAGCGAGCCGCCCGTGATCGCGCCTGATCACGCCACGGATCCGCGGACCATGCCCCAGCCGGCCCAGACGAACCTGAAAATGCACCCGGCCAGCGAGCCTGTTCCCCTTCGGGCGCTCATCGACGCGGCGGTCGAGGACCGCACCACGCCGATCAGCCGGCTGCTTCGCCTGATGGCCGCCCTCGACGCGGACACCAACGACAACGAGAACCTTCGGCACGTCCTCCGGGCCCGGATCGGCGCGCCCCTCAGCGTCTGATCGCACCGCCTTCGCGTTTGTCGGGGATCAGCGGAAACCGGTGATCCCGAAGAGACGAACGACACGGCCGGAATCGGGAGTCTGCCAGGTTCAGGATGAACCCGCCGGATTCTACGAGGCGCGCGCCCGCTCCCGGCGGCGAGGCCCCGGCTGGGCGCGCTTCATGCAGGCGAAGTAGAGCTGACGGCCGATCGCGTAGAGGCCGAGCCCCTTCGGGTCGGGCGTCGAGAACACCCGGTCGCGGGCCTCCGTGCGGCAGGCCGCGTCCTGCGGACTCTGGATCGGCGTGGATTCCCCCTGCGCCGAAGCCGCGTGAGCCATGGCCACCGAGGCGATGGCCGAGAGCGTCAATGCGAGCGCCGGCCCACGCCACATCCCTGTTGTCTGCATCCTGTTCCCCCTGCTGTCGTGGTGGTGACGTCGTTTCGGCGTGCCCGTCAGGGCATCACCCAGGCGCAATCGGCCTCGTTCGCCACGGTAAGGCACTCGAACGGGGCCCCGCCGACCATGGCGCGGTGCTCCGCGGCGCCGATGCGCGCACGCGCGATCCGTCGGCAATCCGGATGCTGCGGCAGGACCGCCTCTGCGGCAGCCCGGTCGCCGCTGGCCATCAGGACCCGCAACGCGACCAGGGTTTTGCAGGCGATGACGTCGGTGGGTTCGACCGGCTGGGCGCGGGCGGCGATGCCGGCGGCGAGGCCGAGGAGGAGGGCCAGGGGGAGGGCGCGCAACGGTCGGGTCATCGGCGGCTCTTCTCCGGTGCGGCGGGTTTGTCGGACGTCCTGTCGGCGGCCTTGTCGGACGTCTTGTCGGACGCCTTGGATTTCTCGCCCGCGCGAGGCTTCGCCACGGCCTCGGTGGGCTTGACCGTGCCGGCGACGACCCAATGGCAGACGCTCGTGGTGCGCAGGGTCAGGCAATCGTAGGCGCTGCCGTTCAGGGTCAGGTGCTCGGCGATGCCCGCCACCGCATCGCGCGCAACCACCTGGCAGCCGAGGTGGTCGGCCTTGTCGTCGGTGAGGCGCGCGACGGCGGTGGCCACCACGTCCTTGCTCTCGCGCAGGAGCAGCCGCAGGTTCGCCAGGGACGCGCATCCGATCGCCGGAACCGGTGCGGGGGCCGGCGCAGCCGGGGCCTCCCGGATGGTCGCCTGCGCCGTGCCGGCGACCGCCAGGGCGAGCAGGAGAGGTCGGATCGAACGCATCGGGAAATTCTCGGCAGAGACGAACGTGATCGGCGGCCGGCCTCTCGGGAGGAGGGCGGGCCGCCAAGCCATAACGCGCTCGCGGCCATTCCGCCGCATGGCGGCCGCGCTTTCAGGAGCCTGACCGGCGCAGCTTGGCGAAGCGCCTGATCGCCCGGTCCCGTCGCAGGCGGGAGAGGCGCTCGATCCAGAAGATCCCGTCGAGCTGGTCGATCTCGTGCTGGAGGCAGGCCGCCCGGAATCCCTCGGCGTCCTCTTCGTGCTCGGCGCCCTCGAGGTCGCGGTAGCGAACCCGGATCCGCACGGCTCGGTCGACCACGTCCGTCACCCCCGGCATCGAGACGCTGCCCTCCTGCTGCGGTCCGCGCTCGGGGGAGGCCCAAACGATCTCCGGGTTCACGTAGGCGGTCACCGGCTCGCCGGGCTCCATCCGCAGCAGCACCAGGCGCTGGCCCTGCCCGATATGCGGCAGGGTGAGCCCGAGGGCGGAGACCGCCAGCATCACCGCCTCGAGGTCACGGGCGGATTCGCGCAGGGCGTCATCGAACCGGGCGACCGAAGCCGCCACGAGGCGGAGGCGGGGATCGGGATAGATCAGCAGGGAGGAGGCGGACACGAGGGTCATTCCGGAGTGGGATGGGGGACGTCACGGTTGCGCGAGGGCGACCCGGACGCGGGTTCCTGGCCCGCGGCTTGCGGCGTTCGATGGATGACAAGCTCGACCCGGAGACGGAATGGCACAGCAACGCACCGAGACCCCATCGCCCAAGGGGGCCCACCGATTCCTGAGGCTGCGCGAGTCCGGCGAGGTCATCCTCGTCGCCCTCACCACGATCCTCGGCCTGCTCTGGGCGATCGTCCTGGTCACGCATTTCCACGAACCGCTCAGCGGCATCGGCCAGTCCCTCTGGCTCACGCGCTGAGCGTCAGTATTCCCACTCGGCCCCGACGCCCACCGCGGTGCGGCCGTCGCTGCCGGCCTCGCCCTGGATCTTGATGCGCCGGGTCACGTCGTAATCCACCGTCGCCGCCGTGTCGGCGGGCTTGGCGCCCGCCTTCACGCCGACGCTGAGGCGGTCGCTGAGATAGCGCGAGGCGCCCAGCGCCGGTCCGCCGCTGGCGCCGGTGGAGACGTCGAGGCTGTCGAGCCCGAGGCCCTTGCGGGCCTGCTCGAAGACGTCGACGCCGCCGGCCCCGCCGGAGAACTGGGCCACGGCCTGCGCGAGCTGCAGGGCCTGGAACGGCGACAGGCCCCCCGAGGCCTTCTTGAACAGCAGGCGCGAGAGCACCTCGTCCTGCGGCAGGCTCGGGTCCGAGGTGAGGAGGAAGCTCGGCTGGTTGGCCGGACCCGTCACGGCGATCCGTGCCGTGACCTCGGCGGCCTTGGTCTCGGCGACGAAGTCGAGATCCGGCGTGGCGATCTCGCCGCCGAAGGTCAGGCGCCCGCGGGTGAAGTCGAGGCGCTGGCCGACCACGCTGAGGCGGCCGCGCCGCATCTCGAAATCGCCGGTGGCGACGGGATCCCGCGAGGAGCCGGTGATCCGGAGGGCGCCGCCCAATTCGGCATCGATGCCGCGACCGCGCACGAAGATGCGGTTGGGGGCGTTCACGGCGACGTCGAGGGTGGCGTCGAAGGGCGGGGCGACCTTGCCCCGCTTGCCCAGGGCCGCGACCTTGGCGCGGCGGTCGGCCCGGGCGGCGAGCCGGGCGCGCACCTCCGGGGGCGTGTTCACGCGACGGATCTCGGGCAGGGGCTGCACCGTGGCGGGCAGGCGGTCCGGCACCGAGACGTCGACGGAGACGAGGTCGATCCGGCCCGCCACCTTCGGGGTTCGGGCCAGTGGCCCCGTGAGCGCGAGGTTGAGGCTCGCCACGGCCGTCATCAGCGGGCTGGAGACGAGCTCCGCCCGCTCGGCCGAGACCCGGAGCGAGCCCGGGAAGCCGGCGGCGGGATCGAGCGCCACCCGGCCGTCGCCGCGCAGGCTTCCGCCGTTGCGGGTCAGCGTCGTCAGGCGCTCCACCACCAGGGTGTCGCCCCGGCCGGTGACCCGTCCCTCGATGTTGGTCAGGCGAATGCCCTGGAGCGGATCGGTGAAGGAACCGCCCGTCAGGGTGGCGCTGCCCTCGGCGCGGGGGGCCGCGAGGGTGCCGGTCACGCCGGCATCGAGGGCGATGCGCCCGGCGACGCGCTGGCCGCCGACGCTGAGGAGGCTGTTGGCGAGCGCCGCGTCGAGGGTGCCGCGCAGCTTCACCGCCAGCGCCTCGCCGGGGGCCACCGGCAGGGAGCCGGTCACCGTCAGCTCGGCGCCGCGCCCGGCGGAGACCCGTCCGTCGATCCCGGCGCGTCCGTCGCTCACCGTGCCGCTCGCCCGGGCGTCGATGGGCGGAAGGCCGGCCTTGCGGGTCTCGGGCGTGACGAGGCGGGCGACCGTCAGGGCGTAGCGGCCCTCGGGCCGGTTGGCGGAGCCGCGCAGGTCCGCCTCGCCGTCGAGGGTTCCGGAGAGGGCGAGGTTGGGCGCGGCGATCCGCGCCAGGGCGAGGGGCAGGCTGCGGATGCCGAGCTTGAGGTCGAGGGCCTCGCCGACCCGGCCCGACAGGCTGAGGCGGCCGCTACCGGCGGACACCACGAGGTTGTCGATCACGGCCGAGCCTCCGTCGAGGGTCACGCTCGCGGGGCCGGCCAGGGCGAAGCGGTCCCCACCCCGCGCGGCGGAAAAGCGCGACAGGTCGATGCGGGTGCTCTCGCCCGGCACGAGACGGGCGGCGCCGTCGAGGTCGAAGCCCCGGGCCTTGGCCGTCAGGGTGATGTCGCTGGCGCTCGGCGAGCCCACGGCGACGAGACGCACGGTGTCGAGGCTCTGCCCGGAGGCGAGGAGGCGGTCGGCGTTCACCCGCCCGTCGACGATGGGCCGGCCGAGCAGGTCCCGCCCGGTGAGGTCGGCGTCAAGGCGCGACAGGGCGAATTCGCCGAAGCGCAGGGACGCCCCGTTCGCCCGGATGCCGGCGTCCTGGCGCCCACCCGCGCGGGACAGGGTGACGGCGGCCTCGACGTTGCCCGCCATCGGTGTCAGCGCGAGGGGCGCGAGGTCGTCGAGATTCCCGGCCTTGAGGGCCAGCGCCCCCTCGGTGAGGAAGGTGCGGGCGTCGAGGGCGGCGTGCCCGTCGAGGGTGACCGAGCCGAGGCCGAAGGCGAGGCGGTCGAGGACCCAGGCGTCGGGGGCGGGCCGGGCGACGTGGGCGTCCCCGCGCAGGGCCTTTCCGCCCACCGCGCCGGACAGGCGCAGGGTGCCGTCGAGGGCGCCGGTGACGTCCGTCAGCGCCGTCTCGACCCGGAGGTCGCGTAAGGGGCGACCGAGGGCGCGCGCGTCGTCGGCGGTGAGCGTGGCGGTGAGGTCGGGCTTCTCCAGGGTGCCGGTGAGGCGCCCGTCGAGGAGCGCGCGGCCCGACAGCTTCGGGTCGAGGGTCGACAGGTCCTTCAGGTCGACCAGCAGCTTGGCGTCGGCGAGGCGCGCGGTGGCGCGGCCCTCCAGGCGCCCGACGATCTCGGCGCCCTCGAGGCGGGCGCTCTCGAAGGCGTAGCCGTCATAGACCTGAGACAGGCGGCCGCTGAAGCGCGGCGACGGGCCGAGGGTCCGGTCGAGGGCCGGCAGGGACAGGACCAGGCCCGAGGTGCGCAGGTCCAGATCGGCGTTCACCGCCTTGCGGGCCGGGTCGCCGCTCAGCGCCGCCCGCGCCGTCAGGGTGCCGGCGAGCGGCCGCCCGGCCACCTCCGAGAAGGCCGCGAGGTCGGACAGCGCCGCATCGAGCGTGCCCGCGAGGGTGTTCTGCCCGATCCGGCCCACATAGGCGGCCCGGGCCGTCGGGCCGTCGAGCTTGAATTCGGCGACGTCGACGACGCCGTCGGGCTGCAGCGTGCCCCGGAAGCTCAGCCCGGCCCGCGATCCGATGGCCCGGCGAAGGGCCGGATCGGCGAGGCGCAGGCCGTCCACCTTGGCGTCGGCGGCCAGCGCGAAGCGGGCGGCGGCGGGATCGGCGCCGGCCGGCGCCATAGACAGGGTGGCGTCGACCCGCTCCAGGGCCGAGCCGCCGGCGCGCAGGCCCGCGGCCTTCAGCGTGCCGTTGACGACGGGCCGCGCGATCGGCCCCTTCAGGCTGCCATCGAAGACCAGGGTGTCGAGTTCGGCATCCGCCGCCTTGGTGACGCCGCCCTCGGTGGGCAGGGCGCGGGCGGAGACGAGGAAGTCGGCGATCCGGTCGGCGGTGAGGGTACCCCGGGCCTCGAGCCGGGCCGTGCGCGAGGTCAGCTCCAGCCGGTCGATGCCGAAGGCCCCGCTGTCGGAAAAGCGCAGGCCGCCGTCGAGCTTGGTCGTGCCCGAGAAAATCGCCGCCGCCGGGCCGGGCAGCAGGCCCTCGATCCGCGAGGCGAGGTCGAGGGCGAGCCGGCGCTCGGCCCCGATGCGGGAGATGCGGGCGGTGCCGCGGGCCCCGAGGTCCGGCCCGGCATCGAAGTCGAGGCGGGCGTTCCAGGCGTCGAGCGTGCCGCGCCCGTCGAGGTCGAGGTTGATCGGGGGCGCGCCGGGGAGGTTGGCGGCCTTGGAGAGAAGCCCGCCGGCGGGCTCCACCAGGGTGGTCTTCAGCTCCAGGGTCTCGCCCTTCGGCACGAACAGCAGGCGGGCGCCGAAGCGCCCCTCGGCGTCGAGGCGGCGCACCGCCACATCGAGGTCGAGCCCCTCGGCCGGCGCGCCGAGCTTGGCCCGGCCCTCGGCCGTCAGGCGGGCCGGCTGCCCGGCGAGGGCCTCGCCGAGAACGAGTTCGGCCAGCTTGAAGGTCTTCACCTCGACCTTCACCGGCAGGTCGGGCAGCAGCGATCCGTCGGGCTCCGGCGTCGCCGAGACCGGGGCGGGGAGGGGGCGGCGCAGCACTTCGAGGCGCCCGACCTCCAGGCTGTCCACCTCCAGGCGGCCGGAGAGCAGGGCGAGGCGGCGCCAGACCAGGCGCGCCCGGTCGAGCTTCAGCCAGACGCCGTTGGCGTCGCTGATCGCCACGTCGCGGATGGTGGCGTCCGACGAGAGGGCGCCGTCCACGGCCCCGATGGCGACCCGCGAACCCGGCGTCGACAGGGCCTTCGAGAGGAGGCCGCCGAGCACGGTCTTCTCGCCCTCGTCGGCGTAGGTCAGGGTGGCCGGCGTCGCGGCGAAGACGGAGAGGCACAGGGTGGCGGCGGCGACCTGCGCGCGCGGACGCTTCCAGAATCCCATCAGAAGGACTGCCCCAGGCTGATGTACAGGGCCACCGGGCGCTCGTGGTTGCCCTTGATGCGGTCCATCGGGAAGGCGAGGTCGACCCGGATCGGGCCGATGCCGGTGTAGTAGCGCAGGCCGAGGCCGACCGCGTAGCGGATGCGCTCGTCGAAATCGGGCAGGCTGCCGGCGAAGGCGGTGCCGGCGTCGATGAAGGGCACGACGCCGATGGTGTCGGTCACCTTGATGCGTGCCTCCACCGAGGCCTCGAGCAGGCTACGTCCGCCGATGGGCAGGTTGAAGGGTCCGCGCGGGCCGAGCGTCCGGTAGGGGAAGCCGCGCACGGAACCGCCGCCGCCGGCGAAGAACCGGATGTTGGCCGGGATGTCCTCGAGGTTCGCCCCCGAGATCGAGCCGAAGCCGATGCGGCCGGCCAGGATGTAGCGGCCCTCGTCGTCGAAGGCGTAGTAGGTCGAGCCCTGCGCCTTGGCGACGAAGATCGACGGATCGGAGCCGAGGAAGCCCGCATAGGGCGTCGCCGAGGCGGTGAGGCGCACGCCCTCGGTCGGATCCAGCAGGTTGTCGGTGGAATCGTAGCTCACGGAGAGCGGCACGCCGACGAGGCGGTAATCGACCTTGCCGAGGGCGTCCTGCGAGCGCCCGGCCTGTCCGTCGAGGCCGACCTGGGCGAAGAAGGTGTCGGAGAAGCGGTGGCGCAGGGCGACGGTGCCGCCCGCCGCGTCGCTGACGTAGGATTGCTGTGCCTCGCGGCCCACGAAGACGTTGGCGATGAAGTCGTTCCGGGTGCCCCAGAGAGCCGGCTTGACGAAGGTGGCCGAGAGCCGCCCGCCGAGGCCGTTCGAGTCGATGCCGGCGGCCTTGCGCTGCTTGGCGTAGAGGTCGTTGCCGAGATAGTAGATGTCGGCATCGACCCGGAAGGTCTCGCCGCCGCCGAACAGGTTGCGGTTGGCGTAGTAGGCCCGGATGCCGGGCCCATCGACGGTGGAGTAGCGGGCCGCGACGCCGATCAGGTTCTTCTCGCGCTCGGTGACGTCGACGAAGATCGGCAGGTTGCCGGACGGATCGAGGGTCTCGCCCTCGCGCACCCGGATCGAGCCCAGCCCCTCGACCTTGGCGACCGAGCGTCGGATGTCCGACACGGCCTTGGGCGAGTAGGGATCGCCCGGCTCGGCGTAGATGAACGAGCGCACCACCGCCGGGTCGATGTCCTGCGTGCCGCGCACCGCGACCTCGCCGAGGCCGGCGATCGGCCCGGGATCGACGGTGTAGGTCACGTCCATGACGTGGGCGGCGTCGTCCACCACGGGGTCGCGGGCGACCGCCTTGGCGAAGGGATGGCCCAGGGCCCGGAAGCGATCGACGATCTTGGCCTCGCGGGCCAGCACGGTGGCCGAGCGGGCCGGCACGTCGTTCCCGACCCGGGTGAAGCGCTCCGGCAGGACCTCCTCGGGAAACGGGTTGCCCCGGGGGTCGCGAGCCCGGATCGACCGCAGGGTGTAGAGCGGACCGGGATCGACCACGACCTTGACCGGCACGAGGGCGCGGGAGCGCGACGCTTCGGCCGCGCGGGCAGCCGCCACCACGGTGGACTCGCCGGCCAGCGCGACGCCGTCGATGCGGATCGCGACGGTACCCTGGTAGTAGCCGTAGCCCGAGAGCACGTCGGCGAGGCGGCGCTGGTCGGCCTCCGCCCGGCGCACCAGGCCCTCTCCGTCCGGCGGCGCCTCCTGGCGCAGGCGATAGAGCGTCGAGGTGTCCTGCAGCGCGCGCAGGACGTCGTCGTCATCGATGCCCGAGATCTTCACCGTGTAGGGCAGGGCGCCCGCGCTCGGGACCGGCGGTTCCTCCTCGGAGCCGAACAGGCCGAACAGGTCGAAAGCCCGGGCCGGCCCCACGGCGAGCCCGGCCCCGGCCGAACCGAGGACGAGCGGCCAGGCGAAGCAGGCGAGCCTCCAGACCGACCCGCGACGCATCCGCCCCCGAATCCGCGTCACGAATGGCCGTTCCGGTGAGCCCGGTGCGCCTGCGCTCCCGGCTTTCGTCGCTGCGTCGCAGGCCTCGCCATCCCATCCCCTTCCGGGCCGCGGCCCCGCTGCCGGTCCCGCATCCCGGCCCTGTCCCAGGGCCCTTCGGACCCACATATGTTGACCGCCAGCCTACCGGTCCGGCGGCGGTGCAGCAACCGCGGTGCACCGCTCTACCCCCAGCCGCGGGGGTGGTTGCGCGGTTCGCCGCAGGCCCGGCTCCGCCTCGGCTTTCCGCCATCGGCCAGGGAACCCGGCTTTGGCTGGCGCCTTGTCCCTGCGTCGCAGGCTTCCTACTTTTGTCCCCATCGCTCCATGGCCGGCTCATTCCGGGTAGCTCACCCGCCCTTTTCCCAGGACTGCTCGCCAGTCCTGCACGCGGGTGCCGCTGCGATCGCACATCCCATCCGACGACCCTGCGCCTCGGGTGCCCGCGCGATTGCGACGCGGGCACCGGGCAGCCGATGGCAGGCAAGACAACGCTTCAGGAGAACAGCACCATGAGCACGGGCACCGTGAAATGGTTCAATGAGACCAAGGGTTACGGCTTTATCCAGCCGGATGACGGCGGCAAGGACGTGTTCGTTCACATCTCCGCCGTGGAGCGCGCCGGGATGCGCAACCTGATCGAGGGTCAGAAGGTCTCCTACGAGATCGAGAACGACCGCCGCACCGGCAAGCAGTCGGCCGGCAACCTCCAGGCGGCCTGATCGCCGCCGGCCGGTCCGGGTCGCCCGATGCGGGCGGCCCGAGACCGGCTCGAATGCTGCGGCATCGTTTCAACAACCTGTCAGAAGCCGCTTTTCAATGAGCGGGTTCTGTTGATTCCCGGCAGGCGGTCGGGCATTGGGCTGTTGCGGTGCAAGATCAGCGTATACCCCAGTTTTTCCACGGCCCCATGCCGCGCGTGCTCCACGCCGGATGCGGGCGACACACCACATGAGAAAGGTCAGATGGGCGCCTTCGACTACAGGAACTTCGACGATCGCCGTAAGAACTCCGTCAGCGCCAAGCAGATGCTGCTGGAAAAATTCAAGGCCCGTCCTCCGGCTGATGATCCGGAGATGATCGCCAAGGCGCAGGCCCGCGCCGAGGTCGCCCGCGCCCGCGAAGAGCGCGCCCGCGAGCGCGAGGCGGCCCGGATCGCCGCCGAGAAGGCCGCGGCGGAAGCCAAGCGGGCCCGCGAGGAGGCGGAACTCGCCGCGCAGATCGCCCGCGAAGAAGCCGAGGCTCTGGCCGCCGCCGAGGCGAAGGCCGCCGAGCTCGTCGCCAAGAAGGCGGCCCGCGATGCCCGCTACGCGGCGCGCAAGGCCAAGGCCCGCCGCTGAGCCAAGGCCTGACGCGAGGCGTCAAGACCCGTCGCGAGGGGTCAAGGCCCGCCGCAAGGCGTATGAGCGCGCCGCCGAGCCCCTGAGCGCACCTCTTCGGCGGCGCCCGGAACGGGACGGACGCGAACCGGACAGCGAAAAGGGCCGACGCGGCGCGTCGGCCCTTTTCGTGTTGGACGATCGGGCGAACCGCGTTCGTCCTCAGCTCTCGGAGCGCGTCTCGGACTCGGCGTCCTCGCCCTCGGCGGTCTCCTGGCCCTCGGTCTGGGCCTCGGCCGGCTCCGCCGTCTCCTCTTCGGGACGCGGGCCTGCCTTGAAGGTGCGGCGCGGCGCGTTCCCGCGCTTCATCTGGACCGGCTTCTCGATCGCGCCCAGGCGCTCGGACAGGAGCTTCGCGCGCTCGTTGAAATCATTGGTCGATCGCGACTGCGACGCACCGCTCTTGAACGCATTTGCCACTTGGGCCTCATGGGGTTGCCCAGGGCACGGGGTCGTGCGGGGTTGGCTCCGTGTAGCACGGTTGGGCCCCCGCGTCGGCTTTTATTGTCACGGCGCGACGCGGAAGCGCCGCGGCTCAGAAGCGTGCCGTCAGGAAGAGGCGGACATTGCGGCCCGGCAGCAGGATCTCGTCCTTCTTGAACGAGGCCGAGTTGCGGATGTCGTCGTCGAGGAGGTTGCGCCCCTGCAGCCCGAGGGTGACTTCGCTCGCGCCGTAGAGCGCCGGATCGACGGCCTTGGTGTAGCTCACCTCGGCGCGCAGGTCGTTCCAGCCGGGCGTGACCGTCTCGAACGGCGCGATCTCCACGTGGTCGAAGGCGTGCAGCAGGTTCACCCGGGCGAACCAGCCCTCGGTCGCCAGGAACACGCCGCCGCCCAGGCGATGGGGTGGAATGCGTGGCACGTAGGAGCCGTCGTCGAACTGCGCCCGGACGAAGTCGTACTGCGCCTCGAGGCCGGCCCAGCCGTTGCCCACCGGGATCAGGTCGAGCTGCGCGGCGATCTCCGCACCGTAGAAGGTGGCGTTCTGCTGCGCGTAGACGATCTGCCGAAGTTCGTCCCCGCTGCCGCAGGAGGCGAAGTCGTCGCCGCAGCGGTTACCCGTGTCGCGCTTGTAGATGAAGCCGGTGTAGCGGGTGTAGTAGCCCGTCGCGTCGAGGCGCAGCGGCCCCTGCGCCCGGCGGAGACTCATCTCCACGGTGCGGGCACGCTCGAGCTTCAGGCGGGGATCGCCGATCTCGAAGGTCTCGGTCGCGTCGTGCGGTCCCTGCGAGAACAGCTCGTAGGCCGTGGGCGCCCGCTCCACGTAGGAGCCGTTCACGCTGGCCACGAAGCCGTAGGGCAGGTCCTGCAGGGCGCCGAAGCTGGCGCTCTTGGGCGCGAAGCGTCGCTTGAGGCCGAACGCCAGGGGATCCTGCCCCTCGACCGGCAGGTAGTCGCTCGGGAACTGCACCGCCGTGCTCGCCGAGCGCGTGCCCTCGATGCGCCCGGCCGCCTGGAAGCGCAGGCCGTGGCCCACGTCGAGCTGCTCGAAGAGGTAGACCGCGTTCGAGCGCGACTCCGTCGCCGGCAGGAAGCTCTCCCCCTGCGTGTTGAGCACCCGGCGTCCGCTCTGCACGCCAAGGGCGCCCGTCAGCGTCCCCAGGGCGGTGAAGACCGGCACGTGCTGGGCCTCGATGCGCCCCTCGACCTCCCGGCTCTTGAAGGTGGCCTGGATGCCGTCGATCCCGGTCTCGCCGATGCCGCGCTCGTCGTGCCGGTAGACCGAGCCGCCGGCCCAGAACCGGATCACCTCCAGGGGGCCGTCCAGCGGGCGGTACTCGCCCCGGGCGACGACCCGATCCTGGCGCGGGTCGAGACGGGTCCGGCTCTCGGCCGCCTCCCCGCCGGGGATCTGGTAGAGCGCGTCGTAGTGGCTGAAGGAGATGCCCACGAAGCCGCGATCGCCGATGGCCGAGATGCCGACGGAGCCGCCCTGTGATTCGGTGGCCGAGTTGCGCTGGATCCCGCCCGGAATGGCGTAGCTGTCCGTGGCGCTGCGGAAGCCGTCGGCATGGACCGCGATACCGTCCTTGCCGGCATCCACCGTCGCGGCGCCGAGCCGCCCGTTGTCGACGCTGGAGAATCCGGTCGTGACCTGACCGGACACCCCGTTCGCCGGGATGAAGGTCGGGACCCGGTTGTTCTCGGCCGAGACGACGCCGCCGATCGCCCCGGAGCCGTAGCGGAGGGTCGCCGGCCCGCGGATCACCTCGATCCGGTCGCTGACGAGAGGGTTCACCGGAACGGTGTGGTCCTCGCCGAGGTCCGACACGCCGTTGTTGATGACGCCGTTTTCCTGGATGCGCACCCGGGCGTTGTCGAGGCCACGGATGATGGGCCGGCTGGCGGCGCCGGGCGCGTAGGTCGAGGAGGAGATGCCGGGGCGGTCGAACAGGGCGTCCCCGAGGGTGCGCGGCTGCTCGCGGGCGATCTGCTGCTGCGTCACCGCGGTGACGGGCGAGTAGGTGCTGGTCACCACCGGGAGCACGCCCACCGGGAACGACGCGCCGGCGTCGCCCGCGGCGCCGCCCGCTCCGCGGACGGGCTGGATCGGGCTCGGCGAGGTGACGCTGAGTTCGTCCAGGGTCGCCTGGGCCTGCTGCGCCGCGCCGGCATTCGCCCCGAGGCCGGCCCCCGCCAGGGCCGCGCCGGCCCACACCATCCGCGATCGACGCACCCGCTCACCCCATCACTCAACGTTATAATGTTTCATGATGGGGATGTTATTGTATGACAAGTGCCTGACGGGGCGCGGACCCTCTTCCCGCTCCCCTGTGGCCGGGGCGCATCACCGGCGGCCGGTCCCGGGGCGGCGTCCGTCCGCGCGCCGGGCCGCGTCCCCGTGGCACGTGGTGCGTCGCGGAACCGTGAGCGGGTCGGGTAGATTGCGCAAGCATGTCCGACTTGAACCACCACGACCGGCCAAGCGCCGACGGGCGCCGGGCCGCCGGGGGCCTGCGGGTCACCGTCGACCTGAACCTCTGCCAGGCCTACGCCCAGTGCTGCTACGCGGCCCCCCACCACTTCGTCCTGAAGGGCCGCGAGGCCCTCCACTACGACCCGGCCCCCTCGGCCGCCGCCCGCGACGACATCGAGCGCGCGCGGATCGCCTGTCCGGTGCAGGCCATCCGCGTCGAGGATGCCGGGGCCGACCCGCGATGAGCGACGCCGAGACGCGGATCGTGGTGGTCGGGGCCTCCCTGGCCGGCCTGCGCGGCGCCGAGAGCCTGCGGCAGGCGGGCTTCCGCGGCCCCCTGACCATCATCGGGGCCGAGCCGCACCGCCCCTACGACCGGCCGCCGCTCTCGAAGGCGGTGCTCACCGGGGAGGTCGCGGCCGACGCCACGACGCTGCCGAACCTCGTGGCGCTCGAGGCCGACTGGCGCTTCGGAGACCCAGCCACCGGCCTCGACCGCACCCGGCGGACCGTGACGCTGGCGAGCGGCGAGGCGGTGCCCTACGACCGGCTGCTCATCGCCACCGGGGCCTCCGCGCGTGGCTGGCCGAACGCCGCGGAAGCAGGGCTCGCGGGCGTGCATACCCTGCGGGGCCGCGACGAGGCCGAGGCCCTGCGGCGCGACCTCGCCGCCGGCCCGGCCCACGTGGTCATCATCGGCGGCGGCTTCATCGGCTGCGAGGTGGCGGCCTCGTGCCAGGCCCTCGGTCTGACCGTCACCCTGGTGGAGACCGGCCCGACCCTGCTCGCCAAGGTGCTCGGGCAGCATCTCGGCTCCGCGGTGGAGGCCCTGCATGCCAGCCTCGGCACCACCATCCGCAGCGGCGTGAAGGTGGCGGCCCTGGAGGATGACGGCACCGGCCGCGTGGCGCGGGTCCGCCTCGCCGACGGCACGATCCTCCCGGCCGACGTGGTGGTGGTGGCCCTCGGCGCCGTGCGCAACACGGGCTGGCTCGCCGGCTCGGGCCTCGCCTGCGACGACGGCGGGATCGACTGCGACGCGCAGGGCTACGTCCTCGACGAATCCGAACGGCCCGACACCCGGATCGCGGCGGCCGGCGACGTCGCGCGGTTTCCCCATCCGCTCTATCCGGGCCACCGCATCGCCCTGGAGCACTGGGGCCACGCCGTCGCGCAGGGCCGGCATGCCGGCCGGCTCCTGGCCGGCCTCGCGCCGGAGCCCTACGCCGAGGTGCCGGCCTTCTGGTCGAGCCAGGGCGGAATCACCCTCAAGTCGGTGGGCCTGACCACGGGCGCCGACGGCTTCGTCGTCGCCCGGGGCAGCCTCAAGGAGGGCCGGTTCGTGGCGGTCTACGGCCGGGAGGGCCGCTGCATCGCCGCCGTGGCCTTCGACTGCGCCCGCTGGCTCCCAACCTATGCCGAGCACATCGCCGCGGGGGCGCCGTTCCCGCCCGAGACCGGCGGCGTCGATGCCGGCCCGTTCGCGGTGCTACCGCCGGCCTTCCCCGAACCCGCCGAGCCCACATCTTCCGAGAAGGACGCGGCATGAGCGACCACACCCTGTTCGCGCAGATCAAGGACGAGGCCGCCCGGCCGGACCCGTACCCGCTCTTCGCCCGCCTGCGGGAATGCCCGGTCTCGCGCCAGGCGGACGGCACCTACGTGGCCGCCTCCCACGCGGCGATCGCGAGCCTGCTGCACGACCCGCGGGTCAGCTCCGAGACCCTGCCGCCGGCCGACCGGCCCAAGACCGGCAACCCGCTCAAGGACTGGCTGGTGAAGCCGGTGCGCGACCACATCACCGACACCCACCGGCCCTTCATCTTCCGCGATCCGCCGGACCACGACGCCCTGCGCGCCGCCGTGATGCAGCAGTTCACGCCGGAGCGGGTCCAGGCCCTGCGGGCGCGCTCCCACGTCCTCGTGGACGAGATCCTCGACAGGCTCGGGGACGCGACGGCCATCGATATCGTCGACGACCTCGCCTATCCGCTCCCCGTGACGGTGATCTGCGAACTCCTGGGCATCCCGCCGGCGGACGAGGCGCAGTTCCACGGCTGGGCGACGCAGCTCGCCACCGCCCTCGAACCGGACACCCTGCAGGACGACGAGCTGCGCGCCGAGAACAGCCGCACCTTCGATGCCATCTCCGAATACATGCAGGGCCTGATCGCGCAGAAGCGCAAGGAGCCGCAGGACGACATGCTGTCGGGTCTGGCCACCGCGCGCGCCGACGGCCACGGGCGCATGAGCGACTTCGACCTCATCGCCACCGCGATCCTGATGCTGGTGGCCGGCCACGAGACCACGGTGAACCTCATCACCAACGGCATGCTGACCCTGCTCCGCCACCCGGAGGAGCTGCGGCGCCTGCGCGAGGACCCGTCCCGCGCCCCCCGCGTCGTGGAGGAGCTGCTGCGCTACGAGCCCCCGGTCCAGTTCCGCACCCGCAAGACCCTGTGCCCGATCACGCAGAACGGCGTCACCATCCCGGAGGGGGCCCCCCTCGTCCTGCTGCTCGCCTCCGGCAACCGGGACCCCGAGGTCTATGCCGAGCCCGACCGCTTCGATCCCGACCGGGCCGACAACCGCCATCTCGGCTTCGGGGGCAGCCTGCACTACTGCGTCGGCGCGCCGCTCGCCCGCTTCGAGGTCGAGGCCGCCCTGGTGGCCCTCGCCCGCCGCCTGAAGAACCCGCGCCTGACCGTCGACCCCCCGCCCTACCGGCCGGGCTCGGCCCTGCGCGGCCCGAAGCACCTGCGCCTCGCCATCGACGGCATCGCTCCGTAGGGTCCGGCCGCGCGGGACCATCCCGAAGGTCAGGCGGACCCCGCAAGCAATGCACCTTGCTCAGAGAGACTTCTATACTGCTCTTTTAACGGAATATTGTTGGATCTAGCCTATTAAAGGTCTCGCGACGTAATCCTACTCAGCGAGACACTGCAATGAAGTTCGGTATTCGGACCCGCCTGTATGCCGGCTTCGGCACGCTGATGCTCCTCATCGCCGGCCTGGGCATCGCATCGCATTACCAGTTCGCCGAACTGTCCGGCCAGTACGAGAACCGCAACCGGATCGAGACGAACACCCGCGACATCTACACGATCACGGGCCTGACCGACCGGCTCATCGCCCAATCCTTCGCATACAGCGCCACGGCCAAGCCGGAGACCCTGGTCGACCTCGATCAGACCCGCCGGAGCATCGTCGAGATCGGCGACCGGGTGACGCGGAACACGGCCTCGGACGAGCGTCGGAAGGTCTACGCCCAATTGCCCGACGGGGGCCGGGACCTAGAGCAGGACGTCGTCCGCCTGGGAGCCAGCGGCGCCGCCCTGGCCGAGGCCCGCACCCGCCTGTTCGACGAGGGCAACGGCCTCACCCGCCTGAACCAGGCCATCCTCCAGGAGATCCGGGCCAACGGCAGCGTGGCGCACCTCATCCAGGCCCAGACCTACGACAGCGCGGTCCTGCTGACGCGGATGTCCGCCTGGCGCTTCCTGACGACCCTGGACCCCAAGGGTCCGACGATCTTCGCGGACTACGCCCAGACGGCCGTGGCCGCCGGCAAGGCGCTGCGGGCCCTCGATCCCGACCCGGCGTCCGCCGCGGCGATCACCCGCGGCGAGGCTGCGTTCGCCAGCTATATCGGCGCCTTCCAGGAGGCCGCCAAGGCCATGGAGGACAGCCGCCGCGATTTCGACGGCATCAAGACGAAGGTCGCCGCCATCGCGGCCGCCGGGGTCCAATCCCGCGCCGTCACCGAGGGGCGGATGAAGGCCGTCGCCGCGACCACCGAAGCGACCGTCGCCTTCGGCGAGCGCCTGCAGCAGGGCCTGATCGCCCTGGCGCTGATCCTGGGCGGCGGCATGGCCGTCCTGATCGCCCGCAGCCTGATCCGCCCGATCGCCGGGATGACCGAGGCCATGACCCGTCTGGCCGCCGGGGAAACGGCGGTCGTCGTGCCGTCGCAGGACGCCACGGACGAGATGAGCGCGATGGCCAAGGCCGTCGACGTCTTCCGCCGGAACGCCATCGCCCGCATCGAACTCGAGGCCCAGCAGGTCTCGGAGCGCTCCGCCCGTCAGCGCCGCGCCGACCGCGTCGACGAGTTGGTCAAGGGGTTCGAACGGACGATCGGCGCCGCCGTGGGGGTCGTCACCGCGGCCTCCACCGAACTCGACGCCACCGCCCGCTCCATGACGGGCGTGGCCGACGCGACGAGTCATCAGGCCCAGGCCTCCAGTGCGGCCGCCGAGCAGACCTCCGCGAACGTGCAGACGGTCGCCTCGGCGGCCGAGGAGATGGTGGCCTCCCTGCGCGAGATCGAGCGTCAGGTGAAGCAGTCGAACACGGTCGCGGCCGCGGCGACGCGGGAGGCCCAGGCGACCGACGTGGCCATGGCCAGCCTGTCGGCCGCCGCCGAGCAGATCGGCGAAGCCGTGACGATGATCTCCAGCATCGCGGGCCAGACCAACCTACTGGCCCTGAACGCCACCATCGAGGCGGCGCGGGCCGGGGAGGCCGGACGCGGCTTCGCCGTCGTCGCCACGGAGGTCAAGGAACTGGCCGGCCAGACGGCGCGCGCCACGAACGAGATCGGCGGACACATCGCGGCGATCCAGCAGGCCACCGCCCAGGCCGTCACCGCGATCCGCCAGATCGGCCAGACCATCGGGTCGGTCAACAGCATCACGGAAACGATCGCCGCGACCGTGATCGAGCAGACGGCGGCAACCGGAGAAATCTCGCGCAACGCCATCGAGGCCGCCCACGGGACGGAGGACGTCTCGGCGAACGTGGCCCGGGTGCTGGCCTCGGCCGGCGAGACCGGCAGCGCCGCCCAGCAGGTGATGATGGCGGCCGGGGAACTCTCGACCCAGGCCGTGGCCGTCCAGCGCGAGGTCGAGACCTTCCTCGACGCCATCCGGGCTGCCTGACCTCGGCCCGGCGCCGGCTGCGCGACGGTCCGTCCCGCAGCCGCGCCGGCATCCGGCCTGGCTCAGGCCCGGACGTCGAGCGTTCCCATCATGCCGAGATCCTCGTGTTCGAGGATGTGGCAGTGGTACATGCGCGGCCCCGCCATGTCCTGGCGCAGGCGGATGCGGACCGTCTCGCCGGCCGCCACGTTGACGGTGTCCTTCCAGGACCGGAATTCCGGCGTCCGGACCGCGCCGCCCTTCGCGATGTCCACGATCTGGAACTGGGTCCCGTGGACGTGGAACGGATGGTCCATGTCCGACTCGTTGACGATGCTCCAGGATTCGACCTGGCCGACCTTCGAGACCTCGTCGATGCGGCCCAGGTCGAAGCTCCGGCCGTTGATCAGGAATCGCATCGCCATGCCGCCGGACGGCGCGGCCGATGCGGGTCCGGGCGGCGCCGTCGCGCCCCGGTCCATGCCCGCCATGCCGTCCATACCCGCCATGCCTCCCTTGCCCGCCATGCCTCCCATGCCCGCCATGCCTCCCATGCCCGCCATGCCCTTCGAGCCATCCCGGCCGCTGCCCTGCGTCATGGCTTCCGTGAAGACGAAGCGCCGGGAGACGACCGGCTCGCCGAGCGGTGCGATCCGGTTCAGGACCGGCGGCAGGGGCGGGGAGGCGGCGGCCGGCTGGCCCGACACCCGGGCCGTCAGCAGGACGAGGCCGGCCTCCTTCGGCTCACCCGGCCCCATCCAGCCCCGCGCATAGGGGCGCGTCGTCAGCCGGGCCTCCCCGGGCCGGTCGAAGGTGACGATGAGTTCCACGCGCTCGCCCGGCGTGATCAGCACGGCGTCGACCGGAACCGGCGTCTCCACCAAGCCGCCATCGGTGCCGACGAGGAGCATGCGCGCGCCCTCGAAGCCGAGGCGCAGGAACCGGGCATTCGTCGCGTTGACGAGGCGGATGCGGCGCTTCTCCCCCGGCGCTACGGACAGGACCGGGTTCTTCTGCCCGTTGACCAGCACATGGTCGCCGACGCGTCCGTTCATGGCGTCGGCCATGGTGCTCCGGGGCATCGTTCCATCGGCGGCGATCCGCAGATCGGTGAGCATCAGGACGGTGTCGCCGTAGGCGGCCGGAATGGGATCGACCTTCGGCTTGACGAGGAACAGGCCCGCCAGGTCGCGATAGACCTGCTCGGCGGTGAAGCCGTGCGGGTGCGGGTGAAACCAGTAGGTCGCCGCGCTGCCCTCGGGGAGATCGAAGGCGTAGACGCGCTCGTCCCCCGGCGCGACCGGGTTCATCGGGTTGCCGTCCTGATCGGACGGGACCGGCATCCCGTGCCAGTGAATCGTGGAGGGCTGTCCCGGAACGCCGTTCCGGAACCGGATCGCGATCCGGTCGCCCTCCGTCGCCTCGATCACGGGCTGGACGCCGTTATAGAGCAGCACCGGCGTCTCGAGACCCTCCGCGTAGCGCACGACGCCCGGGCCGGCCGTGATCGTCGCGCTGAAGCGGCCGGGAACGGTGGACTGGTTCGGCAGGCGCGGCAGGTCGCGCAGCGGTTGCCCCTGGGGCAGGACGGGCGCCGCCGGCGTCGGGGCGGCAAGTGCACCCTGGCCCGCCATCGTGCCCATGTCGTGCTGCATCTGCGCCGACGCGGGCCGGGACCCGATGAACCCGGCGAGACCCGCCACGAATGTACGCCGCCGCATCCTCCGCCTCTCACCGGTTCATTCGACTAATCCATCAATCGCCTTATCAGGAATTTATCGGCCAACACCATCCCGAAAGCAGCGTTTGTTGTATATTTGACAGTATTGATACGACAGTATTGCGCAAGTCTTCGTCATGGTGTCGTTGCGCGCACGGCGACGCCCCTTCGCAGGCGGAACGCCGCGGCGACGCGCAGACGACCCGCCGAGCGTCGTCGGCGTGTCGTACCGATCCCGAACACCGACGAGACCCTGGACCCCATCGGGGGCGGGCGCGCCTGCCGACGCGCGAAGACGCGCGAACAGCACGGGAAACGCGCCGAATGCGGATGAGTCCTGGGACAGATCTTTCCACGCGGTCTCAGCCGGGACCGCGACGCACGGCCTCCGCGAAGGGATCTCGACGGCGCCGATGCGCCCGACAAGATCCCGGACCGCGGCCCCGTGACGAGTGGCCGTGAGGCCCCTAGCCGCCCGCGACCACGACGAGGCGCTGGACCTCGCCGCGCAGGTACGCCTGCAGGAACTTGTCGTAGTCGCGGAACGAGACGCAGCCGTTCGAAGCGCCGCTCGCACCCAGCATGTAGGTGTGGGCGAGGAGGCCGACCCGGCCGTGGATGGCCTCCGGGCCTCCGACGGGGGTGAGACGCAGGGCGCGGACGCCGTGGAACGGCTGCTCGCGCTCGCGGATGTCGTAGGTGCCGAGGGGGGTCGGCCCCCTCATCCGCACATGCGTGTGGCCGGGATTGTCCATGCTCTCGCCCAGCCCCGAATGCGCCTCGAGCTTCTCCCCGTTCGGGAGGGTCACGACCTTCGCGCGAATATCGTAGACCGCGACGCCGCCGGTCGGGCTGGTCGGCACGGCGCTGAGGGCGCGCCGGAAGACGTCGTCGACGGGTTTGGTCTCGAGGGCCGCGTAGGCGAGCCGCGGCGGCTCGGAACTCTCGACGCCGAAGAGCTTCTCGATGAAGGAGCGGGTGTCCTCCGGGGGCGGCGCCGCGCTGGCGGTCCGGGCGGGCGCCGCGCGGGTCGACCGTGCGGAGAGGCGCCCGGCGCGAAATTCCGGGGGCCGCGGCACCGGCAGCGGCACCCACCGCGCCACGAGGGGCGGCTGGGCCGTGGCCGGCTCCGCCATAGCCGTGGGCGCGGTCTCGGGCGCGGCCTCGGGGGTTGCTGTCGTGGCTTCGGCGACGCTCGCGGGCGCCGGGACTTCGGGTGCCACGGGCGCCGAGTCGGCGGACGTCGCGGCGGCGGAGTCGGCAGACCTGTCGGCACCGACCGGGGCCGCTGCCGGCGGGTCCACCGGCGTGACGGCGGCGAGGGTCGGGATCGCGGCCGGCGGACGGGACCAGGCGACGAAACCCGCGATACCGCCGCCGAGGAGGAGGGCCGCGAGGCCGAGGCCTCGGGCGGCGCGACCGGGTCGGGTCGACATGGAACGCTCGGCAGCTTCCGCCATGGTCGGCTCCATCTCCTGCATGGGCCGGCGCACGTGCCGGGCCTTCGGTCCGGCCCCAGGGCGCGGATGACGGGCGCGCGACTTGCGTCGTCCGTCAGGGGCCATCCGACCCGGTCGACTCGGCGTTTCTGAGGCGGGATTGTGCCGAAACTGGACACATGCTTGTATCCGGCGCGCCTTTATTCGCGGAATCTGTCGAACCTCCGTCGCAAGACTGCCGATCCTGTGTCGCCACACTTTCGTCCGGAATGCGATACCGAGCGCGATTCGTCGATCCTCACGCCGGGGTCGGATCCCGCTCGGCCCCTCGTCCTGGCGGAACGCCGGCGGATGCCCGCGCGGCAGGCCGGCGCGACGGAGCCGGGGGTCGGCCCCATCCCCTGAGGCACGAACGCCACACCCGCCGCGAAAGATCGAGCGGTCCCGGCAAATCCCTTACCGCCCGCGCCCGGCGCCTTGCCGCCAGCGCAATTGCCGGTGACGCAGGCCGAAACGAGGAGCCCCCGGGCTCCCCACCCGCACCTGCTCGGAACATGACATCGATGCCGCGTTCGCTTCTGTCGACAGCCGCCGTCCTCGCGCTCGCCGCCAGCCTCGGCGCCTGTGCCTCCCAGCGCCTCGAGGGTCCCACGCGCGGCCGGATCGCCCCCGGCCCCCAGGCGGCCCTGGAGCCGGTCGTCCCCGCCATGCCGTCCGGCCCGGTCACCTCGGAGCCGCTGGCCCCGCCGCCGGGCGCCACCGCCGCCCCGGCGGACCTGCCGCCCCCGGTGGGCGCCACCGTGGCCGTCGCCCCCTCGACCCCGGTGATCGCCCCGGAGGCGCCCCCCGTCGCCCCGGCTCCGCCGCCGGTCGTGGCGGGCGGCCGCTCGTCCGTCGTCGGCACCTGGAATGCCAAGGACGCCACCGGCGCGAGCTGCAAGGTCTCCCTGTCGAGCGCTCCGGCCCTGGACCTCTACAAGGCCAGCGCCTCCGGCTGCCCGAACAAGGACCTCTCCAAGGTCACCGCCTGGGATTACCGCGACGGCGAGGTCTACCTCTACCAGCCCGGCGGCACCGTCGCGGCCCGGCTGCGTCAGGGTGGCGGGGCCCTCGACGGCGCGCTGTCGAAATCCGGCGCGTCGCTGGCGATGGTGCGCTGATACCCGCGCGACCTCGACACGTCCCTCTCGGTATACCGCGACGAAAAAGCGGGTCCGCGCGTCACGGATTGACGCGCAGGCCGAGCAGGAACGTGTTCGCGTGGAAGCTTGAACCGGACGAGGTGCTGTCGAGGCGCTGGTAGATGTAGCTCCCGCGCATCGCCAGCCAGCGGTTGAAGCGATAGTCGATCCGCGCCGTCGCCGAGAATCCGCGCTCGGTGATGTTCACCCGGTCATAGT
Source organism: Methylobacterium sp. Leaf94 (assembly GCF_001426045.1). NCBI lineage: Bacteria > Pseudomonadati > Pseudomonadota > Alphaproteobacteria > Hyphomicrobiales > Methylobacteriaceae > Methylobacterium > Methylobacterium sp. Leaf94. The sequence continues at coordinate 209,309 of NZ_LMRM01000001.1, forward strand.
CGTTCGACAGGTAGCTGATGCCGCCGGTCAGCGAGAGATTGCGCAGGAGATCGTGCTGGACTTCCAGCGTCGCGGTTTGTGTCAGGACGCCGCTCGAACCGGGCACCGACGTCTCGACGATGCCCGTCGCTCCATTCAGGCGGACTGTGGTGAGCGGACTCGCGCTCCAGATCAGCGCCGCGGTGATGACGGGCGCCGTCAGATCGCGCAGGGCCGGGTCGACATAACTGCGGTGCTGAAGTCCCGCCGAGATTTCCCCGGTGACGAAGCGGGTCAGGGCAAAGGACGCGCCGCCCGAGAGCGTGATGCCATCGGAATCGCGCCGTATTCCCGATGAGTCGACGCGTAGATCGTAGACGCGCGTGTCAGCCAGGACATCGACGAAGGGCGTGATGACGGGCGAGATCTCGTATCCGGCCCGAAGTTGCAGGCCATACTGGTTCAGGTTGCGATCGCTCTGGCGCAGGATGGTGCCATCCGAGAGCTGCGCATCCTCGAACTCCGAGCGGTCGAGCAACCCCCGCAGCGAAACCTGGACCCGGTTGAAGCGCTCGGAGACGCCGACCGTCGTGCCATAGCTCGCGATCAGCGGCCGGGTCGCCGTCGCGGCCGCCAGGTCCGGCGTGCCAGTGCGTTGTGTTTCCAGGAGAAATCGGCCTTCGACCTCGATCCGCGTGTCGCGATTCGCGTCGATCCGCAGCCGCGTCACGCCGGCTCCGTTCGGCCGGCTGGCCCCCTGATTGTCCGGATAATCGACGTAGCCCCCCCGCAGGTCGCCGGTGAGCTCGCTCGACGACCAGTCGCTCCGGAAGCTCAATTCGCCATCGGTCCGCAGCGCCAGCGACGGCTTGGCCAGCCGATTCGTGATCTGGTCGGGGTTGGTGTCATAGCCGATGCTCTGCTGGATCGCAGGCAGGATCGTGAAGGTGCCGACCTTGATCCCGAGCGGCGCGTAGGCCTCGTCGATGGTGATCGGCCGCCGAAGGGCCGTCGAGAGAAAGAATCCCGGCGTCTGGACACCAGCGAGCGGCAGCACCGTCGGCAACGGAACGCCGCTCACGGCATTGCGCACCACCGGCGTGAGACGCAGATCGTAAGGCGGCACTTGCGTGATCGATCGGACCGGCCGGACCGTCGCGCTCCCGAAGCGGCGCGGCGGGATCGCCCTGAGCCGCAGGAGATTCGTCAGTCCGCGATTGTTGGGCCCATTCGTCCCGCCGGAGGCGAGGGCGCTGCCGGATCGGCTTCCGGCCAGCGCACGGGTGGCCAGTCCTCCGCTGCCTGACGTCTCTCCGCCGGTCGCAGAGCCGTTGCTGTTCAGAACCCCGCTGCCCGAGACGGTACTGCCCCGCAGGCCCGCGCCCAGCGGCAGGACGTCGCCCACGGCCGGCGCTCCGAAGGTACTATCGGGCGCACCGGAGGGAAGCGCCTGAGCCCGGGCAAGGGACGGAAGCGTGAGGGCAGCGATCAGGGCAAAGCCACGAAGACCTTGGCTCTGCCATCCTGCGATCGGCCCTGCGCATGTCACGGATCGACGTCTTTCCGCTGACCTTGACGCCGAAGACGGCGCTTCGAGACCTGGGCCGCCTGCGGATGCGCGAGACGGACGACGCCAGACCGTCTTTCAAGGGAAGACGCCCCGACCTCATGGTTAACAGGCCTACAACCGGCACGGTTAATGGGGCGTCAACGCGGAGCGGGACACATCGGGCAAGGCCAAGGGGTCGCCATCCGACCACAATCCCTGTCCATAGGCGGACGACCGTGGCGCCGCACGCGCACGCGATCTCACGAGAAGGATACGGGGCAGTATGGCTCCAGCAGACAGCGCCCAGGCCTTGCGCCCCGCCTCGATCCCCGCGGATTCGACGCTCTCGCCGGCGGTCGCCTCCGCCCTGCGGACGATCGAGACCGAACGCGATGGGCTCGCCTGCTTGATGGAGTCCATCGGCAATGGGCTCGGCGCGGCGTTCACCGATGCGGTGTCGCGCATCGCCCGCGCCAAGGGACGCGCCATCCTCACGGGCATGGGCAAATCGGGCCATATCGGTCGCAAGATCGCTGCGACGCTGGCCTCGACCGGGACGCCCGCCCTGTACGTTCACCCCGCCGAGGCCAGCCATGGTGATCTGGGCATGATACAGCCCGAAGACGTCGTGGTGGCGCTATCCTGGTCGGGCGAGACGACGGAGCTGGCCGACATCATCGGTTATGCCCGTCGCTACCGCGTCGGCCTGATCGCCATCACATCCAACAGTTCATCGACCCTGGGCCGCGAAGCCGACATCTGCCTGACCCTCCCGAAGGCGCGCGAGGCCTGTCCGAATGGCTTGGCCCCGACGACGTCCACGGCGATGCAGCTTGCCCTCGGCGATGCGCTCTCCATTGCGCTCCTCGAAGCACGCGGCTTCTCCGCGCGGGAATTCAGCATCTATCACCCGGGCGGTCGCCTCGGCGCGTCGCTGCGTCAGGTTCGCGAGGTGATGCATACCGGATCCCAGCTGCCGGTGGTCCCATGCGGGACCCCGATGCGCGCGGCCATCGCCGAGATCGATGCGAAAGGTTTCGGCTCGGTGGTCGTGGTGGACGCCGAGGGACGCCTCGCGGGGATCCTCACGGACGGCGATCTGCGCCGCAACGTCTTCCGCACCGATCTCGATAGCCTCGCGGTCGAGGCGCTGATGAGCGGCAAGCCACGGACGGTCGCCCCCGAAACGTTGCTCGCGAAGGCCCTGGAAATCCAGGAATCGATGAAGATCACGGCGCTGATCGTCGTCGAGGACGACCGCCCGGTCGGGCTCGTGCACTACCACGATCTGCTCCGGTCAGGCGTCGCCTGAGCCGTCAGAGGCGGCGCTCGAGCCAGCGCTGAACCGGTTTCCAGCCCGGGATCCACTTGGATCGCCAACGCGCCGTGTCCTCGGCGGCATCGCGGGCCTCGAGGCTGTCGAAGGCATGCGCGCGCTCCAGCATCTCGGCCGCGACCGCTTGTGGGTCCGGGATCGACCACCCGAAATGAAAGCCAGGCTCCTCTTCGATCATGCTCCCCGGAACGAAGTAGTACCGCGCCTGCGTGCCATTGAGCGCATCGAGCAGGGGATAGTTGGCGTGGACCGGAGGCGTCCAGTTCAACGCGAGGATCCGGCGGTTCGGCGCCGCGAAGACGGCCGTATGGAACGCCGAGCCTGCCGTTCCAAGAACCATTTTCCGTTCCGAAAGCAGACGAACCAACTCAGGAAACCGCAGGGTCTCCGGGAAAACGATGTCCACCCCCTGCCGCGCCAGACGCTCGCACAGCACATCCTCGTTGCGCAGGCGCGAGATCCCCGATGCCAATCTTGCTTTCGACAGGTAGACCGGCCGCGTTTCCCGATCGACAGCGACTGGGTCGTAGAACGCCTCGCCGGTATAGTGCGTGAGCGTGCCGTAGATCGCATGGGTGAAGTCCTGCTCCTTTACGCTCGGCTCCGGAACCAGCAGCTTCGGGATCCGCGTCACGTTCTGGAAGGTCACGAGGTCTGCGATGGTCAGATCGAAGCGGGCGAGAATGTCGGCGAGGAACGGTAGCGTCGCCCATTTCGCGTGCAGCGCATCCAGAGGTCCTTCAGCGTAGCAGAGGAGGCGTGGCTTCGGTCCCCTCCAGGTGAGGAGTGGCCAGAGGCGCGCGAAGGTGCCGAGGAGGAAATGGCCGTAATGGGTGATCAGCGGACCGATGAAGAGAGTCGGGCGATCGTCCGCCTCGTCCACGACGTCCGTCAGCATGGGATTGGCGCCAAATTCGATGATGGTGCCATCGGCATCGCACAGCGCCCAACTCCCGTCCGGGGTCGCCGGCTGATACACGGCGTTGGTCACCGCACGCAGTCCCGGAAGTGTATCGCGCTGTTCGGTCCGTCCCCATACGGTGCGGCAGCGCTGCAGCTTGGCCTTCACGCGCGGATAAGCCCCTCGAAAGAGAACCGTAAGGTCTTCATACCGTCGACCTTGTCGTCACCCTCGTGAGCGTGCGTCGAATCGGCAGCGGGTGTGGCACGAACCAACGTTTCCATCCTGGCCTTTCGGCTGTGTCCGAGGGCACCTATAGTTTCCTTCGCATGTCCACGCCACCTCGCCCCGTCCGTCGCCTCGATCCGATCCTCGTCGACCGTATCGCTGCGGGCGAGGTCGTTGAGCGGCCTGCCTCAGCGGTCAAGGAACTCGTCGAGAACGCGATCGATGCTGGCGCACGCAGTATCGAGGTCACGATCGAAGGAGGCGGCCGACGCTTGATCCGTGTGGTCGATGACGGCGCGGGCATGGATGCGGATGATCTTGCGCTCGCCGTAGAGCGACACGCCACCTCGAAGCTTCCAGGGGGAGACCTTACCCGCATCGAAACGCTGGGCTTTCGTGGCGAGGCCCTACCCTCCATCGGCGCGGTCGCGCGCCTGACTCTTACCAGTCGTACGTCCAAGGCCGAAACCGGTGTCACCCTTACGGTCGATGCGGGCATCAAGGGCGAAGTCCGCCCGGCACCGAGCGCGCGCGGCACGCGCATCGAGGTGTCCGATCTGTTCGCGGCCACACCTGCGCGACTGAAATTCCTGAAGTCCGACCGGGCCGAAACGGCGGCGATCGGCGACATCCTGCGCCGGCTCGCGGTGGCGCAGCCCGAAATCCGACTTGTCCTGCGATCGGAAAGTGGGACGCCGCTCATTTTCCCGGCCGAGACAGAAACGGGTTCTTCCGCAACCCTTCGGCGCCTGACTGGGATCTTCGGCACCGACTTCGCATCAAATTCGCTAGCCCTCGACATGGCCCGCGAGGGCTTCGCGCTTGCGGGTCATATCGGCCTGCCGAGCTTCCATCGCGGCGCTGCCAGCCAGATCCACTTCACCGTCAATGGCCGGCCGGTCCGTGACCGCCTACTGCTCGGCGCCGTGCGGGGCGCCTATGCCGATACCATGAGTTCCGACCGCCACCCGGTCCTGGCTCTGGCGATCCTGTGCGATCCGTCGCTGGTGGACGTGAATGTGCACCCGGCCAAGACCGAAGTCCGCTTTCGCGATCCCGGCCTGGTCCGGAGCCTGATCGTCAGTGCGATCCACGAGACCCTCCGACAAGCCGGCCTGCGCGGCTCCACCACGGGCGCTGCCCGCACGTTGGACGCCTTGCGGCCGACCGGTCTCGCCGTTCATTCGGGCACCAGTACCTATCCGATCCCCTCACTGAACCGACCGGGCTCGGTGCCGTCCATTGCTGCGCCCTATCCCTACCGCCAGGCGGTTCCGCGCTCGCCGGCGCTCACCGGAATGGCCGAGGCGCCCCAGGCCCGCTTCGCGCATGATTTCGCCCCCCCGGCGGCGGATCTGCGCCCACGGGTGGAGCCAGCGGACGAACAGGTGCACCCCCTTGGAGCGGCGCGGGCTCAGTTGCACGAGACCTACATCGTCGCCCAGACGGCCGATGGTCTCGTCCTCGTCGATCAGCATGCCGCCCACGAGCGCCTGGTCTACGAACGGCTGAAACGCGAACGCGCACGGGGCGGCATCGCCCGTCAGGGTCTGCTGATTCCCGACGTGGTGGAGATGGCTCCCGGCGAGGCGGAGCGCCTCGTCGCCGCGGCCCCCGATCTCGACCGCCTGGGCCTCACGCTCGAGCCGTTCGGCTCGGGCGCCGTCCTCGTGCGGGAGGTACCGGCCGCTCTCGCCGGCGCTTCGATCCGGACCCTCGTCACCGATATCCTCGATGCGCTCAGCCAGAGTGGTCTCGAAGACGAAAGCCCCGATGGCACCGATGCGGGTGCAGGCACCCTCGGCCGGCGCCTGGACGCGATCCTGTCGCGGATGAGTTGCCACGGCTCGATCCGAGCGGGCCGGCGCTTGCACCCAGAGGAAATGAACGCGCTCCTGCGCGAGATGGAAGCGACGCCGCTCGCCGGCACCTGCAACCATGGCCGCCCGACCTTCGTGGAGCTGAAGCTCCACGACATCGAGCGGCTCTTCGGACGGCGCTAGGCCGCCGGCAGGTCGGAGGCGGCCTTCAGAGCACCGTCGAGGGCCTTCTGGCGGGCGTCCGGACCGAGTGCGATGCCCTCGGCGACGATGATCTCCGGGTTCGTGATGCCGATGAAACCCAGAACCACGCGCAGGTAGGTCTCGGCATGCTCCGCCGCCGCGTTCGGTGTTCCCGCTCCGTAAAGACCGCCCCGAGCAACGGCTACGATGACCCGCTTCTGCGGAACGAGGCCGACGGCGCCGCTCTCGGTGTACTTGAAGGTCTGGCCCGCCACGAGGATACGATCGATCCAGGCCTTCAGCTGCGACGAGATCGTGAAGTTGTACAGAGGCGCGCCGATCACCACGATGTCGGCGGCGAGGAATTCGGCAAGGACGGAACGGCCGAGCTCGACGTCGTGCTGGATATCAGGGGTGTTCGTCGCGTTCGGCTGGTGGCCTGCCAGGTAGGCACCCGAGAGGTGCGGAATCGGCGTCGCGGCGAGATCGCGGTAGGTGACGTCGAGGCCCGGTGTCGCCGCCGTCAGATGCGTGACGATCGCAGCCGAAACCGCGCGGCTGACCGAATGGTCCCCCAGAATGCTTCCGTCGACGTGCAGGAGTTTCATCTTCGATCCCCGGTATCAGAAGTGTACCGAGGCGGTATAGAGAACCAGATGCGCTCCCGCGCAAGGAGGCACATTCGTGGAACTGGGGCACAACGAGGGAACCGCAACGACCGCACAGCACAACCCGGGCGATTGCCGGGTCGTCGGCACAGTCCTGTCGCGGATCGGCGACAAGTGGTCGATCCTCGTGGTGATGATGCTGACGGATGGGCCGCGGCGCTTCAACGAACTTAAGCGCCTGGTCGGGGGCATCTCGCAGCGGATGCTGACCTTCACCCTCCGAGGCCTCGAGCGCGACGGCTTGGTCTCCCGGACCGTGTATCCCACCATTCCGCCCCGGGTGGAGTATGAACTTACGGATCTCGGGCGATCCCTGCAGGTCCCCGTTCAGGCCCTGGGGGCCTGGGCATTCTCGAATCTTCCGGCAATCCAGGAGGCACGAAGTCGCTTCGATGAAGGCCAACCGAATTGAAGGCAGGATAATATCTCACGTCCAGTAAAGGATACGAGCCGGCAAGGTGCGCTGGATCTCTCCCGTCAGCCAAGAACGCATGGACTGCATCAGATCCCGCGGAAAGACGTACTTCACCGATCCGAATTTCGTCAGCTTGCGACTTCGTTCCGTCTCCGTCATCGGGAGATCCGAACCGGGATACCACCTTTGCAGAACGCTCTTCGAACCGGGCGTGAAGCGATGGGTGATGAGTTCAACGGTGAGATCGATGCCCTTCACGCCCGACAGCGCCGCGGCGACATCCCGTATCAAGCCGGCATAGGCGTCCTGCCAGTTCGGGACCGGCAGGATCGGCGCGATGGTGAGGCCGACCGGATAGCCGGCCTCCGCGACCTCCCGGAGGGCCGCCAGGCGCGCATCCAAACTCGCCGTTCCCCCCTCGTAGCGAGCAGCCGAGCGCGCATTCACGGAGAACCGGATGCGGGTACGCCGGTTGTGGGCAAGGCCGAGCAAGGGCTGCACGGCCGCGAACTTGGTGGTGAAGCGAAGTTGGACCGGTGCCTCCCAGGCGCCGAAGCGGGTGATGGCGGCCGAGAGCGAGCCGGTGAGATGTTCGATGCCGAGGGGATCGGTGTAGCACGAGGCCTCGAAGGTGGTGCCTTCCTGGGCGCGGTCAGCCTGGGTCGAGGTGATGGCGCCCTGGCCGAGATAGGCCGGCAGGTTGTCGAGGATCGCGTCGAGGTTCGCGTAGGCCCGCGTCACCGGGGGGCCCGAGAGAGAGCCCGCCAGATAGCAGTACTGGCAATGGGCCGGGCAGCCCTCGGCGAGGTCGAAGCGCCAGTCGGCGCTCGGTGGAATCGGCTGGAGTTTCAGCTTGGTCGGTGGGGCGACGACGATGGCGAGGGTCGCCTTCGCCTCGCGATACGCGATCCGTGGGTCCGGATTTCGTAAGCCCGTCAGACGGTTGGCGGCCAAGCGCTCGACCGGTAACCCGAGGGCCTCGGCGCGAGCCACCATCGCGCGGCCGTGCGCGTGCTCCAGGGCGGCCGGGGTGACGAGGACGCGGCGCGGTCGCCAGAGGCGGGACGGGCGCGGGTCGGAGGCGACCGGATCGATCTCGGCGGCGTCGGTTCGGGGTTCGGCGAGGACCATACCGGAGGAACGCGCCCGGGTGCCGCGGGGGTCCGCCGCGCGCGCGTCGGTCGCGCCGGTATACCACGCAGCTCGCGTCGAGGTCGCGCGTCAGGCGGCGTAGCGCGCGTAGGCGAGGGCGGTGTCGCCGTAGACCCGGCGCTCCAGCTCGGTGAACCCGGGCGGCAGGGCGACGTGGACACTCGCGGATTCCTCGACGACCGCGAGGGCGCCGGGAGCGAGCCAGCCGCCGGTGGCCGCGCTGGCCAGGGCGGCCGGAGCGAGGTCGCGGTGGTAGGGCGGGTCGCAGAACACGAGGGAGAAGGTACCGCTGGTGCCGGCCGGGCCGAGTCGGGTGGCGTCGCGCCGGAACAGGCGGGTCGCCCCTTCGGCGCCGAAGGATTCGATGTTCTCCCGAATCAGGGCGCGGGCCTCGGCGTCCTCGTCGACCAGGAGGGCGTAGGCCGCACCGCGCGACAGGGCTTCGAAGCTCAGCGCCCCGGTGCCGGCGAACAGGTCGAGGACCCGGGCCCCGGCGACGGCATCGTCATAGGCGTGCGCGAGGACGTTGAAGAGTGCCTCGCGGAGCCGGTCCGAGGTGGGCCGGATCGCGTCGGTCTTCGGGGTTGCGAGGCGGCGGCCGCGGTGATCGCCGCCGACGATCCTCACCGGCCGCCACCGCGGGGCGGACGGGCGCCGCCGGGCTTGCCGCCACCGGAGCCGCCGCGGCTGAAACCGCCGGGCTTGCCACCGGGCTTGCTGAAACCGCCGGGTTTGCCACCGGCCTTGAAACCGCCGCCGGGTTTGCCGGCCCCCTTGAAGCCGCTGCGCTCGCCGTCCGGGCGAGTGCCCTTGTAGCCACCGCCCTCGCCGTCCGGGCGAGTGCCCTTGTAGCCACCGCGCTCGCCGTCCGGGCGGGTGCCCTTGAAGCCGCCACGGTCGCCGCCGGGGCGGTCGTTGCCACGGAAGCCGCTGGGCTTGTCGCCCCGGAAGCCGTCGCGGCGGTCGTCCCGGGCCGGCGCGCCGCGGGAGGCCGGACGGGCGCCACGGTCGTCGCCGCCCTCGGCGCGATTCGCATTGCCGCGGAAGGGGCCGCGGGGGCGATCCTCGCTCCCGCGCGGGGGACCACGGCGCTCGGCACCGTCCTGCGAGCGGAAGTTCCCGCGCGGACGGTCGTCGTCCCGGCGCGGCGGCCGGCCTTCGCCGCCGAAGCCGCGAGCGGGCCGGTCACCGGCGGGGCGAGACTCCGAGGCACGGTCGTCGGCCTGCCGGAACGGGCGGCCCTGGGCCTCGGCGCGGGGGAAGCGGCCCTCGCGGGGGGCGGCCTCGTCCCCGCGACGGCGCACGGCGCTGTCGCGGCGATGCGGCTCGGCGGCCGGTTCCTGCGGGCTCGACTTCAGGCGCTCCACGAGGACACGGCGCTCGCCGGTGCTGATGGCGCCGACGCGTTCGCGTCCCCGGGCGGCGGCCGTCTCGCGCTCGACCTTCGGGTCGGCTCCCCGGCGCGGGATCTTGACCCGCCGGGTCCCATCCTCGGTTTTGGCCTCGTCCTCGGCGCGCCAGACGGAGCGGCGCGGACCGGCGCTGTTGCCGCCGGTGGGCACGCGGGCGGGCTTGGCCGGCGCCATCGGGCGGCCGCCGCCGCGCGGCCCCTCGTCGTCGGTGCCCCGGGTGTCGCGGCGCTGGGCGGCCGAGGCGCTGCGGGCGGGCTGCTTAGCCTGCTGCTTCGGCGAGCCGAAGGGCGCGATCGGCTCGCGCACCGGGCTCTCGAAATCGACGCCGGCCTGTTCCGAGAGGGCCGGACCGAGCTGTTCCTTCAGCACCTTGGTGCGGATCTCCTCCGCCAGGCCCGCTTCGAGGTCGCCGAGCTGGAACGGCCCGAACGAGAGGCGGATCAGCCGGTTCACCGCGAGCCCGAGATGCTCGAGGATGCGCTTGACCTCGCGGTTCTTGCCCTCGCGCAGGCCGAGGGTGATCCAGAGGTTGTCGCCGGACGCCCGGTCGAGGGTCGCCTCCACCGGACCGTAATCCATGCCGTCGATGGTCACGCCCCGGCGCAGCTTGTCGAGCTCGGCCTGGGTGGTGTCGCCATGGGCGCGCACGCGGTAGCGGCGCAGCCAGCCGGTATCCGGATGGGCCACGACCTTGGCGAGGCCGCCATCGTTGGTGAGGAGCAGCAGCCCCTCGGTGTTGATGTCGAGGCGGCCGATGGCGACGACGCGGGGCAGGTCCTCGGGCAGGTTGTCGAAGACGGTCTGGCGGCCTTCCGGGTCGCGCGCCGTGGTCACGAGGCCGCGGGGCTTGTGGTAGATCCACAGGCGCGTGCGCTCGCGGGCCGGCAGCGGCTCGCCGTCGACGGTAATCCGGTCATCGGGGGTCACGTTCATCGCCGGCGAGGTCAGGACCCGCCCGTTGAGGGTGACGCGGCCCTGTTCGATCATCGCCTCGGCATCCCGGCGCGAGGCGATGCCCGCGCGGGCGATGGCCTTGGCGATGCGGTCGCCCTCGGGCGTGCCCTCGTCGCGGGCGGGACCGCCGGACGCGGCGGCCGCGGTCCCCGGCTGGGCGGCCTTCGCCACGGCGGTCGTTGCCATGGCGGTCTTGCGGCGCAGGGGCGCGTCGCCGCCGCGGGGCATGGCGGCGTGCCGGACCTTCGGCTTCTCCTCGGCCGAAGGGCCGGGAATGCCGGCATCGGTCGCCGGAGCCCAGGACCCGGCCGGGGCCTTCGACTCGGAAGAGGTCGTGGCGGCGGCCTGCGGCGCCGCCGCCTCGGCCGGCGTCGCCTTGGCGCGCTTGGGCGCAGCCTCGACCGCCGGCCTGGCGACGGACGCGTCCGCCGCGGGCGCGGGAGGCTCGGCGGCGACAGCCTCGCTCGGCGCGGCTTCGGGTGCCTTGGCCTTGGAGGGCTTGGCCGTTGTGGGCTTCGCCGTCGTGGGCTTGGCCGTCGTGGGCTTGGCCGTCCTGGGCTTGGCCGCGGACGGCTCCGCCACTGCGCTCGCGGCCTCGGGCGCTACGGTGGAGGCCTCCTTCGAGACGTCCTGGGACGCCTCGGCCTTGGCCGGCTTGGCTTTCGCGGCTTTCGGCTTGGCCGTGTCGACGGGTTCGGCGCCCGCCGCAGCCTTGGCCGACGCGGCATCGGCCGTCGCAGGCTTGCCCGTCTCAGCCTTCGGCTTGGCGGAGGCCGCCTTCGGGGCCTTGGACGTCACGGTCTCCGCCGCGAGCGTCTCCTCGGACGCGGCCGGCTTCGCGGACTTCGCTTTCGAAGGCGTCGCACCGGACGCCGGGGTGTCCGAAGCCGTCGCGGTCGCCGTCTTGCCAGCGCCGGCCTTGCCCGCACCCGTCTTGGCGGCGTCCGCCGTCTCAGGCTTGGCCTTCGCGGCCTTGGCCGCCTTGGCGGGCGGGCTCGCCGCCCCCTCGGCCGCCCCTGCGGCGGGCGCGGACGCGTGGGCCTTCGCTGGCGCGGTCTGGGTGGACGCCGCCGCGGTCTTGCTCGACGGGTTTGCCGAAGCCTTGGGCTTCGAACGGGAGGTCTTGGCAGGCACGTCCTCAGACTTGCCCATCGTATCGTCAGTCTTGTCGGTCATGCCTGCCCCATAACAGAGCGGGCGCGTTGTTGCGAGTGATCCCGCGCGCAAGGGCCGCGGGTTCGGTGGATGCAGTCCCCAAACATGCGAAAAGGCGGCTCGCGCCGCCCTTCCGAGATCATCGTCGCCGGATACGAGATCCGGGGTCGAAAGACTTAGAGCTTGCTCTTGACCGCGTCGGCGGCGTTCTTGACGCCGTCCTTGGCATCGCCGACCGTCTTCTGGGTCTCGCCCTTCAGCTCCTGGGCCTTGCCCTCGGCCTTCAGCTTGTCGTTATCGGTCACGTTGCCGATGCCCTGCTTGACGTTGCCGACAGCCTCGTTGGCGAGACCCTTGATCTTGTCGGTGGTGCTGCTCATCGTGCGCTCCTCGTCTTCGGGTTGGCGGTCGGCGTCGTCTCGGCCGTGCCGCATTGCCCATCCCAACGGCCACGCCCGAGCGATGTTCCGGGATTTAACATCCTCGTGAAGCCATTCCACGAACGGCTTCGGCTTCTGCTCGGTGCGGGAGCTCCATCGGCGCGCCGCGCTTGAACAATCCGCGTGCGAAGACGGCAGCGATGTCCCATGGCGGTGACGAAGCCGCCGTCGAGCCCGACCTGCCGTCGCTGAACCGCCAGCCGGGGGTCGCAGGGCTTTCGTGCCGACGGTGCCGAGGGTTCCTCGGGTGCAGCCCATTGCGAAGCAGCGTCGCGGTCGCCAAGGATCGGGCGCCAGGGATCGGGCGCCGATCCGCAGGACTCCATCATGCCCGAGACCGATCCGTCCGCCACCGACCCCCTCAGCCACGCCTTCGCGGCGGCACGTCGGGCGGCGGCGGAGGGGGAGGTTCCGGTGGGTGCGGCGGTGGTGAGGGACGGGGTGGTCCTCGCCGTGGCGCACAATCGCCCGCGGGCCCTGCGCGATCCGACCGCCCATGCGGAGATCCTGGCGATCCGGGCCGCCTGCCAGGCCCTCGACGACGAACGGCTGAACGGATGCGACCTCTACGTCACCCTGGAGCCCTGCGCGATGTGTGCGGCCGCGATCGCCTTCGCGCGGATCCGGCGGCTGTACTTCTCGGCCGCGGACCCGAAGGGCGGTGCCGTGGAGAACGGGCCGCGCTTCTTCAATCAGCCGACCTGCCATCACAGTCCGGAGGTCTATGGCGGCTTCCGGGAAGCCGAGGCCGCCGGGTTGCTGCGGGATTTCTTCGCCGAACGCCGCCTGCCCTGAGAGTTCAGCTGCCGCCCCCGCCGCCGGTGCTGGCGATCGGCGTCTGGGTCTATGCGGCGTTGCCGGACGCGCCGGACGCGTTCGAGGCACTTGGAGGCCCCAGTGGCTCCGGGGGCGACGGTGCCGATCGAACCCGGTCCCCCATTATCGATGCCGCCGGGCCAGACGATTCCTTTGTCGACGACGCCCGGAATCGTCAGGCGCGGCGGCCCGGGGGGCTCGATCTCGGCGCGGGCATTGCCCGTCGCCAACGCCAGGGAGCCGCCGGCGAGGACCAGGGAAAGGGCGGTGGGGACGATCCGCATGGGGTCCTTCCCGAGATGGGCGTGACCCGGTCGGTGCCGGACCGACACGGATCAATCCCGGTGGTTTCGAGCCTTGCCGGGGCTCGATCGCCGCAGATCAGGCGGCCGCCAAAGGTTTCGAGACGTCTTCCAGGGATTTCCCCTCGGCCGCCGTTCCGAAGAGACCGCCCACGACCGCCGCCACGGCCATCAGGGTCGCGCCGATGAGGTAGCCGACCAGCACGTAGTCCCGCGAGCCGGTCTCCACCAGGGCGCCGAACAGGAGCGGCCCGGAGACGCCGCCGATGCCGGTGCCCAGCGCGTAGAACACCGCAATGGCCAGGGCCCGGATCTCCAGGGGGAAGGTCTCCGCGACGGTGAGGTAAGCCGCGCTCGCGGCGGCGGAGGCGAAGAAGAACACCACCATCCAGGCCGCCGTCTGGCCCACCGGGCCGAACACGTCGATCTTGAACAGGTAGCCGGTGATCGCCAGCAGGACCGCCGAGATGCCGTAGGTGAAGGCGATCATGGGACGGCGGCCGATGGTGTCGAACAGGCGCCCGAGGAGCACGGGACCCAGGAAGGAGCCCAGGGCGAAGGGCAGCAGGTACCAACCGACATGGTCGCCCGGCACGTTGTAGAACCGCTGCAGCACCAGGGCGTAGGTGAAGAACAGAGCGTTGTAGAAGAAGGCCTGCGCCACCATCAGGGCGAGGCCGACGAACGTCTGCCGGCGGTGACCGACCAGCATGGTGCCGAACACCTCCTTGAGGGGGGTGTGGCTGCGGGTCCTGAGCTTCATGCGCTTGCCCTCGTCGATCGGCGGCAGGGTGTGGCCCTCGTCGGTGAAGCGCTTCTCGATGGCGGTGACCACGCGGTCGGCCTCGGCGACGTAGCCATGGGTGGCGAGCCAGCGCGGGCTCTCGGGAATCCAGGTGCGCAGGAGGAGGATGACGAGGCCGATGCCGCCGCCGACGAAGAAGGCGATGCGCCAGCCCCAGGCCGGGTCGATCATGCCCGGGCGCAGCACCACGATGGAGAGGAACGAGCCCATCGCCGCGCCGATCCAGAACGAGCCGTTGATGACGAGGTCGGTCCAGCCGCGCACGCGAGCCGGCACGAGTTCCTGGATCGTCGAGTTGATGGCCGTGTATTCGCCACCGATGCCGGCGCCCGTGAGGAAGCGGAACAGGCAGAAGCTGTAGATATTCCAGGACAGGCCCGTGGCGGCGGTGGCGGCGAGGTAGAGCGCCAGGGTGATGAAGAAGAGCTTCTTGCGGCCGATGCGGTCGGTGAGCCAGCCGAAGCCCAGCGCGCCCGTGACGGCGCCGACGAGGTAGGAACTCGCCGCGAGGCCGATGTCGAACTCGGTGAAGCTCATGGGCTCGGCTCGCAGCGCCCCGACGAGGGAGCCCGCGAGGGTGACTTCGAGGCCGTCGAGCACCCAGGTGATGCCCAGCGCCACGATGACGAGGACGTGGAAGCGCCCCCAGGGCAGGCGGTCGAGCCGGGCGGAGATGTCGGTGTCGATCACGGTTCCCATCGGGACCCGCTCCGGCGTCGTCCCCGCGCTCGCGCTGCCCCGGTCCGCCACGGCCTTGGTTGCCATCGAATCCTCGTTAACCGTGCTGTACGACAGTTGTTGGCAATCCGGCGCGGTGCCCGGCGGTTCCGCCAAGCTTCACGCAAAGGTTAAGTCATCTCCGCTGAACTCGGCAGGCTCTCCCGGACGCCCTGCCGATGCCCGCCCGCGTGTCTTCCGCCCTGCTTCTCGCCCTCACCGCCCTCGGGGTCCCGCCCGCCGCCGCATCCGAAGCGGGACGCGGCGCGGCGGCGCGGCCCCTCGATCCGTGGCGACTGCGGCCGAGCGACGTCGTGCCGGCGGAGGCGGGCCCTGCGCGGGACGCCAAGGGCCGGCCGGTCTCGGAGATCCCGGAAGAGCGGCGCGTGGTCCGGGTGGTTTATCCCGGACTCACCAATCCGCGCTGAGACGCGGGTCGAGGGCCTCGGCGAGGCCGTCGCCCAGCACGTTCAGCGCCACCAGGGTGGCGACGAGGAACCCGGCCGGGGCGGCGAGCATCCAGGGGGCGGATTCGATGGCCCGTGCGCCCTCGGCGATCAGGGCGCCCCAGCTCGTGGACGGTTCCTGCACGCCGAGCCCGAGGAAGGAGAGGAAGCTCTCCAGCAGGATCACCTTGGGGACCAGCAGGGTCGCCGCCACGGTGACGGGTCCGAGGGTGTTGGGGACGATGTGCCGGCGCAGGATCGCGACCGTGGAGAGGCCCAGCGCCTCGGCGGCGCGCACGAAGTCGCAGTGGCGCAGCGACAGGGTCTGCGCCCGGGTGATCCGGGCCATGTCGAGCCATTCCACCGCGCCGATGGCGACGAGGATCAGCCCGAGCCCGGCCCGGAAGAAGACCAGCAGCAGGATGACGAAGAACACGAAGGGCAGGGCGTAGAGCACGTCGACGCCGCGCATCATCACCGCGTCGACCCGGCCGCCGGCATAGCCCGCCACCGCCCCGTAGGTGACGCCGATGAGGAGCGCGACGCCGGTGGCGACGAGGCCGATGAGGAGCGAGATCCGGCCGGCGACGAGGCTGCGCGTAAGGAGGTCGCGCCCGAGCACGTCGGTGCCGAGGGGAAAAAAGAGCCGCCGCACCGGCGCCTCGACCACGAGGCGGCGCCCCTCGGCCTCCTGCGACAGGATGGTGGCGGGGCCGAACAGGTCCGAGCGGGGCAGGTAGCTCAGCACCCGCGCGTTGATCGGGTTCGGCGCCGACAGGGTGACGCGCAGGCGCCCGTCCGCGACCCGGATGTCCGCGGCCGTCACCCGCATGCGGAAGGCGAGGCGCTCCACCGCCGGGGCGATGGCCTCGGGGCGCGGATGGGCCCGGAGCGAGGGCGCGGTGCGCACGAGGTCGGGATAGATCCGGCCCGGATCGTGGCCGGTGAGCGGGGGACCGGCGAGGCAGGCGAGGGCGACCAGCGCCAGGACGGCGAGGGCCGCCAGGGCGCTCCCGTTGCGGGCGAGGCGCCCGAGGACGCGCCTCACCGGGCCGCCCGCAGGCGCGGGTCGAGAAGGCCGGAGAGGAGATCGGCCACGAGGTTGAGGGCGATGACGAAGACGGCCACCAGCACGACGGTGCCCATCACCAGGGTGTAGTCGCGGTTGAGCGCGCCGTCGACGAAGTAGCGGCCGATGCCGGGCAGGCCGAAAATGGTCTCGACCACCACCGAGCCGGTGAGCAGCGAGGCCGCCGTCGGCCCGAGGATCGCCACCACCGGCAGCAGGGCCCCGCGCAGGGCGTGGCGGGCGATGCGGTGGGGCGGCAGGCCCATGGCGCGCTGGGTCCGGACCGGCTGCGCGGCCAGCACCTCCGCCAGGGCGGCGCGGGTGAGGCGGGCGAGCGCCCCGACCTGGGGCAGGGCCAGGGTGACCACCGGGAGCACGAGGTTGGCCGGCGCGCCGCTCTCCCAGCTGCCCACCGGCAGCCAGCGCAAGGTCAGGCCGAACACGATCTGCAGCAGGGGCGCCACCACGAAGGTCGGCACCGCGAGCGTCAGGCCGGCGGTGAGGCCGACGAGGCGGTCTACGGCGCTGCCCCGGCGGAAGGCCGCCAGCGCGCCGAGGCCGATGCCGAGCACCAGGGCGAGCGCCAGGGCGAGGGTGCCCAGCGTCATCGAGACCGGCAGGCCACGGGCGAACAGGTCGCCGACGGTGAGGTCGCGGAAGGAGAAGGAGGGCCCGAAATCGCCGGTGAGCAGGGCGCCGAGGTAGCGCCCGTACTGGACGATCAGCGGCTGGTCGAGGCCGTAGACCCGGGCGAGGTTGGCCATGGCGGCCGGGGGCAGGGGCCGCTCCAGGTCGAAGGGCCCGCCCGGGGCGAGGCGGATCAGGAAGAAGCTCGCGGTGACCACGGCGAACAGGGTCGGGATCGCCTGGAGGAGGCGGCGCAGGACGAAGCCGATCACGCCGTCAGCCTCAGGAACCGGGTCGGGGCGGCGTTGCGCAGGTTCGGGTGGTAGCCGGCCAGCCGCGGGGCGATCAGGGCCTTCGAGCGGGTGTGCATCACCGGGATCCAGGGCAGCTCGGTGACCACGATCGTCTCGGCCGCGGAGAGGAGCTCGGCCCGCCGGGCGATGTCGCCCTCGGCCGCCGCCCGCCGCATCAGGCCGTCGTAGGCCGGGTTGCTGTAGCGGCCCGGGTTGAGGCCGTCATTGCCGGTCTCCAGCAGGAACAGGAAGTTCTGCGGATCGGAATAGTCCGCGATCCAGGACATGCGCGCCACGTCGAAGGCGCCGCCGTCGCGCAGGTAGGCGAAGTGGGTCTTGGCGTCGGTGTAGACGAAGCGGGTCTCGATCCCGATGCCGCGCCACATGTCGGCGATGGCGAGCGCCGTGTTGCGGTTGTTGTCGCTGGTGTTGAAGCGATACTCGAGCCGCAGGGGCCGGCCTTCGCCGAAGCCGGCGGCCGCCAGCAGCGCCCGGGCCTCGTCCTCACGGTCGATCGGCAGGGCCTCGCGGCCTTCGGTCTCGGGCGGCCGGCGATAATGGTCGAGGCCGGGCGGGCAGAGGGAATAGGCCGGGTCCATGGTCCCGCCCCAGAGCTGGCTCGCCAGGAACTCGCGGTCGATGACGAGGGAGAGGGCGCGCCGGACCCGGACGTCGTCGAAGGGCGCCTTGCGGGTGTTCACCGCGAGCGCATAGAGGCCGAGTGAGGGGCCGAGCACCACTTCGGAGCCGAAGCGCGCCTTGAGCGAAGCGATCTGGTCGCCGGGCAGGTCGGCCAGCGAATCGATCTCGCCGGCCGCGTAGCGCCGGACCGCGCTCGACAGGTCCGGCGTCGGCAGGAAGGCCACCTGCGGGATCGCCACCGTGGCCGCCGCATGAAAATGCGGGTTGCGCTCCAGGGTGATGCGGTCGTTCGGCACCACGTCCGCCAAGCGGTAGGGGCCGTTGGTCACGCTGTTGCCGGCCCGGGCGAAGGCGTCGCCGTGCCGGGCGACCGAGGGCGGATGCACCGGCAGCGCGGTCTGGTGCGTCAGGAGTTCGAGCAGGTACGGCGTCGGCTGCTCCAGGGTCAGCACCAGGCGCCGCTCGTCCGGGGCGACGACCCCGAGGGCCTCGGGGGGCAGTCCGCCCTGGTTCACCGCCCGGGCGTTCTTCAGGGGAAACAGGACCTCGGCGTATTTGGCCGCGGTGGCGGGGGCGAGGATGCGCCGGAGGGCGAAGACGAAGTCACCGGCGCGGACCGGATCGCCGTTCGACCAGCGCCCGTCCGGACGCAGGGCGAAGTCGTAGGTCAGGCGATCATCGGACAGGGTCCAGGCGGTGGCCGCCCCGGGGATGATCGCGCCGTGATTGTCGTAGGTGAGCAGGCCTTCGTAGAGGTCGCGCAGGATATGCGCCTCGGCCACCGTCGAGGATTTGTGCGGGTCGAGGGTCTCCGGGTCCGCATCGTTGCCGCGCCGGTAGAGCTCGGCCGGCGCGGCCGAGGCCCGGCCGACGCCGCCGGCGGCCAGGAGCGCCGCACCGCCGACGAGCCAGTGCCGCCGATGCGGGCGCGGCATCGGTTCAGGCGCCGGTCTGCGCGGTGAGCCCCGCCGCCTCGATGCCGGCCAGCGCGCAGAGCTCGTCGTTGTCCGAGGTGTCGCCCGAGATGCCGACGGCGCCGATCACGGCCTCGCCCCGGCGGATCAGGACGCCGCCCGGCACCGGCACCAGGGCGGCGGGGCCGACGAGGTGGCTGACGGCGGCGACGAAGTAGGCCTGCTCCTCGGCGCGCTTGTGGATCGCCCGGCCGCCGAGGCCGAGGGCAAGGCAGCCATTCGCCTTGCCCATCGCCACCTCGGCGCGGCGCAGGGAGGTCCCGTCCTCGGCGCCCATGGCCTTGAGGGCGCCCCGCGCGTCGTAGACCACCACGGCCAGGGGCTTCAGCGCGTGGGCGCGAGCCGTCTCCAGGGCGGTGGCGACGATGGTCTGCGCGGCGGCGAGGGTGAGGTCGGACATCGGGGCTCCGGGTTCGGATCGAGGGGGCGTGCCCCTCGACTAACCCGGCGCGGGGCGAGCGACCAGGGGCTCAGCGCGCAAGCCGCGCCAAGAAGGCGTCGTAGCGGGCGGTGACGGCATCCAAGCACTCGAAATGCGGGAAGGCGCCCGTCTCCAGCACGTCGAGGGTCCAGTTCGGATCGCCGCGGAAGCGGTCGGCGTGGCGGTAATCAACGAAGTCGCCCCGGGTGCCGTGCACCATCCAGACCGGCCCCTCGAGGCGGGGATAGATCCGGCCGGTCTCGGTGGCGAAGAGGTGCCCGGCCAGGAACGAGAAGGGCGCGAATTCGGCGCCGGGCTGGTGGGCCGAGACCTGATCGTATTCGAGCAGGCCCTCGTCGATGCTGCGCGAGCCCCAGGTCTTCTCGAGAAAGAACCGCATGCTCGGGCGGCTGACGAGGAGGTCGATCAGCGCCTGGCCCCAGAGCGGATAGGCCGCCACCGCCCGGGCCGTGTCGCTGCCGGACGGATTGCGGCGCTCGTAGCGCCGGTCGAAACCGGTCGGGCTGATCAGCCCCAGGCTGCGGTAATCGTCGGGGCGCGCCAGGGCCGCCCGGGCCAGGAACTCGGCCGAAAGGGAAAGCGCCATCGCGTCGATGGCGGCGCCCCCGTGCCGGTGGCGGATCTCGGCCACCATGGCGTGGATCGCGTCCGTCATGAGTTCCGGCGTGTAGATCCGGTCGCTGCGCTCGGAGAAGCCGAAGCCCGGCAGGTCGAGGGCGTAGACCGGGCGCGTCCTCGCGTAATGGCGATAGAGCGGCCGGACCTCGTAGGCGTTGGCTGCCGCGTTCACGGAATGGATCAGCAGGAGCGGCACGCCCTCGGCCGGCCCATCGGCGTAGAACGACAGCCCGCCCGCATCGCTGCCCAGGCATTCTTGCCGGCCGGGGAGGGCGGGCGGCATCCGGCGACGATGGTCGATGCCGAGGCGGCTATAGGCGATCCAGGCCCCGGCGGCACCGAAAGGAAGCAGCGCCAGCAAGGGCCCGAGCCGGCGGCGGGGGGCATCAGGCATCGTCGGGGTCCCTCGAGTTGCGCCGTCGGAAACGCCCCGGCGGTTTGGATGTTTCCGAGCGGCCTTGCGGTCGGTGCTGGTCCTTTCACGATCAGGGCGCGTCTCGCTCGCCTTGGGGGGAGGAGGGGTGCGTCGTGCCTCTCCAGCAAACGACGCCCCAGGACAGGGCGCGTCCCTCTCCCCCTTGTGGGGAGAGGTTAGGAGTGGGGGTGGTTCCGCCAGACGTCGCCGGTCGAGGGAGGATGCGTGCGTAACCCCCATCACCGGAAAGGCAGCCGCGACCGCACCGTCATTCCGGGGCGCCGCAGGCGAGCCCGGAATCCAGAACCGCCGACAGCGTGAAGTCTTACACGACCTGCGTGTCAAGATCCCAAGCTCCGCTGCGCGGCCCCGGGATGACGGGGTGCTGCGGGCTGATTTCCGAACACGGGGTCCTCTCCTGGAGTATCGCAGCACCGCGGGGAGCGGCTCGACCCCACTCAGGCGGTCGCGCCCTCGATCTCGCCGCTGAGCTCCAGCCACTCCTCCTCGGCCGCCTCCAGGGCGGCGGCGGCGTCGGAGCGCATCTTGGCGATCTCGCCGGCCTTGGCCGGGTTGGCCTGGAAGGCGGTGCCATCGGCCAACGCCGCGTCGATCTTGGCCATGGCGTCGGTGAGCTTCTTCATGCGCGCCTCGACGCCCTCGAGCTTCTTGCGCAGGGGTGCGAGGGCGACGCGGCGGTCGGCATTGGAGCGCCGTTCCACCGCCTTGGCGCCGCCGGTGGAGTCCGCCGCGCCCTTCTCGGCCTCGCGCTCCGGCCCGGCGAGGACGTAGCGGCGGTAATCGTCCATGTCGCCGTCGAAGGCCTTCACGCTGCCGTTCGAGACGAGCCAGAGCCGGTCGGCGCAGGCCTCCACCAGGAAGCGGTCGTGGCTCACCAGGATGACGGCGCCCTCGTAGTCGTTGATCGCCTCCACCAGGGCCTGGCGGCTCTCGATGTCGAGGTGGTTGGTCGGCTCGTCGAGGATCAGGAGGTGCGGACCGCGGAAGGCGGCGAGGCCCATGAGCAGGCGCGCCTTCTCGCCGCCGGATAGCTGCGAGACCGGCGTCTCGGACTTGGTGCCCGAGAAGCCCAGGCGGGCCGCCGCCGCGCGGGCCTTCGATTCGGGCACGTCCGGCATCAGGTCGCGGACATGGGCGTAGGCGCTCTCGGCCGGGCGCAGTTCGTCGAGCTGGTGCTGGGCGAAGTAGGCGACCTCCATCTTGGAGGAGCGGCGCAAGTCGCCGCTCAAGGGGGAAAGGCGCCCGCCGATGAGCTTGCAGAAGGTCGACTTGCCGTTGCCGTTGGCGCCGAGCAGCGCCACCCGGTCGTCGGGTGCGAGGCTCAAGTTCAGGCCCGTGAGCACGATCCGGTCCGGGTAGCCGGCCTGCACCCGCTCCATGGCGACGATGGGCGGGGAGAGCGGCCGCTCGGGGCTCGGCAGGCGGAAGGCCGGCACGTCGTCCTCGATCACTGAGGCGATGATCTCCATCTTGGCGAGGCGCTTGACGCGAGACTGGGCCTGCCGGGCCTTGGTGGCCTTGGCCTTGAAGCGGTCCACGAAGCTCTGGAGATGGGCCCGCTCCGCGTCCTGCTTCTGCTTCGCTTTGGCCTGGAGCACGCGCTTCTCGGCGACCTGCCGGGCGAAGCTCGTGTAGCCGCCCCGGTAGATGCTGAGCTTGCCCCGGTCGAGGTGCAGGATGTGATCGACGCACTCGTCGAGGAGGTCGCGGTCGTGGCTGATGATCACGGCCGTGCGGGGATAGCGCTCTAGGTAGTCGTAGAGCCAGATCGTGCCCTCGATGTCGAGGTAGTTGGTCGGCTCGTCGAGGAGCAGCAGGTCGGGCTCGGAGAACAGCACGGCGGCGAGCGCCACGCGCATGCGCCAGCCGCCGGAGAAGTCGGCGCAGGGGCGCCCCTGCGCCTCCGCATCGAAGCCGAGACCGTGGAGGATCGCCGCCGCGCGGGCCGGCGCCGAGTGCGCCTCGATGTCCACCAGCCGGGTCTCGATCTCGGCGCGGCGCAGGCCGTCGGCGTGCTCGGCCTCCGCCATCAGGCGGGCGCGCTCCGTGTCGGCGGCCAGCACCACGGCGTGCAGGGTCTCGGGGCCGGCGGGCGCCTCCTGGGCCACCGCGCCGATGCGCATGCCCTTGGGCATCGACACCGTGCCGCCCTCGGTGGGCAGCTCGCCGAGGATCGCCTTGAACAGGGTGGTCTTGCCGGCGCCGTTGCGCCCGACGAGGCCCACGCGGGCGCGGTCGGGGATGACGAAGGTGGCGCCGTCGAGGATCAGGCGCTCGCCGATGCGATAGGTGAGGTCGTTGACGCGGAGCATGGCGCGCTTTTGCGGGGTCGGGGCCTCACTGGCAAGCGGCCGGGGACACGCGCCCCGCCCCGGCCTGTGCGGTTGGCGCGGACCTCGCATCCACGCCTATCGGCAGGCGAGCAGTACGGGACAGCTTGACCCAGGAATTGCACGGCGTATCGATCAGGTTCGATCATCGAGGGGGCAGGACGCGTGACCACAGGACGGCTGACGACCATCCCGTTCTTCAAGGAGCCGGGAATCGAGCTGTCCGTCTACGAGACGCGCTGCCACTGGCGCCGCTTCGACGAGAACGAGGTTCTGGTCGATTACGACGACGTCTCCACCGACGTCTATTTCCTGGCCTCCGGCGAAGTGCGCATCCTCAACCGCTCGCAATCGGGCAAGGAAGTGATTCTCGGCGAGATGCGCGGCGGCGCCTTCTTCGGCGAGCTGGCCGCGCTGGACGGCATCGGCCGCTCGGCCAACGTCACGGCTCTGACCCGCGGCGAGGTCTGCGTGGTGCCCGCCCCCGTGTTCCGGCAGATCATCTTCGCCTCCGAGGCGATCGCCGACCGGCTGTTCCGCCTGTTGGCCAAGCGTGTGCGCGAGCTGAACACCCGCCTGATGGAGCACGCGCTCCTCGACCTGCGCCACCGGCTCTATGCCGAGCTGCTGCGCCTGTCGGTGCCCCGCGCCGGCGGCGACGGCGAGCGGGTGGTCACGCCGCCGCCCTACCACCATGTGCTCGCCGCCCGCATCGGCTGCCGCCGCGAGCAGGTGACGCGGGAATTCACCGTGATGGCGGCCGACGGCCTGATCGACCGGACGCGCGGCGCCCTGGTGATCCGCCGGCCCGACCTCCTGGAGGCCCGCGTCGCCGAAGCGCTGCGCGAGGACGGCTGAGGGTCCGGCACCCGCGATGGCGTCGACGCGCGCGCCCGGTCCCGCCGGCCTGCTGACCTGTGCCGGCCTCGGCAAGCGCTTCGGCGCGCACGCGGCGGTGGCCGACCTCGACCTCACCCTGCAGCCCGGCGAGTTCGTCTGCCTGCTCGGTCCCTCCGGTTGCGGCAAGAGCACGCTTTTGCGCCTCATCGCCGGCTTCGAGACCCCGACCTCGGGCACGATCCGCCTCGGGGACACCGACATCACGGCCGACCCGCCGCATCGCCGGCCGGTCAACATGATGTTCCAGTCCTACGCCCTGTTCCCGCACATGAGCGTGGCCGCCAACATCGCCTATGGCCTCACCGGCCTCGCGCGCGCGGCCCGCGCGGCGCGGGTGGACGAGCTCCTGCGCCTCGTGCGTCTCGACGGGTTCGGCCCGCGCAGGCCCAACACCCTGTCCGGCGGGCAGCGGCAACGGGTGGCGCTGGCCCGCGCCCTGGCGCGCGCGCCGAAGGTGCTGCTCCTCGACGAGCCGCTGGGCGCCCTCGACCGCGCCCTGCGGGAGGAGACGCAAGGCGAGCTGCGCGCCCTGCAGCGGCGCCTCGGCACGAGCTTCCTCGTGGTCACCCATGATCCCGGCGAGGCCCTGGCGCTGGCCGACCGCATCGGCGTGATGGAGGGCGGCCGCCTCGTGCAGATCGGCGACGGGGCGAGCCTGTACGAGCGCCCGGCCAACCGCTTCGTCGCCGGGCTCCTGGGCGACGTGAACCTGATCCCGGGCCGGGTGTCGGATCGCGAACCCGGCGGCCTGTCCACCCTCGACACCGCGCTCGGGCCAATGCGCGCCCGCGGCGCAGCCGAGGGGGAGGGCGTCATCGCCCTGCGTCCCGAACGGATTGCGCTGGCCCGCGCCCCGTCCGGGGACGGACGGGCCCTGCCCGGGCAGGTGGTCGAGACGACCTATCTCGGCGACCGCATCCGGCTCCGGGTCCGCATGGCCGACGGATCGGTCTGGCGGGTGAGCGCGCCCACGGGCGCCGACGCGCCCGCCGTGGGAGAGACCGTCCACCTGTCCTATCCGCCCGAGCTGGCCTGGCTGATGCCGGCGGCGGGGTGAGCATGAAGCGCTGGCTCCCGGTCCTGCCCGCCCTGTGGCTCGCCGCCTTCGTGCTGCTGCCGGTGATCCTGACCCTAAAGATCAGCCTGTCGACGCCGGCCACCGCGCAGCCGCCCTACCTGCCGGTGCTCGACTGGAGCGCGGGGTTCGAGGGTTGGGGCAGCTTCCTCGAGGCCCTCGACTTCGCCAACTTCGAAACGCTGGCGGGCGACGCCCTCTACCGCGACGCCGCCCTGTCCTCCGTGACGCTCGCGGCCGTCGCCACCGCGATTCTCGCCCTGATCGGCACCCCGATCGCCCACGCCATGGCCCGCGCCCCGGAGCGCCGTCAGCCGCTCCTCGTGGCGCTCCTCATCGTGCCGTTCTGGACGAGCTTCCTCATCCGCATCTATGCCTGGATCGCGATCTTGAAGCCCGAGGGGCTGCTCAACGCCGGCCTGATGCGGCTCGGGCTGATCGCGCAGCCCCTGGAGATCCTGAACACCCAAGGGGCGGTGCTGATCGGGCTGACCTACGCCTACCTGCCCTTCATGGTGCTGCCGCTCTACGCCGTGCTGGCCAAGCGCGACCCACGCCTGGCCGAGGCCGCGGCCGATCTCGGCGCCGGGCCCGCGCGGGTGTTCTGGACCGTGACCCTGCCGCTGGCCCGCCCAGGGCTGGTGGCCGGGGCGCTACTCTGCTTCGTGCCGATGGTGGGCGAGTTCATCATCCCGGACCTGCTCGGCGGCTCGGACACCCTGATGCTCGGGCGGGTGCTGTGGAGCGAGTTCTTCTCCAACCGCGACTGGCCGCTCGCCTCCGCGGTGGCGATCCTGGTCCTCGTCCTGGTGGTCGGCCCGCTGATCCTGTTCCGCGAGGACGGGGCGACCGCGCGGGAGGCCGGCCGGTGAGGGGCCTCGACCGCATCGCCCTCACGTTCGGGCTCGGCTTCCTCTACGCGCCGATCCTGATCCTGGTGATCTACTCATTCAACGCCTCGGCCCTGGTCACGGTCTGGGGCGGGTTCTCGACCCGCTGGTACGGCGTGCTCGCCGCCGACGCCCCCTTACGCGCGGCGGCCGGCGTCTCCCTCGCGGTGGCGCTGGCCTCGGCCGCCCTCGCCACGGTGTTCGGGACCCTGGCGGCCCTGACCCTCGACCGGGGCGGGCGCTTCGCCGGCCGGCGGGTCTTCACCGGGCTGATCTACGCGCCGCTGGTCATGCCCGAGGTGATCACCGGGCTGTCGCTGCTGCTGCTCTTCGTCGGCCTCGGCCTCGATCGTGGCCTCCTCACCCTGGTCGTCGCGCACGCGACCCTCGGCCTCGGCTTCGTGGCGGTGATCGTCGGGGCGCGCCTGCGCGGTCTCGACGGCGCGCTGGAGGAGGCGGCGGCCGATCTCGGCGCGGCGCCGGGCCGGGTCTTCGCCACCGTCACCCTGCCGCTGATCGCGCCCTCCCTGGCGGCGGGCTTCCTCCTCGCCTTCACCCTGTCCCTCGACGACCTCGTCATCGCGAGCTTCGTCTCGGGGCCGGGGGCGACGACCCTGCCGATGCGGCTCTACAGCCAGGTCCGGCTCGGGGTGAACCCGGAGATTAATGCGGCCTCGACGCTTCTCGTCGGCGCCGTCACCGCCCTCGTGCTCACCGCTTCGTGGCTGACCGGGCGCAAGGGTGTAGCCTGAAACGCCGAGGGCCGGGCTTCCGCTACGGGGCGTAGGCGCGGGCGCCCGCCGGGAGGGCCAGCCCGACGGCCGGCATCCGCAGGGACTTTGACGGCGCCACCGCGCCGCCGCGCAGGTCCGGCGTGGCGTCCAGGGCGAGGCTGCGCACGTCGAGGTTGCCGAAGGGACCCGCGATCTGGACGCGCATCGGCGGCCGCTTCTCCGACGCCGTCCCCCGTGCGGAGATCTCCGCGAGGGTGTCGCAGCGCCGGTCCGGTAGCGAGACGGTGCCGCGCAGGGAGGCGGCCAGGACGTTGGCCTCCATCGTGCCCTCGGTGATCTCGCCGATTCCGTCGCGGAAGCGCAGGCTCAGGGTCGCACGCTCGAACGCCGTGCGGCCGACGCGCCGGGCCGGCATCCGGTTGCGCTGGGCCGCCTCGTTCAGGTCGAGCCCGATCAGGGTGCCGGCGTCGACCGAGAGGGCGGCATGACCGTCGAGATGCTGCAGGAGCGCGTGCAGGTCGGCCCCCGAGCCCTCGGCCTGGAACTGGCCCTGCGCCGTGCCGAGTATCCAGTTCTCCGGGCGCAGCGCGCCGGGGACGACCGCCAGGTCGAGCCGGTCGAAGGCACCCTGCACCTTGGCGTCGGTCACGGCCGCGTCCTTGGGCGAGGTGGCGAGGGCGAGGCGGCCCTTGAGGGTTCCGCCCCCCAGGGCGGCGCGGCTTAGGGACGCCTCGATATTCCCGTCCCTAACCAGGACGCTGGCGGCCAGGTCCTCGGCGAGGATCGGACCGAACCGGGCCGCGCCCGCCGAGATTCGCAGGTCGAGGTCGCCGCCGGTATAGGGCGCGAGGGCGAGGGCGCGCAGGCGCCAGTCGGGGGCGCCGGCGGTGGCGCCGACGGCTCTCAGCAGATCCGCCAGCAGGGGGGCGAGGTTCAGCGTCTCGGCCGCCAGGGTCGCCTGCACGGCTGGACGGCCCCGCCCGAAGGAGACGGCACCGGCCCCCTCCAGGCGATTGTCGCCGAAGGAGACCCGGACGTTGGGCAGCAGGAGCTGACGCCCGCTCATCTCGAAATTGCCGGTCATCCCGAACGCCCTGACGAACGGCGAGAGGGCGACGTCGCCACCGGCCCAGGCGAGGGTCTCCGGCAGGGACCGCGTCTCGAACTGGCCGAGCCCGGTCAGTGTCAGGCCCTCGGCCCGGACGACGCCGCTGCCCTCGGCCGTGAGGGTCCCGGCGCCCCAGCTCGCCGTGAGGGCGTAGGGGGTGGCGCCGCCGTCGAGGAGGTCGATCACCCGCAGGCCCGAGACGGAGAACCGCGTCGGCATGGCGCTCCACTGGAAGCTGCCGAAGATCTCGGCCTGGGCGCTCCAGAGCGGCCAGGACAGGGTCAGGTCGAGGTCGCGGGCGGTCTGGGGAGAGCCGTCCCGGGGATCGAGGCCCTTGGCGACGGCACGCGACAGGCTGATGCGGCGCGGATGCGCGGCGCCGTCCACCGCGAGGCGCGCGCCGAGAAGCCGAACGGGCTCGGCCCAGCGGGCGTCGTCCGGCCCCGAGGGCAGGTAGACCGTCGCGCCGTCGAGCCCCAGGGTGTTCACCTCGAGGCGCCCCGTCAGCAGGGCCAGCAGGCTCAGCTGGAGGGAGAGGGCGCCGCCCTCCGCCAGGACGGGACCGTCGACGCCGCCCGCGGCCAGGCGGACATCGCGAAACCCCAGGCGCGGCAGCGGCAGAAGGGTGACCTCGGTCGGCCCCCGCGCGGTCATGGCGAGTCCGTAGACCCGCGCGAAGTCCCGTGCCACGAAGGCCCGCAGGCGCGGCGTTGCGACCGACCAGGGCAGGCAGGCGGCCGAGAGGGCGACGACGAACGCCGCGAGGCACATCAGGGACAGGAGGCGGCGCAGGGGCATTCCCCTCCATCCGGTGTGTGGGACGCGCGGCGGACCGCGTGATCGACGAGGGGATGGGCGCGTCCGGCCCCGGCAGCCGCGACGCGCGGAAGACCCGGCGACCCTCTCCTGATAGGCCTCGGCGCCCGGCTTGTCTCCCCGGGCGGGGGCGACGCCCCGGTGCCATCCACCACGCAGCGAGCCGGAACGGTCCCGCCGGCCCGAGCGCCCCCGGGCCACGCCGTCCGGTCGGACCCGCGCGCAGACCCGTTCCGGGCGGTGCCGCGCAGTGCAAAATGTAACGGCCGCACCGCGACAAGGGGTTGGCAGGACGCCGCTTTCGCGTGACGGTCGCGCCGACGAAGAACAGAACCACACAGGAGGGCATCCATGAAGAAGGTTTATCCCGACGCCACGGCGGCGCTGGCCGGCGTGCTGAAGGACGGCATGATGATCATGTGCGGCGGCTTCGGCCTCTGCGGGATTCCCGACGCCCTGATCGATGCGATCCGCGCGTCCGGGGTGAAGAACCTGACCGTGGTCTCCAACAATGCCGGCATCGACGGCGTCGGCCTCGGCAAGCTCCTGGAAACCCGCCAGGTCGCCAAGATGATCTCGTCCTATGTGGGCGAGAACAAGGAATTCGCCCGCCAGTACCTCGGCGGCGAGCTCGCCATCGAGTTCAACCCCCAGGGCACGCTGGCCGAGCGCATCCGCGCCGGCGGCGCCGGCATCCCGGCCTTCTATACCAAGACCGGCGTCGGCACCCTGATCGCCGAGGGCAAGGACGTGCGCGAATTCGACGGCGAGGACTACGTGATGGAGCGCGGCCTGTTCGCGGACCTCGCCATCGTCCACGCCTGGAAGGGCGACACCGAGGGCAACCTGATCTACCGGAAGACGGCGCGGAACTTCAATCCGATGATGGCCACCGCCGCCACGATCACCGTGGCCCAGGTGGAGCATCTGGTACAGCCCGGCGAGATCGATCCCGACACCATCATCACCCCCGGCATCTTCGTGAAGCGCCTCGTCCACGTGCCGGAGCGCGAGAAGCGCATCGAGCAGCGCACCACCCGCAAGCGCGGCGAGCCCGCCGTGCCGCCCGCCGCCGTCTGAGAGCCGACAAGGAGACCACGATCATGGCCTGGACCCGCGAACAGATGGCCGAGCGCGCCGCACGAGAGCTGCAGGACGGCTACTACGTGAACCTCGGCATCGGCATCCCGACCCTCGTTTCGAACTACATCCCGGACGGGATGTCGGTGCAGCTGCAATCCGAGAACGGCATGCTCGGCATGGGCCCCTTCCCCTACGAGGGCGAGGAGGATGCCGACCTGATCAATGCCGGCAAGCAGACG
The DNA here is from genome assembly GCF_001426045.1 of Methylobacterium sp. Leaf94. Taxonomy (NCBI): domain Bacteria; kingdom Pseudomonadati; phylum Pseudomonadota; class Alphaproteobacteria; order Hyphomicrobiales; family Methylobacteriaceae; genus Methylobacterium; species Methylobacterium sp. Leaf94. Next base: position 238,863 of record NZ_LMRM01000001.1, read on the forward strand.
ATCACCGCGCTGCCCACCACCAGCTACTTCTCCTCGGCCGAATCCTTCGGGATGATCCGGGGCGGCCACATCAACCTGTCGATCCTCGGCGCGATGCAGGTGGCCGAGAACGGCGACCTCGCCAACTGGATGATCCCGGGCAAGATGGTGAAGGGCATGGGCGGCGCCATGGACCTCGTGGCCGGCGTCAAGAAGGTGGTGGTGGTGATGGAGCACACCGCCAAGGGCAAGGACGGCTCGGAGAGCCCCAAGCTGCTGGACGCCTGCGACCTGCCGCTCACCGGCACCCACGTGGTCGACATGGTCATTACCGACCTCGGCGTCTTCGCCATCGACAAGAAGGGCGACGGGGGCATGACGCTGGTCGAACTCGCCGACGGCGTCACCGAGGACGAGGTCCGCGCCAAGACCACGGCCCGCTTCACCACCAAGCTCGCCTGAGCGGCGTGGTCCCGGGCGGAGCCGCTCCGCCCGGGCGACGGAAACCCGCCCGGCGCCGGCCGCGGCGGGTTTTTGCGGGCCCGAGGGTCCCCGCGCGCCGGCGGCGCCCTACCGTAAGGCACAGGTCCAAACGGGAGCGCACGACATGGCAGTGGTATCGAAGACGGTGATGGACGAGGGCAGGGCGGCCAAGCAGGCTGGCCAGCCGGACTCCGTCAATCCCTATCCGGCCGGCTCGCAGAACAGCGCCGACTGGCTCGAGGGCTACACCTACGACGAGGCCGAGCAGAACACCGACCGGGCCGAGAGCGACACCTGAGGACCGCGCGGGAGCCGGCGCCGCCGGCTCCCGCTTCGCCGGGGTCGAGTGGGTCACCGCCGAATGTGCCCGCGCCCGGGCACGACGGTCGGAATCGTTCGCGCCACACCGGACCACAGGATCGGTGCCGGGCGGACCAAGCCTGGATAAAGAATTTGAACAATTGATCGCGGGCCTGCGTTGGTCGATCAGCTAACGAAAACTGGGAGATACCGCAGCATGTCTATCAAGACCCTTGCCTTTGCCGGCTCGATCGCCTTGGCCCTGACGGGGACCGCCTTCGCGCAGACCGCGACGGGCACCGAGAGCAACATGAACAATCCGGGCAGCGTGAAGAGCAACAGCGAGAAGTCGATGGAGCGGATGGGCGCCCCCGCCACCACGGGTTCGACCATGGCCCCGGCTGGCACCTCCGGCGGGCCCAGCACCGCGACCGTCGGCGCGCCCGGCGGCAGCACAGGCGGTAATGGCGAGACCGGCAGCGGCGCGGCCCCCAGCGGCAAGTAAGCCCGCAAGTAAGCCCGCGAGCAGGCCCCATCGGGGTCCGTCGAACGGCCTGAGTGCGTTCCGAGCCCCGCAGCCCCGCTGCGGGGCTTTTTGCGAGCCCGACTACGAACCCGTGTAGCCGAGCGCGGCGGCGGCGGCCTTCAAACGGTCGAACGCCTCCGCGTAGCGCGCATGCCGGGCTTCGCCGTTCGCCAGCGTCCGTTCGGGGCTGAGATTGTCCTCCGTGTCGGACATCTTGATCAGCAGCCCCCCGAGATGGCCCATGGCGATCAGGGCGGAGATGCGTGCGTCGTACGGCACCGGCTCGGCGGGCTTCGTCAGCATCACCACCATGGCGATGACAGCGTCGGAAAAGCCTTCGGCCCGCAGGGCGATCGGGGTGGTCGGGGTTTCCTCGAGGACGTCGTGGAGGATCGCGGCCTGCATCACCTCCATCGGCTCGATGGCGAGGCGGTCCACCGATTTCGCGTGCCCCGCCCGGCCGACCGCCGCATTGGCGACCCGCTCCAGGTGGCGGATGTAGGGTTGCCCGCCCTTATCGATCTGCCCCGCATGCGCGATCATCGCGAAGCTGTGGGCCTCGAAGATGGATGCCATGCCGCGCGCTCCTCTCCGGCCGGACCTGCCGGCCCGGTAGACCATTCCGCCGAGCGATCCACAAGCGCGGCCGTGCACCTGTGGTTCGGCCCGGAAACGGGACGCCGCCGGCCGGTAACGTTAGCGGCCCATTAAGCGGAACCGTCGAAATCAGGGGATGTGCCGGGGCGTTCGCCCGGCCCTTCGAGTGCAGCGTGAGGACAGTGGCGTATGGGCAGCGTTCCGGCGACGATGGACAATGTGGTCCCCTTCCGACGCGCCCTCCGCCCCCAGCCGTCGGCGGCAGCCCCGTCGGCGCCCCGCGGCGGACTCGCGGCCCGGCGCAGCGAGCAGCGTGCCCTGATGGATTCGGTTTATGCCACGGGCAGCCTGTCCGTGGCGGCGGGCGACCGCGAGACCAAGCTGATCGCGGCGCGGCTCCAGGTCTACGGCTTCGTGCTGATCGAGGAGATCGGGGCCGACGGCACGCCCCGGCGCCTGCGCCCGTCCGAGGCCATCCGCGCCCGGACCGAGTCGCCGTGGCGCCTCTCGAAGGCGAGCTACGGCGCGGGTGCCGGCCTCGCGGTCACCATCCCGGCCGTCGACGACTTCCTGTTCGACCAGCCGGCCGACCGTCCGGCCTGAGGAGGCCGCTCACGCCTCTGTGGCCGCCGGGAGACATCGGCAATTTCCTCGTCGGCGCCGTGGTTCTGATCATCGAATTCTCAGGCCGGGCGTGAGATGAAGGGTCTCGTTTCACTCCCGGCCATACCGCCATGCTGTCCGCCTCAGAAAACATCGTCATCCAGCACCGTGAGATCGTCGCCGTCCTGGTGACCTACGGGATATTCCTGGCCGGCGTGATGGGCGTGGCTTGGTTGATCGCGTAGCCGCGGCCCGGTTGATCGCATAGGCACGGCCGGGTTGATCGCGTAGGCGCGGCCCAACTGATCGCCTGAGCGGACGCGCCGTCGCGGGGTCGGAACCGCGCGGGTTTCACCCCGGTTTTCCGCCCGATTGTTTCGGGGGAGAACCGCATGTCAGACAAGGGCGACGACCACGCCGAGACCTACAAGGCGTTCCACGAGGCCGTGAACATGACGGCGGCCAAGCTCGACGCGTTCCTGGAGACCGACGAGAGCCAATCAGTCGGCCAGAAGAAGGATGGCGGCGAAGCCACCGGCCACCGCGAGGGGCGGCGCATCGTCGAGCTTCTGCGCACCAAGAAGACCGACCTCACCGACGACGACTACGCGCACATGGCCAAGGTCGTCGGCTATGTGCACCGTCACCTCAAGCAGGGCGGCCCGAAGGAGGCCGACAAGGTGAAGGAGTCCCCCTGGCGCCTGTCGCTGATGAATTGGGGACACGATCCGCTGAAGGACGACTGAGTCCGGCCCGGAGCGGGCTTCGGATCAGGTCGGATCGCGGGTTGGAAAACCACCGGCCGTCCCGCGTTGGGGAAACCTGGTGGAGCTGAGCGGGATCGAACCGCTGACCTCCGCAGTGCGATTGCGGCGCTCTCCCATCTGAGCTACAGCCCCGTTCCGGGGTGGCGGCCTTTTAGGCTCGCTCACGCCGACCTGTCAATTCCCGAAATCCTGCAGCTTTGCGTGGGCGTGATGCGTCCCGCGGGCGCGGGCCACGAGGACATCGTTTCCGCGCATGAACGCCTTCATCTGGCTCTTCGACACCGTCGTGCAGCTCTACATCTACGTCCTCATCGCCAGCGCCGTCCTGAGCTGGCTCGTGGCGTTCAACGTGGTGAATGTCCGCAACCCAATCGTGTCGCAGATCGGCGAGGTGCTCTACCGCCTCACCGAGCCGGTGCTGCGCCCGATCCGAAACATCCTGCCCAACCTCGGCGGCGTCGATCTCTCGCCGATCGTGCTGGTGCTGCTGCTGCTGTTCGCCAGCCGCCTGCTGCACGAATTCGTGCCGACGCAGACCTCCGTCTACATCCGCTGACCGGTCGGGCTTTCGAGGGGCGGGGCGCAACGACGGCCCGCCCGACATCAAAAAACAGACGCGCCATCGCGTCGCCCTGGGGACGAGACCGTCATGAAGACCAATCCCGGCCGATTCTTCGAGGATTACCGCCTCGGGGAAACCCTCCGTCACGCCACGCCGCGCACGGTCACCCTCGGCGACGTCGCGCTCTACACCGCCCTTTACGGCCCGCGCTTCGCCGTGCAGTCCTCGGACGCCTTCGCGCGCGCCATCGGCTATCCGCAGAGCCCCCTCGACGACCTCCTCACCTTCCACGTGGTCTTCGGCAAGACCGTGCCGGACATCTCCCTCAACGCGCTGGCCAATCTTGGCTACGCCGAGGGCGGCTTCCGCCGGCCGGTCTACCCGGGCGAGACCCTCTCGACGGTCTCCGAGGTCATCGGCCTGAAGGAGAGCTCGAACCGCCAGACCGGCGTCGTCTACGTGCGCTCCACCGGCTCGGACGCCAACGGCGAGACCGTGCTGAGCTACTGCCGCTGGGTGCTGGTGAAGAAACGCGACCCCGAGGCCAAGATCGCGCAGGAGTACGTGCCGACCTTCGCCAAGGTGGTGGACCCGGCCGACCTCGCCGGCGCCCTGCCGCCCCTGAACCCGGCCGCCTATGATTGCGCGCTCTCCGGCTCGCCCCACCGATTCGGCGACTACGTCGTCGGCGAGAAGATCGACCATGTCGACGGCATGACCGTCGAGGAGGCCGAGCATCAGATCGCCACCCGCCTCTACCAGAACACCGCCAAGGTGCATTTCGACGGCTACGCCGCCAAGGACACCCGCTTCGGCCGCCGGCTGATCTACGGCGGCGTCGTGATCTCCCTGGCCCGGGCGCTGAGCTTCAACGGCCTCGGCAACGCCTTCGCGCTGGCGGGCATCAATGCCGGCCGTCACGTCGCCCCGCTGTTCGCCGGCGACACGGTCTATGCCTGGAGCGAGGTCCTGGAGACCGCCGAGCTTCCCGGCCGCACAGACATCGGGGCGCTGCGTCTGCGCACGGTGGCCACCAAGAACCAGCCCTGCGGCAACCATCCCGACAAGGTCGGCGACGCCTACGACCCGTCGGTGATCCTCGACCTCGACTACTGGGCGTTCATGCCGCGTTGACCCCCCGGTCCCGGCCGGGCGCATGACGGGCCGGGCGGGCTGGTCCGGTGGCGACGAGCGGCGGATGCCGTGCGGGGTCGCGAACCGGACGTGGAAGGCGACGCAGTCCCGGGCCAGGTCGGGCCGTCGCCGTCGGCGAACCGCTCCCCGGCGACTCGGCGCCGTGCTCGCCGGCAGACCCGCGGCGGCGGTCGCGGGACGGCCCGCGACCATCCCGCCGAGGGTCGGGACCACCCCGCCGAACGCTCCGTCCGCGAGGCACCGGGCCTCGGCGTCCACGCCCCGGGCGGCGACGACGAGATTCTCGGCTTTGGCCTGCTCCGCCGCGGACGATCAACCGGTGCCCGTCGCCTGGTCGAGCCCCCGCTCCCCCCGGCTTCGGATCCAGGCGCCGCGCGCACTGCGCGATGCCATCGGCGATGCCGCGACGGATCTCGTCGCCGCGGGCGCCCCCGGCGTTTCCGGTGCGGGCCGGCTCCGCGATATGCGCTCGGATCGCGTCGCTCAGGCTGCCGCCGACACAGTCGCCGCCGTCCAAAACGTCGCCTCGTCTGCGTGAAAGCCGACGCGTCTCGTGCGCAGGACTGCGGCTCCATTTCCCATCGTCGTCGAATACAGTCTGCCGGCCGCTCGCAGGAAGTCTTCAAAGCAGATCATCAGGACACCTGGGTCGACCTGCTTCCCTGGACACATGCGCCGGATCATCGCCCAAAAATCCACATAGCGACCGATCGGGGCCGGAGCGAAGCCCCCCTCCGCACCCCCGATTTCCGGCACTTCCGCATTAGAACAATTAGGAATTGTTGCCGCAAAGGCACGGGCCTCGAACCGTTTCCTGCCGACGCTTGATCACCAGCGCGTGATCGACTAACCGCCAGACGTGTTGACGTATCGATGAGCAATTTAGGATCAATCTAAGGTAATCCTCAAGAGTTCGATACGCGGCGCGGGCGCCAGCACAAGGATTTACGGGTGCGCAAGATCACCTCAGCGCTGTCAGCAACCTCGACGTATGCTTTGATCAGCACGACTGCGCTGGTCTTCAGCTCGGTAGGTCTGACGTCGAGCGCCAAAGCGCAAGAATCCGTGCGGCTCGACGAGCTTTCGGTGGCGGGGCCTTCCGGGGGGACGGGGCGCGGCGGCCAGGGCGTCGGGCTCCTGAAGGATCTGCCGCCGCCCTATGCCGGGGGCCAGTTCGCGCGGGGCGGATCCCTCGGTGTGCTCGGAACCCGGGACGCCCTGAACACGCCGTTCAGCACCGTCAACTTCACGCAGCAGGTCATCCAGGACCAGCAGGCGCGCACCGCGGCCGATACCCTCGTCAACGACGCTTCGGTCCGCCTGACGACGGCCAGCAACGGCTTCAGCGACACCTTCCAGATCCGCGGCTTCGAGGTTCAGGCGCAGGATGTCGGGTTGAACGGCCTCTACGGCCTGGTCTCGTCCAATCGCGTGGCGGCGCAGTACATCGAGCGCATCGAGCTTCTGAAGGGACCCGGCGCGTTCATGTACGGCATTCCGCCGGGCGGCAGCGTCGGCGGCAGCATCAACATCGTTACGAAACGCGCCCTCGATGTGCCCTTCGTCCAGGTGACGCCGCAATATATCAGCCCCGGCAATTTCGGTGTTCATGTCGATGCCAGCACCCGCGGCGGCGAGAACAAGGAATGGGGCGTCCGCTTCAACGGCCTCGCCCGGGACGGCGAGGCGACGATCCGGGACGGAAACCTGCGGACGGGACTCGGGGCCCTGTCCCTCGACTATCAGGGTGAGCGACTGCGCTGGGCGCTCGACGTGATCTCCCAGAACGACGACACCAAGAATTTCCGGCCGCAGATCGGCCTGCAATCGGATATCGCCATCATCCCGCACCCGCCCAGCGGGCGCAGCAACTGGTTCCCGGGGACGCAGCTCCAGCAGCGGGACAACACGGTCGCCTCCTTCCTGGAATACGATCTGACCGACTGGCTGACGGCCTATGGCGGGATCGGATATCGCGCGGGGTCCAATCGGCAGACCTTCCCGGATTACCGGGTGTTCGGCTTCCCGAGCGGTGCCGACGTCCTCGGCAACTTCCGGCTCGTGAACGCCTTCTACGATTCCTACAGCAGCACCGTCAGCGGCAATGCCGGCCTCAAGGCCCGCTTCGACACCGGGTTCATCAATCACTCGGTGAACCTCGTCTATACCGGGTTCACGCGGGAGGACGGCTACGCCTACGTGGCGAACTCGGCCGACGAGTCGGTCCCGTCCAACATCTATCGGCCGGCGCCGCTGCCAGTCGTGACCGGCGAGCGGATCGCCCCGCAGCGCTATGCCGGGACCACCCTGACGAGCGTCGCCGTCGCCGACACGATGACGGCCTTCGACGACACCGTCCTGCTGACCGCCGGCGTCCGCTATCAGATGGTGAACCAGAAGAGCTACGACACCGTCACCCAGGCGCGGACCAGCGAATACGACGCGGACGCCACGTCGCCGCTCGCCGGCATCGTGTTCAAGCCCTGGAAGAACGTCTCCCTGTACGCGAACTATGCCGAAGGCCTGACGGCCGGCACCATCGTGGGACCCGGCTACAGCAACGCGGGCGCGATCCTGAGTCCCTACAAATCGGATCAGCAGGAAGTCGGCATCAAGGTCGACTGGGGCACCATCACGACGACGGCGGCCCTGTTCCAGATCAGCCGGCCGGACCAGGTCCAGACGGCGACCAACGCCCTGGCGTATAACGGCGAGCAGCGCAACCAGGGTCTGGAGCTGTCGGCCTTCGGGGCGCTCGCACCGACCCTGCGCGGATTCGCGAGCGCGACCTTCCTGCGTCCCGAACTGACCAAGCCGATCGACCCGCTCCAGCGCGGGAACGACGCCGCGGGCGTCCCGGACCTGACCGTCTCCGCCGGCCTCGAATGGGATACCCCCTGGGTCCCGGGCCTCGCCCTGAACGGCCGGGTCCTCTACACCTCCGGCTCCTATCTCACCGGCGCCAACACCGTCCGCTTCCCGGACTGGACGCGGTTCGACCTTGGCTTCCGCTACGCGACGATCCTCGACGACAGGCCGTTCGTCTTCCGCTTCAACGTCGAGAACGTGGCGGACAACCGGTACTGGCTGACGACGGGCACCTTCGTGACGGTCGCCTCGCCCCGGACCTTCGTCGTGTCCGCCTCCTATACGTTCTGACGGGGCCGAACGGCCTGGAGCGGCTCCGACCGGACGCGATCCCTCGGGGCCGCGACGGGAAACGGCGCGGGGACGCTCATCGCACCTCGGCGCTCCGACCGGGGTCCGGCGCGGAGGCCTTGCGGGCCGCGCCTCCCGTCGGCAAACATCGGGCCGCCGACACCTTCGGAGGAAGCTTTGCCATGCCGGATGAACCGACCAAGGGACCGGCGTCGTATTTCCCGTCGATCGAGAAGCGGTACGGCCGCCCGATCGCGGCGTGGCAGCAACTCGTCCGGGAGAGACTTCCGGCCAAGCACATGGACCTCGTGGCAATGCTGAAGGCCGACCACGGGATGGGGCATGGACACGCCAACGCGATCGTGGCGCACGTCCTGGCAGCGCAGAAATCGTGACGCGCTCCCGCCGACACCGCGCGCCGACGGCGGCGGAGACCGCGCGGCCCTCTCAGTGACGTAGACGCCCTTCGGTGGCCGTCACCCCCCGAACCATCCGGCCACCGCCCGGCGCAGCGGGTTGGCAGGGTCGGAGAGGAGGCGCAGGGCCATCAGGCAGGCGATGGTGACGAGGAGCGGGCGGATCAGCCGGGCGCCCATGCGGATCGCCAGGCGTGAGCCGATCTGCGCTCCGAGGAAGGCCCCCACCGCCATCATCAGGCCGATCGCCCAGACGACGTGGCCGCCGAGCGCGAAAAGCGCTAGGCTGCCGAGGTTGCTCGCGGCGTTGGCGAGCTTGGTGTGGGCGGTACCCTTCACCACGCCCAATCCCAGCAGGGTCACGAAGCCGATCATGTAGAAGGCGCCGGCGCCGGGGCCGAACACTCCGTCGTAGAAGCCGACCGCCGGGGCCCAGGTCAGGGCGAACCAGTTCGGGGTGATCCGCGCGGTGGCGTCTTCGTTGCTCATGCGCTTGGCGGTCGCGAAGTAGATCGCGATGGCCACGAGGAGAATCGGCACGGCGGCATCCAGCACCGCGCGCGGCAGCAGGCTGACGCAAAGCGCGCCCGCCACCGAGGCGCAGCCGGCGCTCACCGCGATCTTCCAGGCGTCGGGCCAGTGGATCAGGCGGCGGCGCGCGAAGGCGAGGGTCGAAGAGACCGCGCCGGCACTGCCCTGGAGCTTGTTCGTGGCGATCGCCGAGACGGGATCGAGGCCGGAGAGCAGCAGGGCCGGCAGGGTCAGGAGGCCCCCGCCGCCCGCGATCGCGTCGACGCAGCCGGCCGCCACCGCGACCGCGAACAGACCCGCAATCAGGCCGATATCCACCCCGAAGATCATCCCGTCCTCACGTCATGGTCCAGTGAGGGCCGACTGGAGGCGGGATGGCGATCGAGGGGAAGCGCCGGACGCACGCCTCAGTTGCGAACGACGACCTTGGTGCCGACCTTGGCGCGATCGTAGAGATCGACCACGTCCTTGTTGGTCATGCGGATGCAGCCCGAGGAGACGGCGGCGCCCATGGTCTCGGGCTCGTTCGAGCCATGGATGCGGTAGAGCGAGGAGCCGAGGTAGAGCGCCCGGGCGCCGAGCGGATTGTCCTGGCCGCCGGCCATGAAGCGCGGCAGGTCGGGGCGGCGCGCCAGCATCTGCGACGGCGGGCGCCAATCCGGCCACTCCTTCTTCATGGTCACGTGCTTCTCGCCGGACCACGAGAAGCCCTGGCGGCCGACGCCGACGCCGTAGCGCACGGCCTGGCCGCCGCCGAGCACGTAGTAGAGCCGCCGCTGGCTGGTCGAGACCACGATGGTGCCGGGCTTCTCGGCGCCCTTCCAGGCGACGGTCTCGCGCGGAATCGCCTGCTCCTTGAAGATGTTCATGAAGTCGGCGATCGGCCCGCTGTCGAACGGGTTTCCGGCGAAGGCCGGTCCGGTCGATACGGTCAGGGCCGCCGCGAGGGCGGATGCGGCGAGAACGCGGCGCGTCTGCATGGTCTCTCCTCCAGCCGAGGACCGGCAAAGGGCGGGCGCGAGGACCCGGCTTTCCCGGAGGCTTGTGGTCGGGGGCGAGAGCCTTGGCGCGATGGGGAAGGGGGGTCAACCGCACCGCGATCGAACGCGGTGCCCCTGTGTGATCCCGGCAACGCCCCGACTCGGGATCCCTCGGAGGGCCATCAGGCCCCCAGACACGATGCCGCAGGAACTTGCGGCCAAGCCCGCTTATCCCCAGACTCGGTGCGGTGAGACCCAACACTGTCCAGATCGCACGCGCCGCCGAAGCGGCTTCGCACGTGCATGAACCGGCTTCGCCCTCGGCGGCGCGCCCGGTCGTGCGCGCCGTCGGCGTGTTTGCGTCCGGTCTCCTCGCGCTCCTGCTCCTCGTCTGCGCCGTCCTACCTCTGATGCGGATGGCGGGGGACGTACCGCACGGCTTCGCCCGCCAGACCGTGATGTCTCAGGCCTCGCTGCCCGAGAACCGGGACACGATCCTTCGCGTCTCGGCTGCGATGGCCGACCTCGACGACAGCTTCGGCAGCGTCGCAACCCTGCGGATCCCGCGCGTGACGAAGCACAGGGTGGATCGCCTCGCGATGCCGCGCAGCCTACGGGTCCTTGCGACGCGCGCGGTCGCTCCCCTCGAGCGCCCCCCCAGGCTCGCCCTCCCGGCCTGAACGGTCCGGAGTCGTCCGGCGCTCACGGAATTCGACGTCACTTTTTCGCGTTGAATACAACCCGTGTCGTCGGAACGCCCAGATTGTGGGCCATCTCCGGGATCGTCACCGGACGATTCGGGCCGGGTCTAAGCGATGCGACCCGCGCCGCCGCGGCGCGGGCGATGCCTCGGCCCCTGTCACCGCCCCCACCGCGCCCGGCCATGCCATATGGCCCAGCGCTTGCCATGGCCCGGACCGCTCGCGGCGACGGGGCCCTGGACCCTGAATGCGGCGATGCCGGCCTGCGCCACGCGGGCCATCCGCCAGAATCTCGCAGGAGCGACGCGATCGTGACGTCTTTCAATCATCGCCTGTTCGGGGCCCGGCCGACCGCGCTCGCCGCGGGCGTCGTCCTGGTCGCTCTCTCTGCCTGCAATCAGAAGCAGCAGGCCGCGGCGCCGGTTCCGGGCCCGATCCCCGAGGTCAACATCGTGACCGTCCGCGAGCAGCCGATTCCGTACGTTCGGGATCTCCCCGGCCGCGTGGCGCCCCTGCGCATCGCCGAGGTCCGCTCGCGGGTGTCCGGCCTCGTCGTGAAGCGCACGTTCGAGCAGGGCAGCCTCGTGAAGGAGGGCGACCTCCTCTATAAGATCGACCCGGCCCCCTTCGCGGTCGAACTGCAGAGCGCCGAGGCCGCCCTCGCCCGCACCGAGGCGGCGCAGGTCCTCGCGAGCCAGCAGGCCGACCGCCTGGAGCAGCTGCTCTCGCGCCAGACGGCGAGCCAGGCCCAGTACGACAGCGCCTACGCCGCCCTGAAGCAGGCCGAGGCCGAGGTTGCCGGCGCCAAGGCGGCCCGCGATCGGGCCAAGCTCAATCTCAACTGGACCGACGTCCGCGCGCCCATCTCCGGCCGCATCGGCCGCGCGCTCCTCACCGAGGGCACGCTGGTGGAGCAGGGCGGCACCGCCAACCTCGCCACCATCCAGCAGCTCGACCCGATCTACGTCGACATCACCCAGTCGGTGGGCGAGCTGAACAAGCTGCGCCGCGATCTCGCCAGCGGCGAGCTCTCGCGTCTCTCGGCCGACACGGCCAACGTTCACATCATCATGGATGACGGGACGCTCTACGGCTCGGCCGGCAAGCTGCTGTTCTCCGACGTCACGGCGGACCCGAGCACCGGGCAGGTCACCCTGCGCGTGCTGTTCCCGAACCCGCATGACGAGCTCTTCCCGGGGATGTACGTGCGCGCCCGCATCAAGCAGGGCATCGACACCGATGCGCTCGCGGTGCCGCAGCAGGCGATCCAGCGGACCAACGACGGCAAAGCCGAGGTCTGGGTGGTGCGCGACGACAGCAAGGTCATGCTTCAGCCCGTGGAAGTCGGCCCGGTGGTCGACAACCAGTGGGTCATCCGCTCCGGCCTGAAGGCCGGCGACCGGGTGGTCGTCGAAGGCGTGCAGAAGATCACCGTCGGCCAGCAGGTGAAGACCGTCGAGCTGAAGATCGCCACCGCCGACGCCGAGCCGAAGCCCCGTGATACGGAGGTACCGGAGCGCGAGGCCGCCGAGGCGCCCGGCACGCCCAAGCCTGAGTCATCGACCTCGGCGTCGCCCAATTCCGATTCACCGAGTTCTGCCTCACCCAAGCCCGTGTCGCAGGTGCGCTGAACCATGGCTCGCTTCTTCATCGACCGACCGGTCTTCGCCTGGGTCGTCGCCCTCTTCATCATCCTGGGCGGCCTGCTCACGATCCCGCAATTGCCGGTGGCGCAGTATCCCGTGATCGCGCCCCCCTCCATCGCGCTCTCGACCGCCTATCCAGGCGCCTCGGTGGAGAACCTCTACACGGGCACCACGCGGCTCATCGAGGATGAACTGAACGGGGCCGCCAACATCCTGAGCTTCGAATCGGCCAGCGACGCCTTCGGCGTCGTCGAGATCACGGCCCAGTTCCAGCCTGGCACCGATTCGAGCCTTGCGGGCGTCGAGGTGCAGAACCGCCTCAAACGCGTCGAGGCCCGGCTGCCCGCCGAAGTGCGCCAGCAGGGCACCCTGGTGGAGGAGGCCTCCGCCGCGACACTGCAGATCATCACCCTGGTCTCGCCCGACAAGTCGATGGACGAGATCGCGCTCGGCGACTTCCTCATCCGCAACGTCATCAATGAGATCCGCCGCATCCCCGGCGTCGGGCGCGCGACGCTGTACTCCACCGAGCGAAGCCTGCGCATCTGGATCGATTCCGACAAGTTGCGCGGTCTCTCGCTCAACGCCTCGGACGTGTCGAAGGCGATCTCGAACCAGAACGTCCAGATCGCCTCCGGCGCCGTCGGCGCCATGCCGAGCCCGCAGAACAACCCGGTCAACTTCCCCATCATCGTGAAGGGCCAGATGACCGCGCCGGAGGAGTTTGGCGCCATCGTGCTGCGCGCCAATTCCGACGGCTCCAACGTGCGCTTGCGCGACGTCGCCCGGATCGAGCTCGGTGGCGAGGACTACAAATTCACGACCCGCCTCGACGGCGGCGAGGCCGCCGGCATCTCCGTCACCCTGGCCCCCGACGGCAACGCGCTCCAGACCGCCTCGGCCATCCGCGCCAAAATGGAGGAGCTGTCGCAGTTCTTCCCGTCGAACGTGAAGTGGGACATCCCCTACGACATCACCCCGGCCGTCGAGGCTTCCATCGAGAAGGTGCTGCACACCCTCGTCGAGGCGGTGGTGCTGGTGTTCATCGTGATGTTCGTCTTCCTCCAGAACATCCGCTACACGCTCATCCCCACCATCGTGGTCCCGATCGCCCTGATGGGCACCTGCACGGTGATGCTGCTCGCAGGCTTCTCGGTGAACGTGCTCACCATGTTCGGCATGGTGCTCGCCATCGGCATCCTCGTCGATGACGCCATCGTGGTGGTCGAGAACGTCGAGCGCATCATGAACGAGGAAGGCCTCTCTCCGAAGGAGGCCACCCGCAAGGCGATGAGCCAGATCACCGGCGCCATCATCGGGATCACGCTGGTGCTGATCGCGGTGTTCATCCCGATGGCGTTCTTCCCCGGCTCGGTCGGCATCATTTACCGCCAGTTCTCCATCGCCATGGTGACCTCGATCGCGTTCTCGGCGCTGCTGGCCCTGTCGCTGACCCCGGCCCTGTGCGCGACCCTGCTCAAGCCCATCGAGAAGGGCCACGGCCATTCGAAGGGCGGCGTCTTCGGCTGGTTCAACCGGGTGGTGGATCGCGAGACCGCCCGCTACGGCCGCGGCGTCGCCGGGCTGATCAAGCGCTCCGGCCGGGTCATGCTGGTCTATCTCGCCCTGGTCATCGGCCTCGGCTACGCCTTCCTCCGCCTGCCGGAGGGCTTCCTGCCGGTGGAGGATCAGGGCTTCTTCACCGTCGACATCCAGACCCCGCCCGGCTCCTCCTTCAACCGCACCGAAGCGGCGGTGAAGAAGGTCGAGGAACACCTCCTCGCGCAGCCCGGTGTCGCCACCGTGACCGTCGTCAACGGCTTCTCGTTTTCCGGCCAGGGACAGGTCACCTCGCAGGCCTTCGTGACGCTGAAGCCCTGGGGTGAGCGCGATGCCGACAACTCGGCGGCCAAGCTGATCGAGGGCACCAACAAGGCTTTGGCATCGTACAAGGACGCGGTGATCCAGGCTCTCGAGCCGCCGCCGATCGACAATCTCGGCAACGCATCGGGCTTCAGCTTCCGCCTCCAGGACCGCGCGCAGAAGGGCTACTCGGCCCTGATGGCGGCCCAGGAGCAGTTGCTGTCGCTCGCCCGCAAGAGCCCCGTCCTGCAAAAGGTCTATGTCGAGGGCCTGCCCCCGGCGCCCCAGGCGGAACTCGTCATCGACCGCGAGAAGGCGGCCGCCCTCGGAGTCAACTTCGAAGAGATCAACAACACCATCCAGGTCAATCTCGGCTCGGTCTACACCAACGACTTTCCGAACCGGGGCAAGATGCAGCGCGTAATCGTTCAGGCCGAGGACGCACAACGCCTGAAGGCGGCCGACATCCTGAACTACGGGGTGAAGAACGCCTCCGGGACCATGGTGCCGATGTCGTCCTTCGCCGACCTAAAATGGGGCGTCGGCCCGGCCCAGATCATCGGCTTCAACGGCTACCAGTCGGTGCGCATCACCGGCGAGCCGGCCCCGGGCTACACCTCGGGCGACGCGCTGAATGAAATGGAGCGGCTGATGGAGCAGTTGCCGAAGGGCTTCGGCTACGCCTGGACCGGCCAGTCGCTGCAGGAGAAGCAGGCGGGCTCACAGGCCTCGCTGCTGCTCGGCCTCTCGATCCTGATCGTGTTCCTATGCCTGGCCGCCCTCTACGAGAGCTGGTCGATCCCGTTCTCCGTGCTGCTGGTCATCCCGCTCGGCGTCATCGGCTCCGTGGCGGCGGTGTACCTGCGCGGGCTGCCGAACGACGTCTACTTCAAGATCGGGATCATCACGATCATCGGTCTCTCGGCCAAGAACGCGATCCTGATCGTGGAATTTGCCAAGGACCTCTGGAAGCCGGGAACCTCCCTGGTGGACGCGACCATCGAGGCGGCGACGCTCCGCTTCCGACCGATCGTGATGACCTCGCTGGCCTTCATCTTCGGCGTGGTGCCCCTGGCGATCGCCTCCGGCGCCGCCTCGAAGAGCCAGCAGGCGATCGGCACCGGCGTGCTCGGCGGCATGATCTCGGCCACCATCCTGGCGGTGCTGTTCGTGCCGGTGTTCTTCGTGGTGGTGATGCGGATCTTCCGCCGCAAGGACGCCACCGAGGGCATCCAACCCAAGGCGGAGCCGGCCACGGTGCATGGGCCCCATCACGCCCCGGCTGAGTAGTCCGGCGCGGCGGAGCTCGCCCACCGGGGAGCCCCGCACATGAGAAAGGGGCGCGCGGTCCGATCGACCACGCGCCCCTTCTTTTCTTCCAATGTCCGGTCGCGACCGGGGCCGAGCCTCAGACCAGATCCGGCTGATCCCTTCGGGATGGCGGATCTGGGCTTCGCCCAGACGACGCGCCGGCTTGCCTGAATTACGCTCCGCTGTGATCGAGCGGAGCCCGTATCAGACCTCGCGGGCGATCATCATCTTCTTGATCTCGGCGATGGCCTTGGCCGGGTTCAGGCTCTTCGGGCAGGTGTTGGCGCAGTTCATGATCGTGTGGCAGCGATACAGCCGGAAGGGATCGTGCAGCGCATCAAGGCGCTCGCCGGTGTTCTCGTCGCGGCTGTCGATCAGCCAGCGATAGGCCTGGAGCAGGGCCGCCGGGCCGAGGAAGCGGTCGCCGTTCCACCAGTAGCTCGGGCACGAGGTGGTGCAGCAGGCGCAGAGGATGCATTCGTAGAGTCCGTCGAGCTGGGCCCGGTCCTCCGGCGTCTGCTTCCACTCGCCCTCGGGCGCGGGCGTCTCGGTCTGGAGCCAGGGCTCGATGGACGCATGCTGGGCGAAGAAGTTCGTCAGGTCGGGGACGAGGTCCTTCAGCACCGGCATGTGCGGCAGCGGATAGATCCGCACCGCGCCGGTCTTCTTACCCTTGGCGTGCTCCTGGCACTCGTCGATGCCCATGGTGCAGGCCAGCGCGTTCTGGCCCTCGATGTTCATGGCACAGGAGCCGCAGATGCCCTCGCGGCAAGAGCGGCGGAACACCAGGGTGGAGTCGACCTTGCTCTTGATCCACAGGAGGGCGTCGAGGACCATCGGGCCGCAATCGTCGCGATCGACTTGGTATACGTCGACGCGCGGGTTCTTCCCGTCGTCGGGATTCCAGCGGTAGATCCGGAATTCCTGCAGGTTGTTGGCGCCGGCGGGCCGAGGCCAGGTCTTGCCCTCGGTGATCTGAGAGTTTTTGGGAAGATTGAACTGAGCCATGGTGTGGCGTGCCTAAATCCGTCTCGTGAGAACCAGTCCAGGGAACGACGGGAGTGGTGTCCTCAATACACCCGCGCCTTCGGCTCGATGTACTGGATCTCGTTCGACATCGTGTAGGTGTGGACCGGACGGTAATCGATGCTGACCTGCTTGGACGAGTCGTCCATCCAGGCGAGGGTGTGCTTCATCCACTCCTTGTCGTCGCGGTCCGGGAAGTCCTCGCGGGCATGGGCGCCGCGGCTCTCCTTGCGGTTGGCCGCCGATTCCATGGTGACGACGGCCTGGCCGATCAGGTTGTCGAACTCGAGGGTCTCGAGGAGATCGGTGTTCCAGATCAGCGAGCGGTCGTTGACGTGGATGTCGGGAATACCGGCGGCGACCTTGTGGATGAGGGTCTTGCCCTCCTCCAGCACCTCGCCGGTGCGGAACACCGCGCAGTTGTTCTGCATGGTCTTCTGCATCTCGGCGCGCAGCTGCGCCGTCGGGGTGCCGCCGCTGGCGTAGCGGAAGCGGTCGAGGCGGGCGAGCGCCTTGTCGGCGGAATCCTTCGGCAGGTCCATCTGGCGGGCGCCCGGCTCGACGATCTCGGCGCAGCGCAGGCCGGCGGCCCGGCCGAACACCACGAGGTCGATCAGCGAGTTCGAGCCGAGGCGGTTGGCCCCGTGAACCGAGACGCAGGCCGCCTCGCCCAGTGCCATCAGGCCCGGCACCACCGTGTCGGGGTTGCCGTTGCGCAGGGTCAGCACCTCGCCGTGATAGTTCGTCGGGATGCCGCCCATGTTGTAGTGCACGGTCGGCAGTACCGGGATCGGCTCCTTTGTGACGTCGACGCCCGCGAAGATCTTGGCCGATTCCGAGATGCCGGGCAGGCGCTGGTGCAGGATGGCCGGGTCGAGGTGGTCGAGGTGCAGGTAGATGTGGTCGTTGGACTTGCCGACGCCGCGACCGGCCCGGATCTCCATGGTCATGGAGCGGGAGACCACGTCGCGCGAGGCAAGGTCCTTGGCGCTCGGGGCGTAGCGCTCCATGAAGCGCTCGCCCTCGGAGTTGGTCAGGTAACCGCCCTCGCCGCGCGCGCCCTCGGTGATGAGGCAGCCGGCGCCGTAGATGCCGGTGGGGTGGAACTGCACGAATTCCATGTCCTGCAGGGGCAGGCCGGCGCGCAGCACCATGGCGTTGCCGTCGCCGGTGCAAGTATGGGCCGAAGTGGCCGAGAAGTACGAGCGGCCGTAGCCGCCGGTGGCCAGGATGGTCTGCTGGGCGCGGAAGCGGTGGATCTCGCCCGAGGCCTGATCGATGGCGATGACGCCCAGGCAGCGGCCCTCCTCGTCCATGATGAGATCGAGGGCGAAGTACTCGATGAAGAAGTTGGTGTGGTTCTTCACCGCCTGCCCGTAGAGGGTGTGCAGCATGGCGTGGCCGGTGCGGTCGGCCGCCGCGCAGGTGCGCTGGGCGGTGCCCTTGCCGTAATCGGTGGTCATGCCGCCGAAGGGGCGCTGGTAGATCTTGCCCTCTTCGGTGCGGGAGAAGGGCACGCCCCAGTGCTCGAGCTCGTAGACCGCGGCCGGCGCGTTGCGCACGAGGTACTCGATCGCGTCCTGGTCGCCGAGCCAGTCCGACCCCTTCACGGTGTCGTACATGTGCCAGCGCCAATCGTCCGGTCCCATGTTGCCGAGGGAGGCGGAGATGCCGCCCTGCGCCGCCACGGTGTGCGAGCGGGTGGGGAACACCTTGGAGATGCAGGCGGTGCGCAGGCCGGCCTGGGAGCAACCGACGGTGGCGCGCAGGCCCGCGCCGCCCGCACCCACCACCACCACGTCGAAGGTGTGGTCGTTGATCGTGTAGGCGGGGGTGCCGTTGGTTCCGTTGGTGGCCATGGGCTGATCCTTCGGGTTCGGGATGCGGGTCAGACGAGCTTGCCGAGGCTGACGCGCAGGATCGCGTACAGGCAGGCGACGGCGACGATGACCGCGTAGAAGTTGTTGGCGAGCAGGCTCAAGAGCTTGAGTGTCTTGTCTTGTACGTAGTCTTCGATGATGACTTGCATTCCGATCCTCATATGGGCCGTGACCGAGATCACGGCGAGGATCAGGATGAGCGCCACCACCGGGTGCGACATCAGGGCGACGGCCTCCGGGTAGGTCCGGTTCGCCATCAGGGCGACGACCACCACGAAGGCCAGCATGAGCGGCGCGTTGGCGGCGGCGGTCAGGCGCTGGATCCAGAAATGGCCCGCGCCGTGGCCCGAAGCCCCGAGGCCCTTCACCCGGGCGCGGGGCGTACGCATGGTGACGTGGGTGTTCTGGCGATTGTCGACCATCGATCGGCCTCCTCAGCGCAGGGTCAGGGCGAGCGCCCAGATCAGGACGGTCAGGATGACGGAACCGATCAGGGTGGCGCGGGCGAGGCCCATGCGCTGGGCGCGGTCGAAGCCGTAGCCGAGGTCCCAGATGAAGTGGCGCAGGCCGCCCAGCATGTGGTGCATCAGGATCCACGTGTAGACGAACAGCACCAGGCAGCCGACGATCGAGCCGAAGAACCACGACACGGTGCCGTAGGCGGACGGGCCGGAGGCGAGGGCCACCAGCCAGATCGCCACCAGGGCCGAGCCGCCGTAGAGCGCGGTGCCGGTGACGCGGTGGAACACCGACATCGCCATGGTCCAGGTCCAGCGGTAGATCTGGAGATGGGGCGAGAGCGGCGGGGCGACCGTGGGACGGACGGTGGGAGCCATCGTGCGGAAGGTCCTCGACTGGGCGGCGCACCGGGATTTGAAGGCGCGCCAAGAAAAATTTGGATCGTCTCTAAAGTGCTAGCGGGCAGGCGCCAATGCGCAACCCCGGCTTGCCGCAGCGCACATGCGACATGGGCGCCAAATCGTCATCCGGTTCGGATCGCCTCATGGCAGCCATCCGAGCGCGCGCCACCACAAATAATCCAGGGGTGCGACGACGACGAGCGACGCGAGCCCCGTCGCCAGGGTCAGCTTGGTCGCCGCCCGCAGCGGCACCTTGCCGAGATCGACCGCGAGGACGATCGGCGGCGCCTGGTAGGGCAGGAACAGGGTCGAGTAGCCGACCACCTGGATCATCACCACGGCCATGAGGTCGAGACCGCTGACCCGGGCCATCTCGCCCGCGAGCGCCGTGTAGAGTGCCGGGGCGCCGTTCGCGGTGACCGCGAGGGTCAGGATCGCCGCGAGCCCTGTCAGAATCCCGAAATTGTAGCCCGGCGCGTCGGGCGTCAGGGGCGCGACGTGGAGCAGGGCATGGCCCAGGCGAGCGCCGAGGCCGGTCTCGTTCACGGTGGCCACGAGACCCAGGAGGGCGGCCACGTAGAAGCAGGTCCGCAGGTTCACGGCGCCGAAGGCCTCGGCGGGCAGGACGCCGATGCGGGGCATCAGGCAGAGGATCGCGGCGACGAGGCCCACCCAGGCGGGGGCGATGTGGTGCAGGCTGTCCGTGACCCAGAAGGCGAGGGTGGCGGCCAGGATCACGGCGAGGCGCCGCGCCTCCGGGCGCAGGGGTTCCTTGACCAGGGCGGCCCCGTTCTCGCCGTGGTCGAGCCGGTCCGGAAACAGCCAGAGGATCGCCAGGACGAGCAGGACCCCCTTCGCCAGGGCCAGGACCGGCGCGTGCAGCAGCAGGTAGGGCAGGTAGGCGATGTGGAGGCCGTACTGCGTCTCCGCGGTGCCGGCCATGACGAGGTTCGGGACGTTGGCGGGCAGGATCGCGGCGGAGAGGAGCGGCGTGGCGAGTCCCACCGCCAGGACCGCGCCGTGCCGGCCCGGGCGCCCGATTGCGAGCCCGAAGGCGTCGCAGAGCGCGAGCACCACCGGGACCAGCAGGGCGATCCGCCCGAGATTGGACGGCATCACGAAGGCGACGGCGAAGGACAGGGCGACGATCCCGGCGACGAAGGCCGGGTAGGAGGCGGAGAGATGCCCCGACAGGCTTCGCGCCAGACGTTCGCCGAGGCCGGAGCGCGTCATGGCGAGCCCGACCACCATGCCGCTCAGGACAAGCCAGAACGCCGAGGAGGCGAAGCCCGAGAACACCGTCGCGGGGGGCGCGAGGTGGAACAGCATCGCCCCGGCGAAGAACAGCATCGCCGTGACGATCTCCGCGATGAGGCCGCTGGCCCAGAGGCCCATGCAGAGCACGAGCAGGAGCGCGGTCACCGCGACCGTCGCCTCCCCGCTCATGAACGCCCCTGCCGGCATGCCCGAGTCCGATCCGTCTCTTCCGGCGGGACGATGATCCTACCTTGGAGCCGTTCGCAATTCGGAGTTTTCCGATCCAGCCTTCGCGAAACGCGAAGGCTCAGAAGCGGGCCGGGTCGAGCTCGAAGGTCGGGGGCAGGGCCTCGAACCATTCGCCGTAATAGGGATCGCGGGGGAGCTTCGCCGCCCAGCGATCGCGAAACCGCTGGTGCTCGGCCGGGTCGACGGTGCGGGCGCGATTGCGGCTCTCATAGTGGTAGAGGCTGGCCTGGGCGCAGTAGACGCTGCGCAGCCCGCGCTCGCGCAGGCGCAGGCACAGGTCGACGTCGTTGTAATTCACGGCGAAGCCCGCATCGAAGCCGCCGATGGCCTCGAAGTCCGCGCGCCGCACCATCACGCAGGCGCCGGTGACCGCAAGGTAGTTCCGGCTGCCGACGGTGGAGAAGAACTGCCCAGGATCGTCGCCGGGATAGCCGCGCCGGACATGATCGGGGGTGGCGTCGACGATCGAGACGCCGGCATGCTGGATCTCGCCGGTCTCGAACAGGAGCTTGGGGCCGACGGCGCCGACGCCGAGGATCTGCAGCTGCGCCAGCATCGCCTCGATCCAGTCGGGCGTGATGACCGCGATATCGTCGTTGAGGAAGATCAGAATGTCGCCGCTCGCCGCCGCGGCGCCGAGGTTCATCTTGGCCGCCACGTTGAAGACCGGCTCCGACCAGGTCACGCGTCGGGCGCCGTGGCGGGCGAGGGCCGCCTCCGTGCCGGATCGCAGGTCCCCGTTGTCCACCACCACGAACTCGATGTCGGGATAGGTGCTGGTCGCGGCGACGCTGTCGAGGCAAGCGGCGAGGAGATCCACCGTGCAGCCGCCGACGGTGCTGTCGCGCCCGGCCGTGGGGATCACGATGGAGACCAAAGGGCGCTCGGTCAGCTTGCGGCGCATCTCGAAACAGCCCTTGAACGCGCTCGAGCGGGCGAAGTCGAGTTCGCCGGTGCGCCGGGCCCGGTCCTCCAGGCCACGGATCGCCGCTGCGATGACGTAGTCCTTGTTGTCCATGGTCTGGGCGGTGGAGCCCGGGATCGCGCGCCAATGGTAGAGCACCTTCGGCACGTGGACGACGTTGCGGACATGCTCGGTGTAACGCAGGGCGAAGTCGTAATCCTGAGCCCCGTTGCATTCGTCGCGAAAGCCGCCGATTTGGCGGACGATGTCCATCCGGTAGAGCGCCAGGTGCGCCGTATACATGCAGGCTTCGAGGGCTTCGGGCGACCAGTCCGGCTTGAAGAACGGCTCGTAGCGGACCCCGTCGATCGAGATCTTGTCCTCGTCCGAGTAGATGAAGTCGACGCTCGCGTCGGCGTTCAGGATACGGACGAACTCGTAGAGCGCGTTGTCGGGAATCGCGTCGTCGTGGTCCATCAGGGTCAGGTATGTGCCGGTCGCCAGGGCCATTGCGTCGTTCGAAGCGGCCGAGATGCGCCCGTTCGTGGTGCGGCGATGGAGCTTGATGCGCGGGTCGGCGGCCGCGAAGGCCTGGAGCAGCGGCCAGATCTGCGGGTCGGGCGAGTTGTCATCGCAGAGGCAGAGTTCCCAGTCCGGATAGGCCTGGGCCTGCACCGAGGCGATGGCGGCTTCCAGCCAGCGCCGGGGAGTGTTGTAGACCGGCATGACGATGGAGATACGGGGGCGAGAGCGGAAGCCCTCGATCTCGGCCCGCATCGCCGCCACGCTGAGGCGGCTTGGCGTCTCCACCGTGTCGATCCAGGCCGTGTAGGAGGCCGGCACCGGGCGGGGCCGGGCGCTCGCCCGGAAGTCGCGCCAGAGTTCCGCGGCGCCCTTCGCGCGCCAGGCGTCGCGGAGGCGGGCGAGGAGGCGGGCCGGCGCGCGCTCCGCCTCGGGCAGCGCCTGCACGCGGCGGCGGGCGGTCTCCGCGGTCGCGCCGAGGGGGCCGAGATGGGTCAGGGAGACGTGGCCCAGGCGAAATCGTCCGGCGCCGCTCATCGGATCGAGGCGCAGGCCCCGGACCCGGCGCGGCAGGTGCACGAGGTTGTCGATGCCGGTCGCATCGGCCTCCAGCGGAATGGTCAGGGTCTCGCGAAACCCCTGGCCGTCATCGACGTAGAGAATCGGGACGAGCTTCGTGCGGTCGAGGGCGGTGAGGTCGGCGCGCAAGCGGACCCAGCCGCCGCGATGGCGCCGGCGTCCCTCCGGCGGCCAGAGGCGGAAATGCGGGTCCGACCCGGTCGCGCGCCACGTGTCGGGCGTCCCCTCCGCCTCGATCTGGCTGACGGCGTCGAGGCGACAGCGTAGGGTGCGCGGCAAACCCGGATCCTCTTCGAGGCGGGCGCAGGGCCTGCCGTGCCCGGGGGTTTAGGGCAAGCCCACCGGCCCTCGCAAGGGCAGCCCCGGACCTCGCCTCAGCCGCGCCCGGCGGCGAGATAGGCACGCCACCCCCCGTGCCGGGTAATCTCCGGCGCCTCCGCGACGGCATGGGCTTCGCAGAGGAAGCCCGAGACGGGTTCGCCATCGGCCAGAGCGATCTTGCCGAGGCCGAGGGGCGCGGGAATCGCGGCGGCGAAACGCCCGAAGGCAGCCGGGTCGAGCGCCCAGACCTCGACCTCGAGCCCGGGGCCCGCGAAGCCGGGCGCGCGCACGAGGCCGGGTTTCGGCGGCACCGTGCCGGGCAGGGCATAGAGCCGGTAGTCGGGCGCCGTCCGGGTCGCGCGCAGGAACGTCGCTCCGAGGTCCTGGAGCTGGTGATTGAGGGCGAGCCCTGTGAGGTGCGCACCGACCACGACCAGGGGGATCTGCCCGGAGGGCGAGGCAGGAACGCGGCCTTCTTCGGGGAGGGAGAGGGCACGCTCGACGCCCATGCCGCCGGCGAGGTCGCGATGCAGGGCATCGGCCCAGGGCGCCAGGGCCTCGTCGCTGAAGCCGGGGCCCACCAGCGTCACGCCCGCCGGCAGGCCGTCCCGGCGGAACCCAGCCGGCACCGCGATGGCGGCCATCCCAAGCAGGTTGACGAAATTGGTGTAGCGGCCGAGATGGCTGTTCCGGACGATGGGCTCCGCCGCCATCTCGGCCACCGTGTAGATCGTTGGCGCGGTCGGCAGCAACAGCACGTCGAGCCCGGCGAGGATCGCATCGGTCCGGCGCTTCAGGGCCTCGAACGCGTACCGACCCCGGAAGGCGTCGACGGCGCTGTAGGTGCGGGCCGAGTCGAGGATGGCGCGCACGCTCGGATCCATCGCGGCGGCATGGTCGGCATGGAAGGCTTCGACCGCCGCGAGCCGCTCGGCGACCCAGGGGCCGTCATACAGGAGGGCTGCGATCTCCCGGAACGGCGCGTAGTCGAACGGCACGGCGACGGCACCGAGGCGCTCCAGCCGGGCGATGGCGTCGTCGTAGAGGGCCGCCGTCTCGGCATCGTCGTAGAACTCGCGCTCGGCCGGGGCGAGCACGCCAAAGCGCAGGCCTGTCGCCGGGAGGGGATGCGGGACCACCGGGCGCGAATACGGGTCGGCCGGGTCGAACCCCTCGGCGATCCGGCGCACGGCGAGGCCGTCCCCGACGGTGCTCGCGAACACCGTGATGCAGTCGAGGCTGCGGCAGGCCGGAACGAGGCCGGTGGTGCTCAGCGCCCCCGGCGTCGGCTTGATGCCGACGAGGTTGTTGAAGGCCGCCGGCACGCGGCCGGAGCCGGCGGTGTCGGTGCCAAGACTGAAGCAGGCGAGCCCGGCCGCCACGGCCACGGCCGAACCGGAACTCGATCCGCCTGAAACGAAGTCGGCGTTGAACACGCTGCGCGGGGCACCGTAGGGCGAGCGCGTGCCGTTGAGGCCGGTGGCGAACTGGTCGAGGTTGGTCTTGCCCGTCACCAGGGCGCCGGCGGCCTTCAACCGCGCCACCACCGCGGCATCGCGCTCGGGCGTGGTGGCGAAGGCCGGGCAGGCGGCGGTGGTGGGCAGGCCCGCCACGTCGATGTTGTCCTTAACGGCGAAGGGCAGGCCCCAGAGCGGCAGGGAATTCGGCTCCGGGTGCGCCTGCATCAGGGCGCGGGCCGCCGCGACGAGGTCGGCGCGCGGCACCGGGGTGATGAAGATGGCCGGGTCGGGCGAGGCCGCCATCCGCTCGGCGACGGTCTCGGCGAGGCCGACGGGGTCGAGGCTGCCGGAGGCGAAGGCCGCGCGCAGGCTCGCAATGTCCAGGATCGTGGGCAGCATGGATTCAGGTCTCCTGGGTCACCGCGACAAGATCACCGAGACAAGGCGGCCGCCGCGCCGGGTCGGGCCGGCGTGGATTCTCCGGCACGGGGTCCGCCGCCGGAGCGCCCCGACGCCCACGGACATTGCCCGGCCTCGTGGCGGACACTGCATCCTTCGTGCCGACCGGGCCGGCCTCGCCGACCGGATTTTCGGGACGGCAACCAGCGCCGGTGCCCGCACGCGTGCACCGGCCTGCCGAGATGGCGGTCGGCCCATCCGAATGCTCAGCTCTGCCAGACGCGGGGGAGGGGCCGTCCCCGATAGGCGGTGAGGAAGCGCTGGGCCACGGCCCGCAGGGCGTCCGGATCGCGGCCGAGAAGGCGGACGACGAGGTGTCCGTTCCAGCCGCTGGCCGCCGCGGCGACGCCGTCCACGCCGGTCGCGTCGAGAAGGGCGCGGGTCTCGTCCAGGCGGCCCTCCGCCACGGGCGAGACGTCGAGGAGCGTCGCCATCGCCCGGGCGCCGTTGCCGATCGCCGTTCGGGCGAGCTGGTCCGAGAGGGCGCCGTCGAGGCGGAGGGTGTCGGCGTAGACGAGGCGTCCGTCGCGGCGGATGCGCCAGGTGTCGGAGAGGTGGCCTCGCGTCATCGGCTCGTTGCGGGCGGTCCGCCCGAAGGTGATGGCCTCGAAGGCGAGGAGGTGGGCACCCGGCGCCAGATCCGCCTCGAAGCGCCGCGCCAGGGCGGCTTGGTCGAACAGAATCGTTTCCTGCGGCAGATGCGCGAGGCGCCCTCCGGCTCCCACCGTCACCACGGTGGCGATCCGGCTCACCGGCCCGTCCGAACGGTAGACCTTCTCGGCCGCCGTGGTGGTCAGGGTGAGGTCGCCCCCCGCACCGACATCGGCGGTGACGCGAAACGTGTCGCCGCAGGCGATGCCGCCGGCGGTGTTGAGGAGCACCGCCTCGCACGGGCCCTTCGGCCGCCGCGGCAGGCGCAGGCGCAAGGGTCCGCCCTCGCCGATGTCGAGGATGCGGGTGTCGTGCCCGTCCGCGCAGGCCACGCGCAGGTGGATGCGGCCCTGCGATCGCTGGCGCTCCGGCGCGGCGCCGCGAACCGCCGGAGGGTCGGAGTTCAGCAAGACGGCGGGTCAGGCCGGGCCGGTGGCGACCGGACGCTCGGGATCCGAGCCCCATTCCGACCAGGAGCCGTCGTAGAGGGCGCGGGGCGGCCGGCCCAGGGTCTCCAGCGCCAGCCCGACGATGGCGGCGGTGACGCCCGACCCGCAGGTGGTAATCACGGGCTTGCCGACATCGACGCCTTTCTCTGCGAAGACCGCGCGCAGGGCTGCCTCCTCCTTCAGGCGACCTTCGCTCTGGAGTGCGGCATAGTGGACGTTGCGGGCGCCCGGCATGTGGCCGGGGCGGACGCCGGGGCGGGGTTCCGCCTCCTCGCCGCGGAAGCGCGCGCCCGAGCGGGCGTCGACCACCTGGGCGCTGCCCGATTCGAGGGCCCGGGCAATGTCCGAGGCATCCGCCACGGCGCCGTGGTCGAGGCGGGCGGTGAAGTGGCGCCGGGCGCGCGGCCGGCCCTCGCCGTCCTCGAGGGGGTAGCCCGCCGCCACCCAGGCCGGGAGGCCGCCCTCCAGGATCTCCACGTCGCGGACCCCGTAGGCCTTCAGCATCCAGCGCACCCGCGGCGCCGAGAACAGGCCCATCCCGTCATAGGCGACGATGTGGGCGCCGTCGCCCACGCCCAGCGCCCGCATGCGGGAGGCAAAGACCTCCGGGCGCGGCAGCATGTGGGGCAGCGACGAGGTCTCGTCGCTCATGGTGTCGATGTCGAAGCGGATCGCGCCGGGGATGTGACCGGCGAGATACTCGGCCCGGGCATCGCGCCCCTGGGCCGGGAGGTACCAGGACCCGTCGAGGATCACGATGTCGGGCGCGCCGAGACGGGCGTGGAGCCAGTCGGCCGTGACGAAGGGCGTCGTCGGCATGGTGTTCTCTGTTCTGTGGGCCGGAACGCGTCCAGCCGGACTCGCCAGGAGGGTTGTCGGGAGTGGCCACCAAACCACATCCGGCCGGCAGTTGCACCCGTCACCGGCCGCTTTGCGATCTGAACCCGTTGTTGCCGCCCCGCGTTGAACCGGCAAGACGCTCCAGATCAATTCCTCATCTCCCGGAAAACAGCCGCCATGCGCACGCCGACCTTCCTCCTCGCCGCCGCCCTCGGCCTCGCCCTCGCGGGCGCCGCACAGGCGCAATCCTCGGTGACTGGCGCCGGCCAGAACGCGATCAACGGTTCCGGAACCGGCATGGGCGGCGGCACCTCCAATGCCCCCGCGACCACCGGGACCGCACCGGGCGCCGGCGCCGTGCGCAACCCGAGCGCCGCCCCGCTGCCGAGCGCCGGGCGTGCCGTCACGCCGGGCACTGCAGCGCCGAGCACCCCGCCCTCCGGGCCCGCGCCCCGCTGAGGCCTCCGCCACCATCCGGACCGAGGGCCGGGCCGCGAGGCCCGGCCTTTTTCGTCGCAGCCGGCCCGGCCATGGTGCCAAGGCACGGCCGCTGCGGTTATGGATGGTCGGGCCGTGCCAGCGTGATGGAGCCGCCGTGAACCCGCGCGAGACCTACCACATCGAAGTCCTCGCCGCGGAGGATGAGGCCGGCGCGCGCGGCGATGATCCCGTGAGCCAGCGCATTTCCGTGCGCACCTACACGGTCGAGGCCGCCAAGGAGCGGGCCCTGATCCTGTTCGCCCGGGCCCGGGCGCCCCAGCGCAGCGGCGCGCCCGCTGAAGCCGTGCGGGTCATCGACGGCGCCGGCACGGAGGTGTTCCGCTGGAGCCGGTTCGACGAACCGGCCTGACGGAGTGGTCCCGCCATGCGCGCCCTCATCCTGCCCGGCCTCGTCCTGCTGTTCGCGGCCCTCTTCGTGCGCAGCTACACGGTGCCCCCGGCCCCCGACCGGCGCGGCGGGACGAGCGTGTCGCTCGCCTGGCCGAACCGGCCGCTCTTCGGCAGCCCGCGGGCCGATTGTCTCGGCCTCCCGGCGGGCGACTCCGTCATCGCCTGCCTGATCGGATCGGTGTCGCGGGCGCGGGCGGACGGCATTCCGCTGATGCAGGTCGGCTTCTGCGGGACGTGTTACACCTTGTCCCAGCGCGCCGCCGCCCTCGGGCGCGACGAGGCCGCCGTGCAGGCGCGCCTCGGCGAGATCGCCCGCTTCGGCTGGTGAGACCACGTTCATGAGGCGCAGGGCCGCCGGGAGACCGCCATGCCCCTCATCCGCATCGACCTGAACCGCACGGCACCGCCGGATCGTGCCCGGACCGTCGGCGACGTGGTCTATGCCGCCCTGCGCGCGGTGGCGAGCGTGCCCGAGAACGACGAGTTCCAGATCGTCACCCGCCACGGGGCCGGGGAGATCGTGGCGCCCGAGGCCGGCTATCTCGGCGTGACCTACACGGACGACCTCGTCATCATCCAGATCACCTGGAATGCCGGGCGCTCCGTCGCGGTCAAGCGCGCCCTGTACCGGCAGATCGCCGACGGTATCGCCGCGCGGACCGGGATCCGCCGTACGGACGTCTTCATCAACCTCGTCGAGGTGGCGAAGGAGAACTGGTCCTTCGGCAACGGCGAGATGCAGTACGCGCCGGCCTGAAGGCCCACCCGCAGGGAGGCGGCGGCGGCATTGACGCGACACCCGGCGTGTCCTTAGACAGGCGCCACGATGACGACCGTCCTTCGCCCCCTCGCGTATCCGGCGCCGCACCCTTAGCGGCGCGGGGCTCGTCATGTCTCAACCGCTGCGTCGTCGGCGGTTGATCTCCATCCAGGACCACACGTCGACGGCCCGGCTTCCACCGAGGTCACGTCCGTGCTGTCCCATTCCCCCGAGAATCCCCGTCCCCGCCTCGGCCTGATCGGCTTCGGTGCCTTCGGCCGCCTCGTGGCGCGCCACCTTGCACCATTCTTCGTCATTCACGCCTACGACCCGGCGATGCCGGCCGAGCCGGTGTCCGATGTGTCCCCAGGCGCCCTGCGCGTTGCAGCGGATTGCCCGGTGGTGATCCTGGCGGCTCCGGTTCCGGCGATCCCCGGTATCGTGGCCGCGATCGGTCCGCATCTCCGCCCGGGCGCCCTCGTCCTCGATGTCGGTTCGGTGAAGGCCGTGGCCGCGACGGCGATGCGAGACGGACTGCCGGGGCACGTCGCCATCGTGGCCACCCATCCGCTGTTCGGGCCGCAGAGCGCCCGCGACGGCCTCCGGGGCCTGAAGATTGCGCTCTGCGAGGTGCGGGGCGGTCAAACCCGGCAGGTCGCCGCCTTCCTGCGCCGGCATCTCGGCCTCGACGTCATCCTGACGACGCCGGAGGCGCATGACCGGGACGCGGCGGTCGTCCAGGGCCTGACCCACCTCATCGCGAAGGTGATGGTGCGGATGGAGCCGCTGCCGACCCGCATGACCACCCGGAGCTTCGACCTCCTGATGCAGGCGGTGGCGATGGTGCGCCACGATGCGCCGGAGGTCTTCGACGCCATCGAGCGGGCCAACCCCTATGCCGGCGCGGTCCGCCGGAGCTTCGTCGCCGAGGCGGCCCGGCTCGCCCACGACCTGTCGGACGCGCCGGAGCCGGCGATCCGGGCGGCCTGAGGCAGGTGGAGCACCTTCAGGCCTCGGGATCGGGGCCCCGGGCCGCGGCAGCGCCGGAGAGGCGGTCCCGCAGGCGGTCGCGCCAGGCCTTCAGGCGGAGATTGGCCCCGGCCCGCCAGCCCTCCAGGCGGACGGCGAGGGGAAACAACCGGTCGCCGCCCGGTGCCTCGACCAGGATGTGGGCGAGGGCCAGCCGCTCGCTCCAGAAGGTCTCGGGGAGGGGATAGTCCGGCGGGGCGCAGGAATCCGCCGTGCTCAGCGTCGAATCGGCCAGGATGGCCTGGGTCAGGCGGTGGAAGGCCAGGGCACCGGGCGAGTGCCGGGCGACGGCGGGATCGTAGGAGATCTTCAGGCTCCAGAGCCGGCCGCGCGTCGTGAAGCTGACCACGGCGGCCAGGGTGCGGCCGTCCCGGCGCAGGCGGTCGATCCGGACCGCCCCGCGGGCGCCGAGGCGGGCAACGAAGGCGCGCATCATCCGGGTCTGGACCGCGTCGCCCGCGATGGCGGTGCCGCGCGCGCCCTTCCAGCCGGCGCCTTCCAGGGCGATGTAGTCGTCGATGGCCGCCGACAGCGCGGCCGGATCGCGGATCGTCTCGAACGCCACCGGGCCGTCCGCGTTTAGGCGGTCCCAGGCCTGGCGCAGCTTGCGCTGCTTGCGGGACGAGAGGTGCCCAAGATAGGCGGCGCGCGCCCCGGCGTCCCGGCCGGTCAGGTCGAGGAAGGCGCGCTCGTGCGCCCAGAAGCGGGCGTGGCGAAGGCGGTTGCGCCCGAGCCGGTCCGCAAGCAGGTCCGCGAAAGGGCCGGAGGTCGGGACATGGGTCAGCATCAGGCGCGGGCCGATAAGGCTGCGCAGGCCGAAGAGCAATCCGTCGAGGGCGCGACCCGGGTCGGCGCCGTCGAGGAGCGGGGCGCCGAAGATGCCGAAATCATGCATCCAGCCCATCGCGAGGAGCAGCGGCAGCCCCCAGCGCCAGCGCTTCACCCGCAGGGGCCAGACCGCGACGAGCCGCAGGCCGGGCTCCTCCGGGGCGCGGTCGCCAACCAGGGCGACCTGCACCCCGCTGCCGAAGGCGCCGGCGGCGGGCAGGGCGTAGTCGGGATCGTAGAACAGGTTGTCGACGAGTGGCCGGCGGCCGAGGTCGTGCCAGGCCGCGATCCAGGGCGCGTCGGCCGCCAGGGCGCGCAGGGCGACCACGAGGCCGTCGGGGGTCGCGACCTGGCGCTGGGCGGAGCGGCTCATGAGGCGGCGCGACCGAAGCGGCGCGCCGCGAGGTCGGCGACGCCCAGGATGTTGAACGCCCACGCGGTCCCGGCCGAGACGGCGGCGAGGCAGGCGAGGCGCAGGCCGAGGGCGAGACCCGGATCCAGGGGGAGGCGGCCGAGCCCGGCAATCGCGGCGGCGCAGGCCAGGGCCAGGCCGCAGATCGCCGCGAGGTCGCGCAGGGGCACCGGCATGCGGAAGCGCTCGCGGGAGCCGAGGATGAAGACGAGGCAGGCCAGCGCCTGCCCCGTCGCCATGGCGATGGCCGCCCCCTCGACGCCGTAGCGCGGGATGAGCAGGGCCGAAAGGCCACCGATCGCCACGAGCAGCGTCAGCGATGCGACCGCATCGAGCTGGCTCTTCTGGGTGAAGTAAATGACCTGCCCGAAATAATACGACCGGAACATCTGCAGGATGCTGGCCGCCACCAGGAGGGGCGCCACCCGCAGGGCGGTCTCGCGGTAATCGGGGCCGAGCAGGAGGGTGACGAGGAGGCCGTCGAAGGCCAGGAAGAACACCGCGCCGAAGGCGGCGATCAGGGTGAGGAGGCGGATGGCATCCTCCAGCACCGGACCGGCCGCGGCGATGCCGCCGTCGCGGGCATCTCGCTTGGCGATCGAGATCAGCGCGAGGGCCACGCTGTCGCCGAAGACGACGAAGCTCTGGCGCAGGAAGTCGGCGAAGGCGCCGTAGGCCCCGAGCTCCGAGACGCCGATGCTGGCCCCGATCACGAGGCGGTCGGCAGTCTGCGCCAGGGCGGCGGCCCCGAACGAGAGCACCAGGGGCCAGCCATAGGCGAGGAGGCGCCGCGCCTCCGCCCAGCTCCCGCCGCCCCGCAGCAGGCCGCGGATGACATAGAACGTGGGCAGGGCCGCGACGATGTTGGCGCCGGCGGTGGCCAGCAGCAGCGGGATCGCGCCGCCACCGAGGAGGAGGGCGCTGCTGCCGAGGGCCAGGACCAGCACGGCGCGCAGCACCACAGACGCGGCGACCGCACCGACCTCCAGCCGCGTCCGCGCGATCTCGGCGGCCCCCTCGAAGGCCATCATGCCGAAGACGGCGGCGAAGATCGCGAGCGCGGCGTGCGGCTCGAGCAGTCCGAGCCCGGCGGCGCACGCCGCGATCAGGGCGGCGAGCGCCGCCATCGCGCCGAGGAGTCGGACTACGGTGCCCACCTGCAAGATCGCACGCTCCTCGGCGTAGAGGGCGAAGAACGAGAATTTCGGCCACTGGCAGGTGGCGCTGTACAGCACCAGCGCCCAGGACAGGATAAGCAGGTAGAGTCCGAACACGTCCGTGGGCGCGAGCCGGGTGAATACCGCGAGGGCGCCCATGTTCAGGGCTGCGGCGACACCCCGCGAGCCGACATAGGTGAGGGTATGGCGCGCGATCATCCGACCCCGTGAAGTGCCGGGCGGTCCGGCTGGTGGGACGAGGTAACACGCCAGTGTTGCTGCCGCGTCAATCCGTTCGTCCGCCATTCGCCCTCGACGTTGGCGATGAACGCGAACGGCCTGTGTCGTCGTCAACGTGGCCATTGACTTCGCACCCGCGAAGGATCATATCGCAGGTGCAGCGTCAGCGGCCGTCATGGTTCCGCTTGAGAGGGCTGCGTGACGGATTGCCGGATCGCTTCTGCGGGCCCCGCGCGACCTGAGCCCCTCTCTTCAACGTGCATGCACCCGGACTGCCCCGGCACGCGGGCGGCTCCAGCTCAACGGACCGACCACCTTTTTCGACGATTTCCCTCGCCACGAGGGCGTCCGGCACGGTCCCGCTGCCTGAAAGTGACTCCTTGACCCAATTCACCGATTTCGGCCTCGCCCAGCCCGTGCTGCGCGCCCTGGAAGAGGCCGGCTACAAGAGCCCGACCCCGATCCAGGCCCAGGCCATCGCCCCCGCCATGCAGGGCCGCGACCTCTGCGGCATCGCCCAGACGGGCACCGGCAAGACGGCGGCCTTCGCGCTGCCGATCCTGCACCGCCTCGCCGAGACCCCGCGCAAGGCGATCCGTCGCGGCTGCCGCGTGCTGGTGCTCTCGCCCACCCGCGAGCTCGCCAACCAGATCGCGGAGAACTTCTCCGATTACGGAAAATACCTCTCGTTCACCAACACCGTGGTGTTCGGCGGCGTCACCATCTCCCGTCAGGAGAAGGCGCTGGCCAACGGCGTCGACATCCTGGTCGCGACCCCCGGTCGCCTGATGGACCTCATCGAGCGTCGCTCGCTGACCCTCGAGGCCGTCGAGATCCTCGTCCTCGACGAGGCCGACCAGATGCTGGACCTCGGCTTCATCCACGCCCTCAAGCGCATCGTGAAGATGCTGCCGAAGGAGCGCCAGAGCCTCTTCTTCTCGGCGACCATGCCGAAGAACATCGCCAGCCTCGCCGACCAGTACCTGCGCGATCCGGTCCAGGTGGCGGTGACTCCGGTCGCCACCACCGCCGAGCGCGTCACCCAGGAGGTCATCTTCGCCCATACCGGGGCGAAGCAGGCCCTGCTGAACCACATCCTGCGCGATCCGGCGATCGAGCGCGTCCTCGTCTTCACCCGGACCAAGCACGGCGCCGACCGCGTCGTCCGCGGCCTGGAGAAGGTCGGGATCAACGCCTCGGCGATTCACGGCAACAAGTCGCAGCCGCAGCGCGAGCGGGCGCTGGCCGCCTTCAAGGACGGTTCCTGCCGGGTGCTCGTCGCCACCGACATCGCCGCCCGCGGCATCGACGTCGAGGCGGTGAGCCACGTCATCAACTACGACCTCCCGAACGTGCCGGAGAGCTACGTCCACCGTATCGGCCGCACCGCGCGCGCCGGGGCGAACGGGCTCGCGATCTCGTTCTGCAACGACGAGGAGAAGGCCTACCTGCGGGACATCGAGCGCACCACGCGCCAGAAGATCCCCGTCGGCGCCTTCCCCGAGGGCTTCACCCCGCCGTCTCGCCAGGAGGCGGCGGACAACGCCCAGGCCGAGGAGCGCCGTCCGGCGCCGAACGGCCAGCGTCCCGGCCAGCGCCAGGGCCAGCGCCCGAGCAGCCGCCCGGGCGGCCGTCCCGGCCAGGGCCGTGGCTTCGAGGGGCGCGGCGGTGAGAACCGCGGTGGCTCCGGACGCCCGAGCCGTTCCGACGGTGCGGCCCGTCCGCAGGACGGCCGCGGCGATCGCCGGCCGGCCGCTCAGGGCGAGCCCCGCGCCGAGCCGCGTGGCGAACGCCCCCGGGCCCCGCGCCCGCAGGGCGGCGGCGAGGGTCGCGCCATCGGCTGGCTGGATCGCGGCCCGCGTTCCTGATCCGTTACACCCGACGCATTCGAGCGCCGTCCCGGTTTCCGGGGCGGCGTTTTCGCGTCCGATGCCCCGGGCATTGCCGTGCCGTTTCGCGGGGCCACATCAAACAGGCCGGGTACCGAGCCCGGCGTCTTCGGAGGCATGAGCGATGCGGTTTGAACTCTACCGGGATTCCGCCGGCGGATGGCGCTGGCGCCTGCGGTCGCAGAACGGAAACGTCGTCGCAGATTCGGCGGAGGCCTATCTGCGTCGTGAGGATTGCGAGCACGGTATCGGCCTCGTGAAGGGCAGTGCCGATGCACCGACGGTGGACATGACCCTGAAGATCGCGTGACGAACCGCACGCAGGGCTTCGTTGACCATCACGGCAACGCTTGCCGAGCCGTGGGAAACGCTTTCGCACCTCGTGCGTTTGCTGCATCCGGGCCTCGCGACGAGGGATGCCGGTGTGTCGAGACTCGACAGAATTCAGGGAGTTGAGAACGTGCTGAGGAAACTCGTGCTGGCCGCGCTGCTGGCCCTAGGCTTCGCCGCCACCGCGCCACAGGGCGCTTCGGCCGCCCCCGTCGGTCCTGCCCTCGCCCTCCAGAGCGAGGCTGCGCCGGCCGCTGTGCAGACGGTTCAGTATTACGGCTATCGCCGCCGCTTCTATGGCCCGCGTCGCTTCTACGGCCCGCGCCCCTTCTACGGCCGTCGCTACTACGGCCCGCGCCGCTTCTACGGCCCGCGTCGTTTCTATGGTCCGCGTCGCTTCTACGGCCCGCGCCGCTTCTACTACTAAGGAACCGGCTGCGTCCCGACACGGACGCAAAGCCTTCGCGGCCCGGCCTTCGTTACGACGAGGGCCGGGCCGTCCTCGTTTTCAGCAGTAAACTTCAGGCCGATGGCTGTGACCCACCGGCGGGATGCGATAAGTTGCTGCCTTGGAAGACGGCCGTCATCGAAACGGCTCGCTTCGGAGGTTACGCCATGAACGTCCTTGCGGCCCGCCGCGCCGAGGTGCGCGCACTCTGGAAATTGGTTCCTCTCGAACTCGTTCTCTCCGCCTTCGCGATCATCCTGGCCGGTGCCCTGAAATATGCCGACGTGATGCCCTGAAGGCGGTCGCGATGCCTCGGCAAAGGGCCCGGCATCGGCCTACATTGCTGGCGGTCGAAGGTGAGACGTGAGCGGGATCATGACGGAGACGGACGAGGCGCGGCGCCCCAGCGGGGACCTGACGGTGCGCACCATCGCAATGCCAGCCGACACGAACGCCAACGGCGACATCTTCGGCGGCTGGGTCATGTCGCAGATGGACCAGGCCGGCGGGATCGCCGCCGTGGAGCGCTCGCAGGGACGGGCGGTCACGGTCGCGGTGAATGCGATGACGTTCATCCGGCCCGTGCGGGTCGGCGATGTCCTCTGCGTCTACACCCGGATCGATCGGGTGGGGCGCAGCTCCATGAAGATCGAGGTCGAGGCCTGGGCGCGGCGCTTCCGCACCCAGTTTCGGGAGCAGGTCACCGAGGCGACCTTCACCTTCGTGGCCATCGACGACGAGGGCCGGCCGCGCGCCATCGAACCGACCTGACCGCCCGGGGGGTCCGATCGGGGCCGGGCACTCAGGCGTTGGGGGCCGCCACCTTCTGGCGCAGGCCCGTGATGACCGCCTTGAGGACATCCGCGTCGGCATCGGAGCTGCCCATGCAGCGGACCGATTCGATCCGTTCGTGCACGAAGGACAGCTTGGCGATCACCGCCGGGGTCAGCTTGAACGGGAACAGGGCCGGCTGGCCCATGCTGCGGCTGAGCGAATTCACCGCGTAGGTGAGGGGCAGCCACGCCTCCACGATCCGGCTGAAATCCGTCATCCGGTAGGGGTCGAAGTCGATCACCACCGGCTCGGACGAGCCGTGGCGCAGGCGCGGACGCACATGCATCTCGAAGGTGCTGGCGGTCTCCAGCGTGTCGACGATGTGGAGGTATTGAGCCCAGGTCTCGGCAAAGTCCTCCCACGGATGCGCCGTGGCGTAAGCGCTGACGTAGCTCTCCTCCCAGTCCGGCGGTGCTCCGTGGGCGTAGTGGCGCTGCAGGGCGCCGGAATAGTTCAGCCGCTCGTCCCCGAACAGGGACCGGAAGGTCCACAGGCTCTGGTCGAAGCGCACCAGCACGTTCCAGAAGTAATGTCCGATCTCGTGGCGGAAATGCCCGAGCAGCGTGCGGTAATACTCGCCGAACAGCATCCGCCGCCGCTCGCGCTCGACGTCGTCGGCCTCGGCGATGTTGAGGGTGATGAGACCGCTGCGATGCCCGGTGAGGACGGGTGGCCCGATCTGATAGCTTTCCGACGGATCGACCAGGAAATCGAAGGCGAGACCCGTGGTGGGGTTCTCGTCGCGGGTCATCAGCGGCAGGTCGAGGCGCAGCAGCGAATAGAACAGCCGGTGTTTGGCCGCCTCGATCTGGCGCCAGCGGGTCAGGTTCCAGGCGATGGAGAGATCGGGCACCACGTGGTTGTGGCGGCAGGTGACGCAGTAGCGGTTGGGAGAATCGTCCGGGACCAGCCAGTTGCAGGCGTCGTGATCCGCGTTGGCGCAGAACCGGTACTTGCGGCCCGGATTCGCGTAGGCGTGCCAGAGGCCGTTCACCGGCTCCACCGCCGACATCTCGTGGACGTCGCAGACATAACCCAGCCGACGCTCGCAGCTCTCGCAATGGGTGCTCTCGAAGCTGATCGGCTGGTGGCAAGCCTGGCACTGGAAGATCTTCATGGAGCCGTCGGGGGACGCCTTTCCTGTCTGTCCGCGGAGCGTCGCATGCCGCCCGCGAGGGAACCCTCTTAGCCTATCCGCACGCGATACGGTGGCAAAGCATGGGAGGGGACCGAAGTTCCGGCCCAGGGGCTCGGCCGGCATGGCCGAATCGCGGGAGCACGAAACTTGCAGGCCGTCACGGGCCGTACCCGTCCTGGCCATCCCCCGGCGCGAGGATGGGGCGGTCGTCGTGCGGGCGGCCTTCCGGGTCCCCGCGCGCAAGGGCATCGCTTGCGGGTCTCCGTTGGCGTATGTCTCTGGTGAAGCTTTCTTCGGAGCACCGCAGGGTGGTGCCCCGTCCCTCCGCCGCCGGCGCGTGCCGATCCGCCCGCCCGGCGCCCTGTCCAGTCACAGCGGGAGCCCCCGTGTCGATCAAAGCCGCCCTGCACCACGTCACCCACTACACCTACGATCGGCCGATCACGCTGGGCCCCCAGGTGATCCGCCTGCGCCCGGCGCCGCATACGCGGACCGCCGTTCCGGCCTACTCGCTCAAGGTTCTGCCGGAGAACCACTTCATCAACTGGCAGCAGGACCCGAACGGCAACTGGCTCGCCCGGCTGGTCTTTCCGGAGAAGACCACCGAGCTGAAGATCGAGGTCGACCTCACCGCCGACATGTCGGTAATCAACCCATTCGACTTCTTCGTCGAAGACTATGCCCAGACCCGCGGCTTCACCTACGCGGACGACCTCACGGCCGAGCTGAAGCCCTACCTCGTCCTCGACGACGCCATGGCGCCGGAGGTGGATGCCTTCCTGGAGCGCCTCCCGGCCGAGCAGAACACGGTCCTGTTCCTCGTGGCCCTGAACGCCCAGGTGGCGCAGGAGATCACCTACGGCGTCCGCATGGAGCCCGGCGTCCAGACCGCCGCCGAGACCCTGACGCTGAAGAGCGGCTCCTGCCGCGACTCGGCCTGGCTGATGGTGCAGATCCTGCGTCGCCTCGGCATGGCGGCCCGCTTCGTGTCGGGCTACCTGATCCAGCTCATCCCCGACACCACCGCCGTCGACGGGCCGGCCGGCACCACCACCGACTTCACGGATCTGCACGCCTGGGCCGAGGTCTACCTGCCGGGCGCCGGCTGGATCGGGCTCGACGCCACCTCCGGCCTCCTCTGCGGCGAGGGCCACATCCCGCTGGCGGCGACCCCACACCACGCCTCCGCAGCGCCGATCTCCGGCCTCGCCGAACCGGCGGGCGTCGAGTTCGGCTTCGAGATGACGGTGACCCGCGTGGCGGAGGCGCCGCGCATCACCAAGCCGTTCTCCGAGGAGGTCTGGGCCGCGATGGACGCCCTCGGCGACCGCATCGACGCCGACCTCGCCGAGCAGGACGTCCGCCTGACCATGGGCGGGGAGCCGACCTTCGTCTCCATCGACGACTTCGAGTCGCCCGAGTGGAACGCCGCCGCCGTCGGTCCGACCAAGCGCGGCCTCGCCGACAAGCTGATCCGTCGCCTGCGCGATCGCTTCGCCCCCGGCGGCATGCTGCATTACGGCCAGGGCAAGTGGTATCCGGGCGAGAGCCTACCGCGCTGGGCCTTCGCCCTGTACTGGCGCCGGGACGGTGTGCCGGTCTGGAAGGATGCCGGCCTGATCGCCCCCGAGGACGGCCCCCGCGACGCCGACATCCACAAGGCCAAGGCCCTGATCGACGGAGTCGCCAAGCGCCTCGGCCTCGGGGCCTACGTGTTCCCGGCCTTCGAGGATCCGGTCTACTGGTCCGACAAGCGCGACGAGTTGCCCCCCAACGTCACGACGGCGGAGCCGCACTACCCGAACCCGGAGACCAATGCCCGCATGGCGCGGGTCTTCGCGCGCGGTCTCGGCGAGGCCGCGGGCTATGCCCTCCCGCTGGCGAGCCTGCCCACCGGCAAGGCGAGCGATTCCGACCGGCTCTGGATCTCGGAGCCGTGGGACTTTCGCCGGGGCCACGCCTTCCTGACGCCGGGCGACTCGCCCGTGGGCTACCGCCTGCCCCTGTCCTCGCTGCCCTTCGTGCCGCCGGAGCACTATCCCTATTACCAGCCGCAGGACACGCTGGAAGCCCGCGCCCCGCTCCCCGAGGGCCATCCCGGCCCCGAGACCGTCAACGGCTCCGGCGTCACCGGCGTCGCGGTCCGCACCGCCTTCGCGGTGGAGCCGCGCGACGGCATCCTGCACGTCTTCATGCCGCCCCTGCAGCGGGTCGACGAGTACCTGGAGCTCCTGGGCCATCTCGAGGCGACGGCCGCTGCGCTGAAGCAGCCGCTCCACATCGAAGGCTACGAGCCCCCCTTCGACCCGCGCCTCAACGTCATCAAAGTCACGCCCGATCCCGGCGTGATCGAGGTCAACGTGCATCCCGCCGCGGCCTGGCGCGACGCCGTGCGGATCACCACCGACCTCTACGAGGATGCCCGGCAGATCCGCCTCGGCGCGCAGAAGTTCATGACCGACGGCCGACACACCGGCACCGGCGGCGGAAACCACGTGGTGCTCGGCGGCGCGACACCGGACGACTCGCCGTTCCTGCGCCGGCCCGACCTCCTGAAGAGCCTGGTGCTGTACTGGCAGCGCCACCCGGCGATGTCCTACCTGTTCTCGGGCCTCTACATCGGTCCGACGAGCCAGGCGCCGCGCATGGACGAGGCGCGCCACGATGGGCTCTACGAGCTCGAGATCGCCATGGCGCAGGTGCCGAAGCCCGACGAGCCCAACATCCCGCGCTGGCTCGTGGATCGCATCTTCCGCAACATCCTCGTGGACGTGACCGGCAACACTCACCGGTCCGAGATCTGCATCGACAAGCTCTACTCGCCGGACGGCCCCACGGGGCGCCTCGGGCTCCTCGAATTCCGCTCGTTCGAGATGCCGCCGGACCCGCGCATGAGCCTGGCGCAGCAGCTCCTGCTGCGGGCGATCGTCGCCTGGCTCTGGCGCGAGCCGCAGGAAGGCGGCTGTGTCCGCTGGGGCACGGGCCTGCACGATCGCTTCATGCTGCCCCACTTCCTGTGGGCCGATTTCCTCGGCGTGCTGGAAGACCTCCGGGCGGCCGGCTACGACTTCGACCCGGCGGCCTTCGTGGCGCAGCGCGAGTTCCGCTTTCCGGTCTTCGGAACGGTGGAGCAGGGCGGCGTGAAGCTGGAGCTCCGCCAGGCTCTCGAACCCTGGCACGTGCTGGGCGAGGAGGGCGCGATCGGGGGAACCGTGCGCTACGTGGACTCGTCGGTGGAGCGTCTGCAGGTGAAGGTCGAGGGCTACGTGCCCGGCCGGCACGTCATCGCCTGCAACGGCCGGCGCCTGCCGATGACCGGCACCGGGACCGCCGGCGAGGCGGTGGCCGGCCTGCGCTTCAAGGCGTGGCAGCCCGCCTCCTCGATGCACCCCACGATTCCCGCGCACTCGCCGCTCACCCTCGACATCCTCGACGCCTGGAGCGGCCGGTCGCTGGGCGGCTGCCGGTACCATGTCAGCCATCCGGGCGGACGCAACTACGAGACCTTCCCGGTGAACACCTACGAGGCGGAGGGGCGTCGCCTCGCGCGCTTCCAGGCCCACGGCCACACCCCCGGCAAGATCGCGATGCCGCCCGAAGAGACCAATCGCGAGTTTCCGATGACGCTCGACCTGCGCACCCCCGCACCCCCGGGCTTCACCCTCCCATGAGCGCAGCGGCCGCGGCGGAGATACAGGGACGGGCCGAGCGCCTCGCGCGCTGGACCTCCGCATACCGGCCACATCGGGACGTCCCCGACGAGCTGATGGATCACGAGGGCCGTCCCAAGGGGGCCTGGCCGCGATTCCTCGATCAGCTCGGCGGTATGGACGAGGTCGAGATCGGCGCCCGCTTCATCTCGGCGGTCCGGCGCATCCGCGACACCGGGATCTCCTATCGGATCTACGGCGACAAGCGCGAGCATGCCTGGCCGCTGGGCTCGCTGCCGCTCGTCCTCGAACAGGCGGACTGGGAGACGCTGAGCGCCGGCATCGTCGAGCGCGCCGCGCTGATGGAGACGATCCTCGCCGACCTCTACGGCCCGGAGCGCCTCGTGGCCGAGGGCCTGCTGCCGGCCGCAGTGGTGGCGGGCAGCCCGGAATTCATGCGTCCCCTGGTCGGCGTCACGCCGCCGGGCGGCCGCTTCCTCAAGCTCTACGCCGCCGACGTGACGCGCGGGCCCGACAGGCGCTGGCGGGTGCTCGCCGACCGGACGCAATCGCCCTCCGGGCCCGGCTACGCCCTTGAGAACCGGCTCGTCCTCACCCGCGCCTTCCCGGACCTTCATGCCGACCTGCAGGTCGAGCGCCTGGCCGCCTTCTTCCAGGCCTTTCGCGATGGCCTCGCGGTGGGTGCGCAGCGCAGCGACCCGCGCATCTGCCTCCTGACCTCAGGGGTTTTCAGCTCGACCTATGTCGAGCAGGCCGCGCTCGCCCGCTATCTCGGCCTGCTCCTGGTGGAGGGCGACGACCTCGTGATGCAGGACGGAGCCCTGCACATCCGCACCGTCTCCGGCCTGAAGCGAGCGGACGTGCTCTGGCGGCGCATCGACTCCGACTACCTCGACCCCCTGGAGCTCAACCCGGCCTCGCGCCTCGGCGTCCCGGGCATCGTGGAAGCCCTGCGCAACGGCAACCTCGTCGTCGGCAACATGCCGGGTTCGGGCATCCTCGAATCCGGTGCGCTCGCCGCCTACCTGCCCGGCATCGCACGGCATCTCCTCGGGCGGGACCTGACACTCGCCGGGCCGAAGACCTGGTGGTGCGGCGATCCGCGGGCGCTGGCCGAGATCCGCGACCGGCTCGACAGCTTGAGCCTGCGTCCGGTGGCGACGCCTCCGAAGGGAGCCGTGCGCGACGCGATCCTGGCCCCGCATGCCCTCGATGCCGAACGCGACCGCCTGCGCGCGGCCCTGCGCGACCGGCCCTTCGACTACGTCGCCCAGGAGACGATGCCGCTCGCCACCATGCCGGCCTGGGACCCGAGCGGCGGCTCCCTGCGCCTGGTGCCGCGGCCCTTCGTGCTGCGGGTCTTCGCGGCGGCGACGCCCGAGGGCTGGCGCGTGATGCCGGGCGGCTTCTGCCGCATCTCGGAGCGGCCCGATGTCGAGCCTCTTGAGATGCGCGCCGGCATCAAGTCGGCCGATGTCTGGATCCTGTCGCGCGATCCCGTGGAGCCGGTCACCCTGATTCAGACCGGGCCGGCGCGGGTGCGCCGGATCGCCGGGCACCTGCCTTCGCGGGCGGCCGACAACCTGTTCTGGTTCGGGCGCTACGTCGAGCGGGCCGAGGCGGTGATCCGCCTCGTCCTCGCGCATCTCGGCAGCGTCGGTTCCGCCGTGATCGCCGACATGGCGGGCGACGCGAAGGCGCCCACCGCGCTGCGCATTCGTGCACTCCTCGACGAGTGGGGGGCCATCGAGGCCCCCGACCTGCCCACCGCGGCCCTGGCCCAGCAGGCCCTCGGCGGCCACGACGCCCACGGCTCCGCCCTGCGCCACAGCCTGTCCGCGCGGATCAACGCCGCGACCCTGCGCGAGCGTCTCTCCGGCGAAGCCTGGCGGGCGCTGGCGGACCTGAAGGAGGTCCTGGAGATCGAGGCCGGGCAGGCGTTGCCGGAAGCGCAGCTCCTGGGCCTCGCCGAACGCGCCCTCAGCCACATCGCGGCCCTGTCGGGTCTCGCCCAGGAGAACATGAACCGCACCACCGGTTGGCACTTCGTCGATCTCGGTCGCCGGATCGAGCGCGCCATCAACACCTTGAGCTTCGCCACCCGCTTCGCCGGCGACGGCGCCAGCGCCGAGGACCTCGGCGTGATGCTGTCCCTGTGCGATTCGCATGTCTCGTTCGGTGCCCGCTACCTGCAGGGGGTGGCCCTCGATCCGGTGCGCGACATGGTGCTCCTCGATCCGTTCAATCCGCGCTCGGTCGCCTTCCAGCTCGAGGCGATCACCCGGCATCTCGGCCAGCTTCCGGTTCTGCGGGCCGACGGGTTGCCCGAGCCGCACCAGCGCATCGCCGCCAAGCTCTTGGCCGAGTTCGCCACCGGCGAGGCGGCGGAGTTCGACGGCGCCGCCCTGATGCGCCTGGAGAACGAGGTCGAGGGCCTCGCCGACGCCGTGGCCACCCGCTACTTCCCCAACGGGCCGCATGCCCTGCGCCCGGAAAAGCTCGTGGGGCTCGCGTGATCTATACGCTGCGCCACCTCACCACATACCGGTACGCCCGCCCCGTGCGCTTCGCCCGCTGCACCCTGCGCCTGCGCCCGCGCGACGGGGAGGGGCAGACCGTGCTGGAGAGCGGCCTCACGATAACGCCCGATCCGCGGACCCGCATCGTCCGGCGCGACTATTTCGGTCTCGATGCCACCGCGGTCACGATCGACACGCCCCACACCGAACTGCGGGTGGAGGCCCTATCACGGGTTCGGGTCGAGCGCGATCCGCCGCCGCCGGCGGAATCCGGCCGCCCCTGGGAGCAGGTGCGCGACGAGGCGGTGAATGGGCGCGGCCTCGGCCCGGACCGGCCGGTGCACTTCCAATTCCCGAGCCTGCGCGTGCCGCTGGTGCCGGAGGTGACGGATTATGCCCGGGCGAGCTTTCCCCCGGGCCGGAGCGCCTATGGCGGCGCCTTCGACCTGATGCAGCGGATCCGGGCGGACTTCACCTTCGACGCGAAGGCCACCACCGTGCACACGCCCCTCGCCGAGGCCTTCGCCCTCCGGGCAGGCGTCTGCCAGGACTTCACCCACATCATGATCGCGGCCCTGCGCGGCCTCGGCCTGCCGGCCGCCTATGTCAGCGGCTACCTCCGGACGATCCCGCCCGCCGGTCGTCCGCGCCTGCGCGGCGCCGATGCGAGCCATGCCTGGGTCTCGGTCTGGTGCGGGGACGGCTGGATCGGCCTCGACCCCACCAACGGCATCGGCATGTGCGACGATCACATCGTCGTGGCCCGTGGACGCGACTACACCGACGTGTCCCCCATCGACGGCATCGTTTCCGCCTCGGGCCCGCAGAAGCTCAAGGTCGAGGTGGACGTGGTGCCGGACGGTGAGCCGATGCCCGAGCATGCGGCTCCGCTCCAGGCCACCCCGGCCTGACCGGCCCCGCCGGGATCCGACCGGACCCTAGGCGGATTTGGCCGTGAACAGACGGAAGGCTTCCAGGGTCTCGGCGCTGACGTGATGCTCGATGCCCTCGGCGTCGCGGCGGGCGATCTCGGGGCTGACCCCGAGCGCGCAGAGGAACTGCTCGACGATGCGGTGGCGCTCGCGGCTCTGCACGGCCAGGGCCTGCCCGGCCTCCGTGAGGAAGACGCCCCGATAGGGGCGCTGCTGAACGAGGCCGTCCTCGGCGAGGCGCTTCAGCATCTTGGCGACGGTCGGCTGGGCCACGCCGAGGCGCGCGGCGATATCCACCTGCCGCGCCTCGCCGCCATCGCCGATCAGGTCGGCGATGAGCTCGACGTAATCCTCGACGAGTTCCAGCCGGCGCGCCTCGCGGGCTTGCCGGAAGCTCTCCACGTGGACGTCGGGATCGACCAGGGAGGTGTCGGGCGCGGAGGACGTCGAATCCTGCATGTGGCCGGCGAACTCCCCCGA
Source organism: Methylobacterium sp. Leaf94 (assembly GCF_001426045.1). Lineage (NCBI taxonomy): Bacteria > Pseudomonadati > Pseudomonadota > Alphaproteobacteria > Hyphomicrobiales > Methylobacteriaceae > Methylobacterium > Methylobacterium sp. Leaf94. Next base: position 283,457 of record NZ_LMRM01000001.1, read on the forward strand.
ACAATGGCGCCCTCGAACGGGAGCCCGAGCCGGTTTGTACCGAAGCCGCGCCCCGGATGGGAGCCCCCGGGGTCGGAAAGCCGCCTCAACCGCGCAGGTGAGCCACAAAATCCCGCGTGAACCGGGGCAGATCGTCCAGCGAGCGCAGGCAGATCGTGAGATCGCGCAGGGCCCAGGCATCCTCCAGGGGCACGATGGCGAGGGCCATGGTGCGCGCGGCACGGGCCGCAGTGGTCTCGGGGACGATGCCGAGGCCGACGTCGCAGGCCACGAGCCGGCAGATCGCGTCGAAACTGCGCAACTGCACCCGGAGGCGCATCGGAGGCCGGCCCGTGCGTGCGGCCTTGTCGGCCAGGAAGCGGGTGAGGGCGCTGGTCCGGTCGAGGCCGACCAGGGGATGCTCGATCACCTCCGCGAAGGCGACCGAGGCGCGCGCCGCCAGGGGGTGCCCGGTGGCCGCCACCATGACGAAGCGGTCCTGCCGGAACGGATAGGTCTCCAGGGCGCCGGTATCGACGGTGCCGGCGACGATACCGAGATCGGCCGAGCCCTCGGCCACCAGCCCGACGATCTCGTCCGAGGTCCGCTCCTCGATGTCCACGCTGACACCGGCCTGACGGGCCAGGAAGGCGCTCAGGACCTCGGGCAGGAATTCCGTGAGGGCGTTGGTGTTCGAGACGAGGCGGATCTGCCCCACCGTGCCGCCCGAGAAGGCGGCCAGGTCCTCCTGCATCCGGTCGATCCCGTCGAGGAGCCCGCGCGCATGGGCGAGGAGCGACCGCCCCGCCGGCGTCGGCACCACCCCCTGGCGCCCCCGCGTCAGCAGCGCGGCCCCGAGGGTCTCCTCCATGGCGCGGATGCGCACCGAGGCGGCGGCGAGGGCGAGATTCGCCCTGGCCGCGCCGTGGGTGATCGAGCCCGCCTCCACCACGTGCCGGAACAGCGAGAGATCGACCAGATCGAAGCGCATCATCGGCTCGGGGCCCCCCTGCGCAGGGCGACCCTTCGCGGTTCCGTCAGCACTTCCTTAACCCTGTGGGTGCATCGTGCCGGCATGGTGGTCCGTCGTCGCGTCCGTGCTGTTCTGATGCCCCTCGGCCTCTACGCCGTGTCGGGACTCGTCGTGGGCTTCTTCGTGCATCAGGCCGAAAGCGGCAACCGCGGCCTCGAGGCCAAGCGCGCCCTCAAGGTCCAGGCCCGCGCCCTGAATCAGGAGCTCAACGCCGCCAAGGCGGACCGGGCGATCTGGGAGCACCGGGTGGCCCTGCTGCGCAGCGATCAGATCGATCGCGACCTCTTGGAGGAGCGCGCCCGCGTCATGCTCGGCCGTGTCCATGCCAACGACGTGGTCATCATCGATCCCTGATCGGCCCCGGACGGCGAAACCCGTCGCCCGCGCAGGCGCTTCGCAACTGACAACTTCCCCGTTCTGTCGGGCGGGCGGCCTCGCTTTCACTTCGGGCGTGCCCTAGAACCCCCGGTGAACAGATGGTCCCGGGGAGTTGCCGATGGATGCCGCGAAGGATGCAGGCCAAGCCGCCTCCGACACAAGCCGGGCGGGGGCTGAGCGATCCGGGGGGGCGAAGCCCACGGGCGCGGCCGAAACCCACGCGCCGGCCCCGAACGCGCCGCAGTTCACCCGCGAGGAAGATCTCCACGCCTATCACGAGATGCTGCTGATCCGGCGCTTCGAGGAGAAGGCCGGACAGCTCTACGGCATGGGCCTGATTGGCGGCTTCTGCCACCTCTACATCGGGCAGGAAGCGGTGGTCATCGGCATGCAGATGGCCTCGGTCGACGGCGACCAGGTCATCACCGGGTACCGCGACCACGGCCACATGCTCGCCTGCGGCATGGATCCGAAGGGCGTCATGGCCGAGCTGACCGGCCGGCGCGGCGGCTACAGCCGCGGCAAGGGCGGCTCGATGCACATGTTTTCCCGCGAAAAGCAGTTCTTCGGCGGCCACGGCATCGTCGGCGCCCAGGTCTCGCTTGGGACGGGGCTGGCCTTTGCCGACGCCTACAAGAAGAACGGCAACGTCAGCCTGACATACATGGGTGACGGTGCGGCCAACCAGGGCCAGGTCTACGAGAGCTTCAACATGGCGCAGCTCTGGAAGCTGCCGGTGGTCTACGTGATCGAGAACAACCGCTACGCCATGGGCACTTCGGTGGCCCGCGCCTCGGCCCAGACCGACTTCTCCCGGCGCGGCATCTCCTTCGGCATCCCCGGCGAGCAGGTGGACGGCATGGACGTGCGCACCGTGCGCGAGGCCGCGACCCGGGCGATCCAGCACGCCCGCTCGGGCGAGGGTCCCTACATCCTCGAGATGCAGACCTACCGCTATCGCGGCCACTCGATGTCCGACCCGGCCAAGTACCGGACCAAGGACGAGGTCTCGAAGATGCGCGAGGAGCACGACCCGATCGAAATGGTGCGCAAGCGCCTGATCGAGATGCACGGGGTGCCCGAAGCCGAGCTGAAGGCCACCGACGCCAAGGTGCGCGAGACCGTGAACGAATCCGCCGAGTTCGCCACGCACGATCCCGAGCCGGATCCGTCCGAGCTGTGGACCGACATCCTGCTGGAAGCCCGCGCCTGAGACCCATCATGTGTCGGAGACGGGGCGGCATCCCGCGCATGCGGCCGCACCCCCCGTCTCCGAAGGGCTGACCGCCTCATCTTCGATCGACGAGTATTTCATGGCGACCGACATCCTGATGCCCGCCCTCTCCCCGACCATGGAGGAGGGCAAGCTCTCGAAGTGGCTGAAGAAGGCGGGTGACCCGGTCAAATCCGGCGACGTGCTGGCCGAGATCGAGACCGACAAGGCGACCATGGAGGTCGAGGCCATCGACGAGGGCGTGCTCGCCAAGATCCTCGTCGAGGAGGGCACCGAGGGCGTGAAGGTCAACACGCCGATCGCGATCATCGCCGCCGAGGGCGAGGACGTTTCGGCAGCGTCCGCTGGTGGCGGTGTCCCGAAACCCGAGACGTCCGCGCAGCCCGCTCCGGCGCCCGACATGCAGGCCGAGGGCCAAGCCGAGAAGCCGGCCCCGAGCGCCAAGACCGGCGACGACGCGCCCAGGGCCCCGGCGGCCCCCGCCACCATCACCAACAAGGCGCCGGCGCCGGTCATGGAGGAGTTTCCGGAGGGCACCGAGATGGTCTCGACGACCGTCCGCGAGGCCCTGCGCGACGCCATGGCCGAGGAGATGCGCAAGGACGACGCCGTCTTCGTGATGGGCGAGGAGGTCGCCGAGTACCAGGGTGCCTACAAGATCACGCAGGGGCTGCTGCAGGAGTTCGGCGCCCGCCGCGTCGTCGACACCCCGATCACCGAGCACGGCTTCGCCGGCATCGGCGTCGGCGCGGCCTTCACGGGCCTGCGTCCCATCGTGGAGTTCATGACCTTCAACTTCGCCATGCAGGCGATCGACCACATCATCAACTCGGCGGCCAAGACCCTCTACATGTCCGGCGGCCAGCTCGGCTGTCCCATCGTGTTCCGCGGCCCCAACGGTGCGGCCGCCCGCGTCGGTGCCCAGCATAGCCACGACTACTCGGCCTGGTACTCCAACGTGCCCGGCCTGAAGGTCATCGCGCCCTACACCGCGTCGGACGCCAAGGGCCTGCTCAAGGCGGCCATCCGCGATCCCAACCCGATCATCTTCCTCGAGAACGAGATCCTCTACGGACAGAGCTTCCCGGTGCCGAAGCTCGACGACTTCGTGCTGCCGATCGGCAAGGCGCGGATTCACCGTCCCGGCACCGACGTGACCATCGTGTCGTTCTCCATCGGCATGACCTACGCCCTCAAGGCGGCGCAGGCCCTCGCCGAGGAGGGTATCGAGGCGGAGGTGATCGATCTGCGGACCCTGCGCCCGATGGACACCGACACGGTGGTGGAATCGGTGAAAAAGACCGGCCGCTGCGTCACCGTGGAGGAGGGCTTCCCGCAATCGGGCATCGGCGCCGAGATCTCGGCCCGCCTGATGGTCGATGCCTTCGACTACCTCGACGCCCCGGTCCTGCGCGTCACCGGCAAGGACGTGCCGATGCCCTACGCCGCCAACCTCGAGAAGCTGGCGCTCCCCAACGTCGCCGAGGTGATCGAGGCGGCAAAGGCGGTCTGCTACCGCTGAGGGCCGCGCGCGTTCCCCTCCCACTCTCCCCGTCCGGGGAGAGACCGGAGACGAGATGATGACCGACAAATTCGAAGAACTGTCCGCCCCGCCGGATGCCCTCGAGAACGGTGGCGTCGAGGTCCTTCGCGCCAGCGTCGTCGACGGGGCCGTGAGCATCGCCCTGCGGCGCTCCTTCGACGACGCAGCCACCTGGGGGCGCCTCCTCGCCGATCTCGCCCGTCAGGCGGCGCGGGTCTACGCGCTGGAGACCGAGATGTCGGAGGATGACGCCTTCGCGCGCATCCGCGCCGGCTTCGAAGCCGAGAGCCTCGACCCCGACGCGCCGATACTGAACTGACCGCCGCTCCCCCGATACCGCCCGCTGACGATCAGGATTTCCCCCCCATGCCGATCAACGTCCTGATGCCCGCCCTGTCGCCCACGATGGAGAAGGGCAACCTCGCCAAGTGGCTGAAGAAGGAGGGGGACGCGGTGAAGTCCGGCGACGTGCTCGCCGAGATCGAGACCGACAAGGCGACCATGGAGGTGGAGGCCATCGACGAGGGCGTGCTTGCCAAGATCCTGGTGGCCGAGGGCACGGCCGACGTGCCGGTGAACGACCTGATCGCCATCATCGCGGCGGACGGCGAGGACCCGGCCAGCGTGCAGGCCCCCGGCGGCGGGGGCGCCGAGGCCTCGAAGGCCGAATCCCCCAAGGCGGAGGCGACCGCCGAGAACGCCACGCCCGGCGGCGGAACGATGTCCTACGCCCGGGTGAACGAGGCCCCGGACGGCGCGAAGCCCACGGGTGGCAAGAGCGAGGGCGCGAGCCCCGGCGCCGCGCCCTCGAACGAGGTCGGACGCGTCTTCGCATCGCCGTTGGCCCGCCGCATCGCCAAGCAGGAAGGGGTCGATCTCGGTGCGGTGACGGGCTCCGGCCCGCGCGGGCGGGTGATCGAGCGCGACGTCCGCGCGGCGCTCGCGGCCGGAACCGGCAAGGCGGCCCCCGCCGCCGCGCCGAAGCCCGTCGAGACCCCGCAGGCGGCGTCCGCACAGGCCGCACCGCCCCCCGCCAAGGCGGCGCCCCCCGCCGGCCTCTCCGCGGACCAGGTACGCGGCTTCTACCCGAAGGGCACTTACGAGGAAGTCCCCCTCGACGGCATGCGCAAGACCATCGCCAAACGCCTCACTGAGGCGATGCAGTTGGCGCCGCACTTCTACCTGACGGTGGATTGCGAGCTCGATGCGTTGATGGCCCTGCGCGAACAGCTCAACACGAGCGCCGGCAAGACCAAGGACGGCAAGCCTCTGTTCAAACTCTCGGTCAACGACTTCGTCATCAAGGCGATGGGCCTCGCCCTGATGCGGGTGCCGGCGGCCAACGCCGTCTGGGCCGAGGACCGGATCCTGCGCTTCGACAATGCCGAGGTCGGCGTGGCGGTCGCCATCGACGGCGGCCTGTACACGCCGGTAATCCGCCGGGCCGACCAGAAAACGCTCTCCACCATCTCCAACGAGATGAAGGACTTCGCCGCCCGGGCGCGGGCCAAGAAGCTGAAACCTGAGGAATACCAGGGTGGCGTCACCTCCGTGTCCAACCTCGGCATGTTCGGCATCAAGCACTTCACGGCGGTGATCAACCCGCCGCAATCTTCGATCCTGGCGGTGGGTGCGGGCGAAAAGCGCATCGTGGTCCGCGACGGCGCCCCGGCCGTCGCCCAGGTGATGACCACCACCCTGTCCTGCGACCACCGCGTCCTCGACGGAGCGTTGGGCGCCGAACTGATCTCGGCGTTCAAGGCGCTGATCGAGAACCCCATGGGGATGCTGGTTTAGGCGGGACAGAGCGTCCGCCTGGCGAATACGGCTGAACCACCCCCACCCCGGTCCCTCCCAGTGCGTGGAGGACGTAGGAGCGCCCAATGGCCGACACCTATGACATCCTCATCATCGGCGCCGGCCCCGGCGGCTACGTGGCGGCGATTCGGGCGGCGCAGCTCGGGTTCAAGACGGCGGTGGTGGACCGCGAGCATCTCGGCGGCATCTGCCTGAACTGGGGCTGCATCCCCACCAAGGCGCTGCTGCGCACGGCCGAGATCTACCACTACATGCAGCACGCCTCCGATTACGGCCTGTCGGCCGAGAAGGTCGGATTCGACACCGCGGCAATCGTCAAGCGCTCGCGCGGGGTCTCGACCCGGCTGAACGGCGGCGTCGGCATGCTGCTGAAAAAGAACAAGGTCGACGTAATCTGGGGCGAGGCCACCATCACGGCGGCCGCCAAGGGTAATCAGCCGGGCCAAGTCACCGTCAAGGAGACCACCCGCGCCCCGGCACCCAAGGGCGCTCTGGCGGCGGGCGCCTATTCGGCCAAGCACATCATCGTCGCCACCGGAGCGCGGCCCCGCGCCATACCGGGCATCGAGCCGGACAAGAAGCAGATCTGGACCTACTACGAGGCCATGGTGCCAGAGACGATGCCGAAGAGCCTGCTGGTCATGGGCTCCGGCGCCATCGGCATCGAGTTCGCCTCGTTCTACCGCACCATGGGCGCCGAGGTGACGGTGATCGAGCTGCTACCGCAGATCCTACCGGTGGAGGACGCCGAGATCGCGGGCCTCGCCCGTAAGCGCTTCGAGAAGCAGGGCATCAAGATCCTCACCGGCGCCAAGGTGACGAAGGTGGAGAAATCCGCCGACGCCGTCACGGCGACGATCGAGACGGGGGACGGCAAGTCCCAGCAACTGACGGCGGAGAAGCTGATCTCGGCGGTGGGCGTCGTCGGCAACATCGAGGGCATCGGCCTCGAGACTCTCGGGGTTACCGTCGAGCGCGGGATCGTGGTCACCGACGGCCTCGGGCACACCAATGTGCCCGGCGTCTACGCCATCGGCGACGTCGCCGGGCCGCCGATGCTCGCCCACAAGGCCGAGCACGAGGGCGTGCTCTGCGTCGAGACGATCAAGGGCCTGCACACCCACGCCATGGACAAGGCCAAGATCCCCGGCTGTACCTACTGCCAGCCGCAGATCGCCTCGGTGGGCCTCACCGAGGCCAAGGCCAAGGAGCAGGGCTTCGCCGTGAAGGTCGGCCGGTTTCCCTTCGCGGGCAACGGCAAGGCCATCGCGCTGGGCGAGCCGGACGGCCTGGTGAAGACGATCTTCGACGCCAAGACCGGCCAGTTGCTGGGCGCCCACATGATCGGCGCCGAAGTCACCGAGCTGATCCAGGGCTACGTCGTCGCCATGAACCTAGAGACCACCGAGGAAGACCTGATGCACACGGTCTTCCCGCACCCGACGCTCAGCGAGATGATGCACGAGAGTGTGCTGGATGCATACGGGAAGGTAATCCACACCTGATCCCGCGCTACGACCCAAGCGGCACAGCCGCCCCTCCGAGGCCGCGCCGAACGCCCGCCTCGCAAGCCGCCGGCCAAGGCGACACCCGAGCGCCCGCCGACCGGAACGATCGCGTGCCGCGCACAGGAGAGCCCGCGCTGGATGGACACGTCTACGGCGCCCTGGGTCAGCCCGGCGTCGCCTTGCTCATGGCGATCGTCGTCGGGGCGCTGGCGGGATGGCTCGCCGAGCGGTTGACCGCGGCGAACATGGGTCGCCTTGCCGATTTCGTGACGGGGATCCTCTGCGGCTGGCTCGGCAACGGCCTCGCCCACAAGCGGCCCATCCCGATCTTCGGATTCTCGCACAACCCGATCTCGGCGACGGTCGGCGCGATCCTCATGGCCACGATCGACCCGACGGTGGCCGGACGCCGGTATTGAGCCGGCGGCGGAGCTGACGAACGACGGCCCCTGTCGCGCCGTTCCGCCGCGGCGGGTTTGCGGTCGGGGGCGTCACGCCTTAAGTCCTGGGCACGCGCCGGCGTCTCGCGGGCGAATCCCGTGGATTGTCATGGCCGTCGTCCTCGACCTCCTTCGTAACGACCAGCGTCCGCGCCACCCCGAGAAGGCGCACCGGCCCGATAAGCCGATTCAGCGCAAGCCCGACTGGATTCGCGTGAAGGCCCCCGGCTCCAAGGGCTGGGAGGACACGCGCAGGATCGTCCACGAGCACGGCCTCGTCACGGTCTGCGAGGAGGCCGGCTGCCCCAACATCGGCGAGTGCTGGGAGAAGAAGCACGCCACCTTCATGATCATGGGCGACACCTGCACGCGGGCCTGCGCCTTCTGCAACGTGCGCACCGGCCTGCCGGAGGGCCTCGATGTGGGCGAACCCGACAAGGTCGCGGATTCCGTTGCCAAGCTCGGCCTGCACCACGTGGTGATCACCTCGGTGGATCGCGACGATCTCGCCGATGGCGGCGCCGAGCACTTCGCCCGCACCATCCGGGCGATCCGCGCGCGCAGCCCCGCCACAACCATCGAGGTGCTCACCCCGGATTTCCTGCGCAAAGCCGGCGCCCTTGAGATCGTGGTCGCGGCCCGGCCCGACGTGTTCAACCACAATATGGAGACCGTGCCGGGTAACTACCTCACGGTCCGCCCCGGCGCGCGCTACTTCCACTCGGTGCGCCTGCTCCAGCGCGTGAAGGAACTCGACCCGACCATTTTCACCAAGTCCGGCATCATGGTCGGCCTCGGCGAGGAACGGAACGAGGTGGTTCAGCTCATGGACGACCTGCGCTCGGCGGATGTCGACTTCCTCACCATCGGCCAGTACCTCCAGCCGACCAAGAAGCACCACGAGGTGGTGCGCTTCGTGCCCCCGGACGAGTTCAGGGGCCTGGAAACCACCGCCTACACCAAGGGCTTCCTCCTCGTCTCGGCGACGCCCCTGACCCGCTCCTCCCATCACGCCGGAGAGGATTTCGCAAAGCTGAAGGCGGCCCGTCTCGCCCGCATCGCCAACGCCTAGAGTCTCGATGCCCTCATTCCGGATCAACCGCGCGGTGCGCCACTCGCCGCGCCAGATGTACGACCTCGTGGCCGACGTGGAGCGCTACCCGGACTTCCTGCCCCTCTGCGAATCCCTGCGCGTGCTCCGGCGCCAGCCGGGGGCGGACGGCACGGAGGTGCTCGTGGCCGAGATGGGCGTCGGCTACAAGGCGATCCGCGAGCGCTTCACCACGCGCGTCACCCTCGACCCCCAGAACCTGCTCATCGTCGCCGAGTACATCGACGGCCCGTTCCGCCACCTCGAGAACCGCTGGGCCTTCAAGGAAGCCGTGGACGGGGCGTGCACGATCGACTTCTTCATCACCTACGAGTTCAAGAGCCGGACGCTCGGGATGCTCATGGGCACGATGTTCGATCGCGCCTTCCGCAAGTTCACAGACGCCTTCGAGGCGCGGGCGAACCGGGTCTACGGCGCGGCCTGAGCCGCGCCGCCCTTCACGCCGCTGCCACGCCGCCGCTGGCCTGGCGCTCGAACAGGGCGCGGTAGCGTCCCCCCGGCCGAACCCGCAGGTGGTCGTGGGTGCCGTCCTCGACGATGCGGCCGCCGTCGAAGACGAAGATCCGGTCGAGGGACCGCACGGTGGAGAGCCGGTGCGCGATCACGATGGCCGTGCGCCCGCGCATCAGCCGCTCCATGGCCTCCTGGATCAGCGCCTCCGATTCCGAGTCGAGGCTGGACGTGGCCTCGTCGAGGATGAGGATCGGCGCGTCAGCCAGGAAGGCGCGGGCCAGCGCCACCCGCTGGCGCTCGCCGCCCGAGAGCTTGACGCCGCGTTCGCCCACCAGAGTGGCGTAGCCCTGAGGCAGGCGGGCGATGAAGTCGTGTGCGTTGGCGAGGCGGGCCGCGCGCGCGATCTCGTCCGCCGAGGCCCCGGGGCGGGCATAGGCGATGTTCTCGGCCAGCGACCGGTGGAACAGGACGGGCTCCTGCGGCACGATGGCGATGTGGGCGCGCAGGGACGCCTGCATCACGCCGGCGACGTCCCGCCCCTCGATGCAGACACGACCGCCGGTGACGTCGTAGAGGCGCTGCACCAGCTTGACGAAGGTCGTCTTGCCGGAGCACGAGCGGCCGACGAGCCCGACCCGTTGCCCGGCGGGAATGTGCACCGAGAGGTCGCGATAGAGCGGCGTCGCGTGCCCGGCATAGTGGAAGGTGACGCGGTCGAACTGGAGGTCGCCGCCCTTTGCGACGAGCGCCGTGGCGCCCGGCCGATCCGCGACGCCGTAGGGCTCGGCCTCGAGGGCCACGAGTTCCTCCATCTCGTTCACCCCCCGCTGCACCCGGTTGATCTGACTGCCGATGTCCCGCAGGTAGCCATGCACCACGAAGTAGGTGGTGAGCACGTACGCCACGTCGCCGGGAGTCGCCGCCCCCGTCCACCACAGCCACAGGGCCGTGCCGACGATCGCCGTGCGCAGCAGGAGGAGCAGCGCGAACTGCGCCGTGATGCTCCAGGTGATCCGCATCCAGGTGCGGTGCGTGCGCCGGTTCCACTTGCCGAGGAGCCGCGCGAGGCGCGCATCCTCGCGCGCCTCGGCGCCGAAGGCCTTGACCACCGCATTGGCCCCGACTGCGTCGCTCAGGGCTCCGCCGAGCCGGGAATCCCAGACGTTGGAGAGCTGGGCCGCCGGTGCGATGACCCGCGTGGCGAGGGCCACGACGATGCCGAGATAGATCAGCGAGCCGAGGCCGATCACCAGCCCCATCACGGGCCATTGCAAGCCGAGGAGCAACATGGTGCCGACGAGCACCACGAAGGCCGGCAGCAGTTCCAGCAACAGCGTGTCGTTCAGGCCTTCGAGGGCCCACATCCCGCGCGAGACCTTGCGCACGGTGGAGCCCGAGAAGCTGTTGGCGTGCCACTCGGTGGAAAGGCGCTGAACCCGGTGGAAGCCTGCCTGCGCCACCGTCTGCATGGTCGAGAGGGTGAGCGGCACCACAAGGGACCAAGCCACGTGACGTAGACCTAGGGTGACGAGCCCGAGGCCGCCCATGGCGGCGAAGGCGACGAGGGCATCCAAGCGGGCCGACGCGCGGTCGACGGCCGAGAGCGCATCGACCAGCCGACCGGCGAACAGGGGCAGGAACACGTCGGCCAGGGTCGATCCGACGATCGCCGCGACGACACCGCCGAGGAGGCGGAGCCGACTGCGCCACTGGCGGACGAGGAACGCGAGAACGGCCCGATAGGCCTTCGCGCCTTTCAGGCGGTCGAGAATCATGGACGCGATCACGGCGCGGAACGCGCGCCGACTCCGTGGACGGCCCGGGCGCCGCAGCGAGTGGCCGAAGAAGGGGGGACGGAACGGGGACGCGCTGGCGCGCTCAGGCGCGCGGCGACGTCAGACCGGCAGGCGCACGCGGCGCGGGCGGGCCGGGGCGGCGAACGATATCGATGTCATGCAGCCTCCCCTGGGTTCGCGGGCGAACACGGCGTGGGTGCGCCGTGAGTGGCATCCTGGCAGTCGGGCGTGTCGGTTTCAAGACGTCGGTGCGAGGACCGATTCGAGGAGGCCGAGCGCATCGGCCACCGCCTGCCGGCGGATTTCGGTGCGGCCGAGGTCACCGTAGCGACGCTCCAGGTGGCGCACGGTGTTGCCCCTGGCGGCGAGACCGAAATGCACGAGGCCGACCGGCTTGTCGGCGCTGCCGCCGCCGGGCCCGGCGATACCGGTGATCGCAACAGCGACACTGGCGCGGGCATGGGCCAGGGCCCCATCGGCCATGGCGCGGGCCACCGGCGCACTCACTGCGCCGTGGGCGGCGATGAGGTCGGCGGGTACGCCGATGCACTCGGATTTCGCGGCGTTCGAGTAGGTGACGAAGCCACGCTCCACCACCGCCGAGGAGCCCGGGATCGCAGTGAGCAGCCCGGCGACGAGGCCGCCGGTGCAGGATTCGGCCGTGGCGACCGTCAGGCCCGCCGCCGCGTAGGCGGCAACAAGCGCCTCCGCCCGGGCCAGCAGGGCGGGATCGTCGATCACGCGCGGCGCTCGGCCGTCTCGTCGGCGGCGTTGAGCTCGGCCGTCATCTCGGGCAGCCGCACCGTGGCGGCGGCCTGAGCGGCGAGGCCCTCGGCACGGCCGACGAAGCCGAGCTTCTCGGTGGTGGTCGCTTTGATCGAGACGGAACTCAGCGGCACGCAGGCGATCTCGGCGATGCGGGCGCGGATGGCTTCGCGATACGCGCCGATGCGCGGGGCCTCAGCCAGGACGGTGATGTCCAGGTGGTCGATCTTGCCGCCGCGCGCTCGCACCAGGTCCACCGCATGGGCGAGGAAGCGGTCGGACGAGGCGCCGCGCCACTGCTCGTCACTCGGCGGGAAATGGGTGCCGATATCGCCGTCCGCGATTGCACCGAGCAGGGCATCGGTGAGGGCGTGGAGGGCGACGTCGCCGTCCGAGTGGGCGAGGACGCCCCGGTCCGCCGGGATCTTCACGCCACCGAGCCAGACATGGTCGCCCTCCGTGAAGGCGTGGACATCGAAGCCGGTACCGAGGCGGGTGACGTAGGTGGTCATGGGATGGGCCTCGCTCAGGGCGGTGGGGTGTTGGCCGGAGAAGCCGCGATCGGCCTCGATCAGGTCGGCCGGCTGGGTGATCTTGCGGTTGCGCGGGTCGCCCTCGAAGACGACGACGGCTAAGCCGGCCCATTCGGCGAGGGCCCCGTCGTCGGTGAAGGCGTGCAGGTCTGCCTCGGCCGCGCGGCGATGGGCGTCGCGCAGCGGGCCGTAGGCGAAGGACTGGGGCGTCTGAACCGCGCGCAGGCCCTCGCGCTGCGGCGTCTCGCGGACCCGGCCGGTGCCGTCGCCGAGGTCCTCCACCACCTTGATGGTGTCGGTGACGGCGATGCCCGGCACGGCGGCGCGATGGTCGCGGCCGGCCACGAGGGCGCGCTCGATCAGGGCCACATCCACGTGCGGACGCGCGGCGTCGTGAACGAGGACGAGATCCGGTGCGCCGGTGCCGTCCAGGGCCTCGAGTCCGGCGCGGACCGATTGCTGGCGGGTGGCGCCGCCGGGCACGGGATCGGCGAGCTTGTCCCGGATGGCGGCGTCGAGATCGTCGAGGCAGGCGCGATAGAAGTCCGCAGCGTCCGGGGCGATCACCGGCTGGATTCGGCCGATGCCCGGATGGGCCGCCAGGGCCGCCAGCGTCCGGGTCAGCACCGCCTGGCCGCCGACGCGGCGGTACTGTTTCGGGGTGTCGCCCCCGATGCGGATGCCGCGGCCGGCGGCGACGACCACCGCTGCCGCATTCCACGCGGTACCAGACATGGGTATGCTCCCGCGCTTCGGGTGTGTGAAGATTCGCGCTCCGACCAATCCCCACGCGCGCGCGATGCGAATGGCTCGGTGGCCCACCGATGGGCGGTCTGTCGTTTAAGCGCGGGAGAAGCTGAAATCAAATCCCGGGAATCGCTTGCGCGGCCTGCCGTTTTGTCTATTTGTTGAGCACAATGTGCGCTGATGATTATTTGAGCTTTCTCCGCGGGTCGGAGACCGAGGGTGGCCTCGCGCCCCCCGGCGGCGAGCGACCCGTTCCGGTCCTCTTGGCGCCGCTGTCCGGCGTCACCGACCTGCATGTCCGACGCATCGCGCGACGCCTCGGTGCGAGCGCGGTCGTCTCCGAGATGGTGGCCGCCGCGGAACTCGCCCGCGGCGACCAGGAAGCTCGGCTGCGGGCGGAGGGCAGCGGCGTCGATCCGCACATCGTGCAGCTCGCGGGTTGCGCCCCGGAGCCGATGGCGGAGGCCGCGCGCATCGCAGAAGCCAACGGGGCGGACGTGATCGACATCAACATGGGCTGTCCGGCCAAGGTGGTGACCGGCGTCGCCTCGGGCTCGGCGCTGATGCGCGACATCGAGGGGGCGACCCGCATCCTCGCCGCCGTGCGGGGGGCCGTGCGGGTCCCCGTCACGGTGAAGATGCGGCTCGGCTGGGACCATGCCAACCTCAATGCCCCCGACCTCGCGCGCCGGGCCGAGAGGCTCGGGCTGAACGCCGTGACGGTGCACGGCCGGACGCGGCAGCAATTCTACAAGGACCAGGCCGATTGGGTCGCGATCCGCGCCGTGGTCGAGGCGGTGGCCATTCCGGTCATCGCCAACGGCGACATCGCCACCCTCGCCGAGGCGCGAACCTGCCTCGCGCGCTCCGGCGCCGCCGGCCTGATGGTCGGGCGGGCGGCGGTGGGACGGCCCTGGCTCGTCGGCGCCCTCGCCGCCGGCCTCGCGGGCCAGCCCGCGCCCGTCCTGTCGGGTGCCGAGAAGGCCGCCCTGGCGGTGGAGCATTATCAAGGCCTCCTCGCCCTCTACGGCCTGCGCATGGGCGTGCGCCACGCCCGCAAGCACCTGGCAGCCTATGCGGAGGCCGGCGGCGGCCTCTCGGCCGAGGATCGGATGCGCCTTCTCACCACCACGGACCCGGCGGTCGCCACCACCCTCCTGGCCCGGGCCTTCGGCGCGGATTGCGGCGGGATACTGCCGCACGCCATCGGGGAGGCCGCATGAGCTCGGACAAGCCGATCTCGGGGCGCGGCGGTGCCATGCGACCCGACGCCATCCCCACCAACGAGGCGGTGATCAACGCCCTGCCGCTGCCGGTCCTGACGGTCGGGGCGGACGACCACATCCTCCACGTCAATCATGCCGGCGAGACCTTCTTCGATCATTCCGCCCGGCTGATGCAGCGGCGGCGCCTCTCGGACATCATCCCCTTCGCCTCGCCGATCATCGCCCTGGTGGCGGAGGTGCGGCGGCGCCGGGCCAGCGTCAGCGAGTACGGGGTGGAGTTGGTGCAGCCGCGCTCGGGCCTCGAGCGCAGCGTCGACGTCTTCGCGACGCCCCTGGGCGACGACGAGGAAGCCGTGGTCCTCATGCTCCAGGAACGCACCATCGCCGACAAGATGAACCGCCAGCTTACCCATCGGGGCGCGGCACGTTCCATGGTGGCGCTCGGCGCCATGCTGGCCCACGAGATCAAGAACCCGCTCGCGGGCATCCGCGGGGCGGCCCAGCTCCTCGAGCAGTCGGGCAACGAGGACGATCGTCTCCTGACCCGCCTGATCTGCGACGAATCCGACCGGATCGTACGCATCGTCGAGCGCATGGAGCTGTTCGGGGACGAGCGCCCGGTGGAGCGCGGCTCGGTCAACGTGCACGGCGTGCTCGACCAGGTGAAGCGCTCGGCACAGTCGGGCTTCGCCCGCCATATCCGCTTCGTCGAAACCTACGATCCCTCCCTGCCGCCGGTGCTGGGCAACCGAGACCAGCTCGTGCAGGTGATCCTGAACCTCGTGAAGAACGCCGCCGAGGCCATCGGCGCCGACGCGGTCGACGGCGAGATCACCCTGTCGACGGCCTTCCGCACCGGCCTGCGCCTGCAGGTGCCGGGGTCGCGCGAGCGCGTCAGCCTGCCGATCGAGGTCGCTGTGCGGGACAACGGTCCCGGCGTCTCGGCGGACCTGCTGCCCGACCTGTTCGATCCCTTCGTCACGACGAAGGCGCAAGGCTCCGGCCTCGGACTTGCATTGGTCGCCAAGATCATCGGCGACCATGGCGGGATCGTCGAGTGCGATCCGGTCCCCCGCCGAACCACGTTCCGCCTTCTTCTCCCCATGTCGAGCGCCCGCGACGGGCGCGAATCGTCCGCGGAGCTGTAGAGTCGCGTCATGCCCAACGGACACATCATCGTCGCGGATGACGACGCCGCCATCCGCACCGTCCTCAACCAGGCCCTGTCGCGGGCCGGGTACGAGGTCCGCTCGACCGGCAATTGCGCCACCCTCTGGCGGTGGGTCGCCGAAGGCGCGGGCGACCTCGTCATCACCGACGTGGTGATGCCGGACGAGAACGTCTTCGACTTGCTGCCGCGCATCAAGCGGGTGCGGCCGGAGCTGCCGATCATCGTCATGAGTGCTCAGAACACCTTCATGACGGCGATCCGCGCGTCCGAGCGGGGCGCCTACGAATACCTGCCCAAGCCCTTCGACCTGAAGGAGCTGATCGCCATCGTCGGGCGCGCCCTGTCCCGTCCGCGCGGCACCGCACCCGCCGGGGCCGACCCGGGCAACGAGGACATCCCCCTGGTCGGGCGCTCGCCGGCCATGCAGGAGATCTACCGGGCGCTGGCCCGGCTGATGCCGACCGACCTCACCGTGATGATCACCGGCGAGTCCGGCACCGGCAAAGAGCTCGTCGCCCGGGCGCTGCACGATTACGGACGGCGCCGGACCGGCCCGTTCGTGCCCGTGAACATGGCCGCCATCCCGCGCGACCTCATCGAATCCGAGCTGTTCGGTCATGAGAAGGGAGCCTTCACCGGCGCGTTGTCGCGCTCGGCCGGCCGCTTCGAGCAGGCCGAGGGCGGCACGCTGTTCCTCGACGAGATCGGCGACATGCCCATGGAGGCGCAGACCCGCCTCCTGCGCGTGCTGCAGCAGGGCGAGTACACCACCGTCGGCGGCCGGGTGCCGATCAAGACCAACGTCCGCATCATCGCAGCGACGAACAAGGACCTGCGGGTCTCGATCCAGCAGGGAATCTTCCGCGAGGACCTGTTCTTCCGGCTGAACGTGGTGCCCCTGCGCCTGCCGGCCCTGCGCGAGCGCTCCGAGGACGTGCCCGACCTGATCCGCCACTTCTTCATCCTGGTGGAGCGCGAGGGCCTGAGCCGCAAGCAGCTCGACGGCGAGGCGATGGAGCGGCTGAAGCGCTATCGCTGGCCCGGCAATGTCCGCGAGCTGGAGAACCTCGTCCGGCGCCTCGCGGCCCTCTACCCGCAGGAGACGATCACCGGGCCCGTCATCGAGGCCGAGCTCGACACCCTACCGTTGGCCCAGAGCCAGCCGAACGGCGCGGCCGGCGCCCGCAAGCCACCCGGCGAGGCCGAGACGCTGTCGGGCGCGGTGGAGCGCCACCTCGCCGAGTATTTCAGCGGATACCGGGACACGCTGCCTCCGCCGGGCCTGTACCACCGCATCATGCGCGAGATCGAAGGGCCGCTCATCGGTGCGGCGCTGGCCGCCACCCGCGGCAACCAGATCCGGGCGGCGGAGCTACTGGGCGTGAACCGCAACACCCTGCGCAAGAAGGTCCGAGACCTCGACCTGCAGGTCTTCCGCAACGCGCGGTGACCCGCCCGGGCGACGCCGCGGGGCGCGCACCCGGCCTGTTCCACTTCAGCGAGGATCCGGCGATCCGGCTCTTCGTGCCGCGTCCCGTTCGGGTCCCCATCGATCGCGGTCCGGACCGGGCCTGGCTGAACGGCCCCCTGGTCTGGGCGATCGATGCTGCTTACAGCCTGCTCTACCTCTTCCCCCGCGACTGTCCCCGGATCGTGATCTGGCCGACCGCCGAGACCTCGCCGGAGGACCGGCGGACCTGGTTCGGAGACGTCGCGGGCCGCGCCGTCGCCTATGTGGAGGAAGCCTGGATGGACCGGATCCGATCCGGGACGCTCCACCGCTACGGGATGCCATCCGAAGCGTTCGAGCCTGCCGGAGATCTCGGCACCTGGGTCTCGCGGCGCGCTGTCATTCCGGACAGCCGTGACAGCCTCCCCGATCTGCCGGCTGCAATGGCGATGGCGGGTGTGGAGCTTCGCATGCTGCCCCGTCTCACCCCGCTCGCGCCGATCTGGCGATCGAGCCTGCACGCCAGCGGCATTCGCCTCCGGAACGCACAGGATTGGGTAACCCCCGAGGGCGGACCGCCTCGGCCGATCGCCCATCGGCCCTGACGATCCCCGCACAGCGAAACGCGGACGGGTTGCCCCGTCCGCGTCGCCGCCGCGCTCTCGCTGTGTCGCCTATCAGGCCATGGCGGGCTTGCCCACGAGCACCGGTTCGACGCTTCCGTCGAGCCAGCGCCGACGCATCGGCTTCAGCACGAAGTAGGCGAGGATCGCGGTCAGCACGTCGAGGGTGATGATGATCGCGAAGACTGGCAGCCACGATCCCTGCACGGCGTAGATCCAAGCCGCGATCGGGCCGCCGAAGAGCGAGCCGATGCCCTGGGCCATGTAGAGGAAGCCGTAATTCGTCGTGGCATGCTTGGTGCCGAACGTGTCGGTAAGGATCGAGGGGAACAGCGAGAAGATCTCGCCCCAGGCGAAGAACACCACGCCGGAGAGCAGCGCGAAGGCGTAGGCGTTCTCGCGGAACACCAGGAGCAGGGCGATCGCCACCGCTTCGGCCGCGAAGGCGATGCCCATGGTGTTCTCGCGACCGATCTTGTCGGAGACCCAGCCGAAGAACGGGCGGGTCAGGCCGTTGGTGATGCGGTCGAAGGTCAGCGCGAAGGGCAGGGCAACGAAGCCGAAGATGATCGAATCGGCGACACCGAAGTCGCGGGCGAAGGAGGCGAAGTTGGCCACCACCATCAGGCCGCCGGTCGACATCATCGTCATCATCACGAACATCAGCCAGAACAGCGGCGTCCGCAGCATCACCCGCGGGGGGGTGTCGTGGACGCAGGTCGACAGGTTGACGGCCGGGGGCGGCAGCACCTCACCGGCGCGCGGTGCGCGCAGACCGAGGGCCGCGAGCGCTCCGATCGCTCCGAGCACGATGCCGAACACCGTGAGCGTGTGACGGTAGCCCGATGCGGTGAGCATGTCGCTGATCGGGAAGGTGCTCAGCATGGCGCCCATACCGTAACCGGCCGCGACCACGCCGACGGCGAAGCCGCGCCGGTCGGGAAACCACTTCACCATCAGGCCGACGATGCCGACATAGACGATGCCGGTGCCGAGGCCGCAGAACAGCCCATAGGTGGCGTAGACACCCAGAAGGGTGTCGACCCGGGCAGCCAGAACCCAGCCGAGGCCGGACAGGGCGGCCCCCAGCGCGATCATCAGCTTGGGGCTGAACCGATCGATCAGGTAGCCCTGTACCGGCGAGAAGAAGGTCTGCAGCACGATCAGGATCGTGAAGGTCCACTGGATCTGCGGCAGCGTCGAGCCGGTCGTCGCGATCAGCGGTTTGGTGAAGAGCGTCCAGACGTACTGCGGACTGGAGATCGCCATCATGGCGATCAGCCCGAGGCCGAGTTGCAGCCAGCGTTGGCGGGAAAGGGTCGTATCCATTATTCGCTCCTTGCGATGGACCGGCCTTCGCAAGGATGGTGCCAAGTCGTTGTTCCATCTCGTCTTATGACGCAACCCAGCCGCGAAGATCAGGGGAAGTTACAGCCCCTCCGAACCACCGTCGGATCTCGGATCGTGGACCGCGGCGATCGCGCCGTTGCTTGGGTGACGCACGAGCATGCCGGCATGGCCGAGGGAGTCGATGTAGGCGCCGCCGAGTTCCTCGATCTCGTGACCGAGCTTGCGCAGCGCGGCGATGCAGGCCGGGTCGAAGCGGTCCTCGACCTTTACGGTGAGGGATTCGGCCCCCCAGGTCCGGCCGTAGAGAAGGCGCGGCGCGTCGACGGCGGCCGCCGGGTCCATGCCGTAATCGGCGTAGCGCACGAAGATCTGCGACTGGAACTGCGGCTGCCCGTCGCCGCCCATGCTGCCGTAGGACATCACGCGGCCGTCGTCGAAGCAGGCGAGGGCCGGAATCAGTGTGTGGAACGGGCGACGGCCGGGCT
The DNA here is from genome assembly GCF_001426045.1 of Methylobacterium sp. Leaf94. Taxonomy (NCBI): domain Bacteria; kingdom Pseudomonadati; phylum Pseudomonadota; class Alphaproteobacteria; order Hyphomicrobiales; family Methylobacteriaceae; genus Methylobacterium; species Methylobacterium sp. Leaf94. The sequence goes on from NZ_LMRM01000001.1 coordinate 303,100, forward strand.
CCAGTGGGTTCACCGCCGTGGCGTCGAGGGAGAACGAGGTCCCCCGGTTCTGCCAGTGGATGCCGGTCTTCGGCAACACGATGCCGGAGCCGTATTCCCAGTAGATCGACTGGATGTAGGACACTGCCAGGCCGTCGCGGTCGATGGCACCCATCCAGACGGTGTCGCCCTCGCCGGGGTTGCGCAGGGGCACGCTCGCGGCCCGGCGCATGTCGATCTGTGCCGCCTCGCGGTCCATGCGCTCCGGCGTCAGGAAGCTGGCGGGGTCGACGGCCAGCCGATCGTAGTCGGTCACGATCCGGTCGCGGATCGCGAAGGCGCGCTTCGTGGCCTCGATCAGCCCATGGTAATGCGCGGTGGTCTCGGGCCGGTCGATCCGAAGGCGGTCGAAGATGCCGAGGATCAACAGCGCGGCGATGCCCTGGGTGGGCGGCGGGAAGTTGTAGAGCATGGCATCCCGGCGGCGGATCGCGAGCGGCGCGCGTTCACGGGGCGCATAGGCTTCGAGGTCGGCCCGGGTGACAGGCGTTTCGAGGCGCTCGAGGTCGGCGGCGATCTCGCGCCCGAGGTCACCCTTGTAGAAGTCGTCGAGACCCGCATGGGCCAGTTGCTCCAGAGTGCCGGCGAGCACCGGCAGCTTGCGGAGGGCGCCAGCCGCGAACGGCTTGCCGCCGTCGAGGAAGGTCTCCGCGAAGTGCGGCTGGTCGTGGAGCGTGTCGAGCTCCTTCGGGACGTAGCGCGCCTCCGAGGGCGAGACCGCGACGCCGTCCCGGGCATGGCGGATCGCGTCGGCGAGCAGGGTGGAGAGGGGTAGGCGGCCACCCAGCGCCTTCGACAGGTCGAGGGCGAGGCGCCAGCCGCCGATGGCGCCCGCCACGGTGAGCGCCGCATCCGGGCCCCGGGACGGGAGGACCTCATAGCCCTTCTCCCGGTAGCGCCGGATCGTGGCGTTCTGGCCGGCCGGGCCGCAAGCCTCGATGCCGCGCACCCGCCCGCCGCGTTCGCGTACCAGCCAGAAGCCGTCGCCGCCGATCCCGTTCATGTGCGGGTAGACCACCGCGATGGCGGCGGCCATGGCCGTCATCGCCTCGATCGCGTTGCCCCCCTGCGCCAGGACGTGCTGCCCGGCCTGGGCGGCGAGGCGGTGGGGCGCCGCGACCGCGGCCGAAGCGAAGACAGGGGTGTTGGACATGGTGATCTCTGCGTGAGGATGCGCTGGAGGATAATGTATTTACACGGGGCGTCGATCGTTGTCGGGCTGGTCTGGGCGCCGGGCCCACCGGCGCAGACGGCGGCTTCGGGCCCAAGCGGCGCCTCGCCTTCTAGAAGATTCCGACCCTCCTCCGTGCCCAATTCGTATTAATTTCGCCACACTGTTGTGGCGACGCATCAGCAATGCCGTGGCTCCGCTCGTCCCACAATTCCAAGGCCTCCCGGGAGGGTTCGGGCTCCGCCGATCCAGCGGAGACCGGCGGGACCGACCGATCACCCATGACGGTGCGTCCCCCGCCGCGCGGCCCAGGCCTGATCGGTGCGCTGGTGGTCATCACGGCGCTGGTCTCCGCCATCACCACCTTTCTGATCCTGGCCGGCGTGATCCGGGTCACGCCGACGCCGACGGTGGGACTGACCCTCCTCGGCATCAATGTCTTCCTCGTCCTCGGCCTCGTGGTGATCATCGCCTGGGAGGCGCGGGTCTTCCTCTACGCGCGGCGGACGAATGCCGCGGTGGCCCGCCTGCACACCCGCATCGTCGGCCTGTTCAGCCTGATCGCCATCCTGCCGACCGTGCTCCTCGCAGTGGTGGCGGCGGTGACCATTGATCGTGGCCTGTCGCTCGGCTTCACCGATCGGGTCCGCGACGTGGTTCTCAAATCCGTCGAGGTGGCGGATGCCTATCAGGAAAACCAGTGCCAGAGCCTGGCGCGCGAGATCCGCATCCTGGCCGACGACCTCACCCGGGCGCGGCCGAACTTCGACGTGAATCGCGCTTGGTTCGAGAGCTTCCTCACCACCCGCGCCACGGCCCTCGGCCTGCCGGTGGCCGAGATCATGCGCGGCCCGAACGAGGTGGTGGCGCGCGCCAAGATCGATACCCTGAAGGAACGCCGCCTGCCTTCGGCGGCGGCCTTCGAGGACGCGGCGAAATCGACCGATCCGATCTGCCTCGTACCGAGCGAAGGGCGCATCTTCGCCGCCCTCCTGCGGATGCCGGCCTACGACGGCGCCGTACTGCTGGTGCAGCGCGAGGTGAGCCAGCTCGCCATCGAGTTCCCAGGCGTGTCGCGGGCGGCCGCCGCCGAGTACCTGACCTACGACTCGCTGAAGCGCTCGATCCAGATCAGCTTCGCCTCGGTCTTCGTGCTGATCGCCCTGATCGCCCTGCTCTCGGCGGTGTGGTTCGGCCTCAACTTCGCCAACCGCTTCGTCGCGCCGATCCGACGCCTGATCAACGCCGCCGACCAGGTCGCCTCGGGCAACTTCTACGCCCAGGTCCCGGCCCGCAAGAGCGACGGCGACCTCGCGCACCTGTCCGAGAGCTTCAACAAGATGACGCAGGAGTTGCGCCGCCAGCATGACGGTCTGACGGCAGCCAGCGATCTCATCGACCGGCGCCGTCGATTCACGGAGGCCGTGCTGGCTGGCGTCTCCCCCGGCGTCCTCGGTGTCGACGCGGCGGGGCACGTCACCATCGCCAATCCGTCGGTGGAGCGCACCCTCGGGCTCTCGGCCGACGCGATCGTCGGCAAACCCCTGACCCAGGCGGTACCCGAGCTGCAGGCGCTGTTCCCAGAGGGCGGCGAGGCGCGCCTGCGCACCCTGCAGCAGCAGATCCAGCTCACGCGGGACGGTCGCGAGCGCACCGTGACCGTTCGGGTCACCAGCGAGCAGGCTCAGGGCGGCGCCCGCGGCTTCGTCGTCACCCTCGACGACATCACCGATCTCGTCTCGGCCCAGCGCACCTCGGCCTGGGCGGACGTCGCCCGGCGCATCGCCCATGAAATTAAGAATCCGCTGACCCCGATCCAGCTCTCGGCCGAGCGCATCCGGCGCAAGTACGGCAAGGTCATCACCACCGACAAGGAGGTGTTCGACCAGTGCACGGCGACGATCGTGCGCCAAGTCGATGAGATCAAGCGCATGGTCGACGAGTTCTCGTCCTTCGCACGGATGCCGAAGCCGGCCATCGCGCAGAACGACCTCAGCGAGATCACGCGCCAGAACCTTTTCATGATGCGGGTGGCGCATCCCGACATGGAATTCTCGTTCGGCGAGGACGGCGATCAGCCGATCCTGGCCGCGTTCGACATCCGCCTGCTGTCCCAGGCGATCACGAACATCCTGAAGAACGCCGTCGAGGCGGTGCAGGCCGTGCCGGAGGCCGAACTCGGCCAGGGCAAGGTCGACGTGCGCCTCGTCCTCGAAGAGGGGTTCGTGATCATCGAGGTCACGGATAACGGCAAGGGATTTCCCATCGAGGGACGCCAGCGGCTGCTGGAGCCCTATATGACCACCCGCGAGGGTGGCACCGGCCTGGGGCTGGCCATCGTTAGCAAAGTCCTCGAAGAGCATGGCGGCGGGATCGAATTGAACGACAATCCGGAAGGTCGGGGAGGGCGCGTACGCCTGCGCGTCCCGCGCGACACCAGCGCCGCCCCCGTCCGAGACTCAGCCAACCACACGCCGCCGGAGGGCAACCCCTCTGCGCAGGATGAGAAGGGCGCCGCGCGGACGGCCCCCCCAATCGCGGAGATCCAGTCATGAGCGCCGATATCCTCATCGTCGACGACGAAGCCGACATCCGCGACCTCGTGGCCGGTATCCTCGACGACGAGGGCCATCGCACTCGCACCGCCGGCGGTTCGGACGAGGCCCTGGCGGCGATCGAGTCCCGTCGGCCCCACCTCGTCTTCCTCGACATCTGGCTGCAGGGCTCGCGCCTCGACGGCCTGCAGGTTCTCGACCAGATCAAGGCCGGCCACCCGGACCTGCCGGTGGTGATGATCTCGGGCCACGGCAACATCGAGACCGCCGTGGCGGCGATCAAGGCCGGCGCCTACGACTTCATCGAGAAGCCGTTCAAGGCCGACCGGCTGATCCTGGTGGCCGAGCGCGCCCTCGAAGCCTCGCGCCTCAAGCGCGAGGTTCGCGACCTCAAGGCCCGGTCGGGTCAGGCCAGCCGGCTCGTCGGCGCCTCGGTGGTGGTCAACCAGCTGCGCCAGACCGTGGAGCGGGTGGCGCCGACCAACGCCCGCGTGATGATCCTCGGGGCACCGGGCTCGGGCAAGGAGCTCTCGGCACGCACCCTCCACGCCCTGTCGGCCCGGGCGAACGGGCCCTTCGTGGTCATCAACGCCGCCACCATCACACCGGACACGATGGAGGCCGAGCTGTTCGGCGTCGAGGCGGGGGAGGGCCGGGCGCGCCGGGTCGGTGCCCTGGAGGAGGCCCATGGCGGGTCGCTCTACATCGACGAAGTCGCAGACATGCCGCGCGAGACCCAGAACCGCATCCTGCGCGTCCTGGTCGATCAGAACTTCCAGCGCGTCGGCGGCACGACGCGGGTGCACGTGGATGTCCGCATCATCTCGTCCTCGTCGCGCGATCTCGCCGAGGAGATCGCCGGGGGCCGCTTCCGGGAGGACCTGTTCCACCGCCTCTCGGTGGTGCCGATCCGGGTGCCATCCCTGTCGGAGCGCCGCGAGGACGTGCCCGAACTGATCACCTTCTTCATGGAGCAGATCTCGGGCGCGACCGGCCTGCCGCGTCGGCGCATCGCCGAGGACGCCATGGCGGTCCTCCAGTCGCACGACTGGCCCGGCAACGTCCGCCAGCTGCGCAACAACGTCGAACGCCTGATGATCCTGACCCACACGGACCCGGATCAGGAAGTGACCTCCGAGATGCTGCCCACCGAGATCGGCGCCCTGGTGCCGACGACGCCGAACGGGTCGGGCGGCGAGAAGCTGATGAGCCTGGCGCTCCGCGAGGCCCGCGAGATCTTCGAGCGCGAGTACCTGATCGCGCAGATCGCCCGATTCTCCGGCAACATCTCCCGCACGGCGGAGTTCATCGGCATGGAGCGCTCCGCACTCCACCGAAAACTCAAGTCGCTCGGGATCGGCCCCTGAGAACACCGCGGCGATGCACTTGCATCGCGACCGCGATACACGTGTAATGTTCCCGCACCGTCGCCCTGCTGCGCAGCGGGTCGGGGCATGCGAGACCAACGGACGAGAACCCGTCATTACGGCGGGCGGCGATGCGAACCAAGGATAAGAAAAAATGGCGGGCGAGCGCGCTCAGAACCTCCAGGACACGTTCCTGAACCATGTTCGCAAGAACAAGATTCCGCTCACGATTTTCCTCGTGAACGGCGTCAAGCTTCAGGGCGTGGTGACGTGGTTCGACAATTTCTGCGTGCTCCTGCGGCGGGACGGCCATTCGCAGCTCGTCTACAAGCACGCCATCTCGACGATCATGCCGGGGCACCCGGTGCAGCTGTTCGAGCCCGACGAAACGGCGCCGGACAAGGCCTGAGCGCGCGGGAAACTGCATCCGTCCGGCCGGAAAGGTTTGCCGCGCCCTTGTCTGGGGCCGGCAAGCGCCCATTGTCCTGAAGACACGCAGGACAGGGTTGAACAAAGAACTTCATGACTGAACCGATGACGCCCGGCGAAGCCCGGCTCCAGGCGATGGCCGCCCCCGAGGGTGACATCGCGGCGGCAACCCACACCTTCGTCGTCGGACCCTATCTCGGGCGCGCCGCCGCCGCCCGAGGCAATTCCGACGGCAGCCCGGAAGCCTTGCGCTCGACCGAGGCGCGCCTCGACGAGGCCGCCGGGCTCGCGGCCGCCATTGAGCTCGACGTCGTCGAAGCCATCGTGGCGCCGGTGCAGCGGATCCGCCCGTCAACCTATCTCGGCAAGGGACGCGTCGAGGAGCTGGCCGGCGTGATTCGCGCCCGCGAGATCGGTCTCGTGGTGATGGACTGCGCCCTGTCGCCGGTGCAGCAGCGCAACCTTGAGAAGGCGTTCGGCTGCAAGGTCATCGACCGCACCGGCCTGATCCTGGAGATCTTCGGCCGGCGCGCCTCGACTCGCGAAGGCACGCTGCAGGTCGAGCATGCCCATCTTGCCTACCAGAAGAGCCGCCTCGTCCGGTCCTGGACCCACCTGGAGCGCCAGCGGGGCGGCTTCGGCTTCCTCGGCGGTCCCGGTGAGACGCAGATCGAGGCCGACCGGCGCATGATCCAGGAACGGATGACGAAGATCGAGCGCGAGCTCGACAGCGTGACCCGCACCCGCGGCCTGCACCGACAGAGCCGGGCACGGGTGCCCTACCCGATCGTGGCCCTCGTGGGCTACACCAATGCCGGCAAGTCGACGTTGTTCAACACCCTCACCAAGGCCCAGGTCATGGCGCAGGACATGCTGTTCGCGACCCTGGACCCGACGGCGCGGGCGACGAAGCTGCCGCACGGCGAGACCGTGATCCTCTCCGACACGGTGGGTTTCATCTCGGAGCTGCCGACCTCCCTGATCGCAGCCTTCCGGGCGACCCTGGAGGACGTGATCCACGCCGACATCCTGCTCCATGTCCGCGACGTGTCTCACGTGGACAGCGCCGCCCAGGCGGAGGATGTGGGCTCCGTTCTGCGCGAGCTCGGGATCGAGACTTCGGCCTCGCGCATCATCGAGGTCTGGAACAAGGCCGATCTCCTCGATGCGGATGAGCGAACCCGCCTCCTGAATCTCAGCGGACAGGGCCGCAGCGATCGGGACAGCGATGCACCGGTGCTGGTCTCGGCCCTGACGGGGGAGGGGCTCGGTGTCCTGACGGCGCGCATCGAGGCGCGGATCGCGCGCCAGCGTTCGACCTTCGCGGTGGTTCTCCCGCCGGAGGACGGCGCCGCCCTGCACTGGCTCTACGAGAATGCCGAGGTGCTCGACCGGCGCGAGGAGGAGGGCGGCACGATGCACCTCGCCATCCGCATCGCGCCCGAGAAGGAGCCGCGCTTCCTGAACCGCTTCGAGGGCGCGCGGCGCCTCAATCGGGTGAGTTGACGACCTTTCCGACGGCTCGTCCCTGAACGCGTGACGCCCGCGATCCTTCCGGATCGCGGGCGTTTCCGTCAGTGGCGCCGAGGGCCCGAAACGATCAGGGCTGGAGCACGCCGTTGATGACGTGGATGACGCCGTTCGACTGCATCACGTTGGCGGTGGTGACGGTGGCGGTGCTGCCCTTGGCGTCGGTCACGTAGACCTTCTTGCCCTTGGTCTGGACGGTCAGCGGCTCGCCCTCGACCGTCTTCAACTGCGCTTCGCCGCCGCCGTCCTTGGCGAGCTTCATCAGATCCTTGGCCGTGTAGGTGCCGGGGACCACGTGGTAGGTCAGGATCTTGGTCAGGGTCGCCTTGTTCTCGGGCTTCACCAGGGTCTCGACCGTGCCGGCCGGCAGCTTGGCGAAGGCGGCGTTGGTGGGCGCGAACACCGTGAACGGGCCGGGGCTGGCCAGGGTGTCGACGAGGCCGGCGGCCTTCACGGCGGCGACCAGGGTGGTGTGGTCCTTCGAGTTCACCGCGTTCTCGACGATGTTCTTCGAGGCGTACATCGGCGCACCGCCGACCATCGGGTTCTTGGCGAAGGCCGCGACCGGGAAGGTGGCGCCGACGGAGAAGGCGAGCAGGACGGCGGCGATCTTGGAAGCCACCGGGCGACGGGCGTGACGCGTGATCATGGAGCGTATCCTCTGGAACGATTGCCCCTTCGTGGGCATCATCGTCCGGTACGGAGGACGGTCGGATAAAGTTTCAGACGTCGGCGGATTGCTTGAAGGGCGGACGGGGTTTCTCTTACCCGCGAGGCACCGGCTCGGACCCCCTCTCGGAGCGCTCTCTGTCGCCGAACACGCGAAAGCCCGTCCGACAGGTTTCGGACGGGCTTTGCGCGATCCCCTCTGCGGCGGGGCCAGGCCCCGCCGCCGGACGTCGGATCAGTACTTGCGGATGATCGGCGCGGGAGCGGCGGCAACCGGGGTCGGCGAGTACAGCGGAACGATCAGGCGGCCCGAGATCTCGGTGCTGTCGAAGCTGGTGGTCGCGACGGTGCGGGCGACGTAGACCTGCGCGGTGACGGGCCCGAAGTCGTAGCCGACGAGGCCGCCCATCAGGAACCGGCCGCGATCGTTGAAGGCGGCGTTGACGGTGCCGACCCGACCGAGGCTGGTGTCGAAGTTGACGGTGCCGTAGGCGATGGCGCCGATCTCGAACTTGCCGAACTTCTTGGTCGCGGTCAGGTCGAGGTTGAGCGAGTCGGACAGGGTGTAGACGGTACCGAAGTTCCGGCCACCACCGAACGACGACGGCGAGTCGTAGAAGTTGGCGGTCAGGTTGGCGGTGATGTTCCAGCCATCAGCCGTGTAGCTGCCTGCGATGCCGGCGCGGTAGGTGTTCGAGGAGAGCTGCGGCAGCACGGCGCCGGCGCCGAGGACACCGTTGTTCTGCACCAGAACGCCGCGGTCGCCGTTCAGCTCGTTCAGGTAGACACCGCCGAGCAAGCTGACGCCGAAGCCGCCGCCGAGATCGAAGGCCCAGATGCCGCCCACGAAGGTACCGACGTTGATCGACAGATCACGCACGCCGGTGGGGCCGCCGCGCTTGCCGAAGGCGAACACGGTGGGGGGAGCAACGAGGAGCTCGACGCGGCCGCCGAAGGGAACGAACGGGGTCGACCAGACCAGCACTGGGACGTTCACACCGACGTCGACGGCCGACGGATTGTCCCGCGACTGGAAGACGAACGTGTTCAGCGCATAGATGCCCTCGGGCAGCGGGGCGCCGGTGGCCAGGCCGACCTGCTCGCCCGGAACCGTCGTGGTCTGAGCGTAGGATGCGGTGGCGGTCATGCCGACCGTGAGCGCGAGCGCTCCGGCAACGAGCCAGTTCTTCGACATTTTTACTCTTCCTTCCCAAGGATTTCAGGCGTCCGCCACGCAGCCGTCCGAACCATTCTGCCGATGCGCCGCTTGTTCGCAGCTTGTTTGCAGTGGATCCGGCGGCCCCCCTTGCGGCCCGTTCTCAAGTCTCAACGTCGAGAACTATTCTACATGACGGCGCGGAAGGACAGAGGAATGCTTGGAAACGGGGCAGTTCGGATCCGACCGTTGCGCAAAAGTCGCATTTTCGGTGCAGTGCAGCGGAAGGATTTGTTAACCTTTTGAGCAGGTTGGCCGACGTCTTCGCGCCTCCGCGAAGACCTGGAACGGCAAAATACCGCTGAACACTCAAGCTGTTATGGTTACGGTTCCGTCCCAGGACGATCCGGCAACCGCCCGCGGACCATTGCGCAGTCCGGCGCGCTCGGTCGGGTCGGACCGAGCTCCCGACCGGCGGGTTGATGCGTTGCGCCACCGGTTCGGATCGGTCGACTCGGCGAATCGTCGGATCTCGCGTCGTCCCGATGCGCTATTCGGCGGCGGCCCGACCCTTCGCGGGCGCCGCGACCGGCCGACGCGCGAGGACGTCGCGCAGGAATCGACCCGTGTGGCTCGCCCGCGACTTGGCGATCTGCTCGGGCGTTCCTTGGGCCACGACGACGCCACCGCCGTCGCCGCCTTCGGGGCCCATATCGATGACCCAGTCGGCGGTCTTGATGACTTCGAGGTTGTGCTCGATCACCACCACGGTGTTGCCCTGGTCGACGAGCTCGTGGAGCACGTCCATGAGCTTGGCGACGTCGTGGAAGTGCAGTCCCGTCGTCGGCTCGTCGAGAATGTAGAGCGTGCGGCCTGTGGCGCGCTTGGACAGTTCTTTCGAAAGCTTCACCCGCTGCGCCTCACCGCCCGACAGAGTGGTCGCCTGCTGCCCGACCTTGACGTAGCCGAGGCCGACCCGGGCCAAGGTCTCCATCTTCTCGCGAATGGTGGGCACCGCCTTGAACAAATCGGCGGCTTCCTCGACGGTCATGTCGAGGACGTCGGCGATCGAGTGGTCGCGGTACTTCACCTCCAGGGTCTCGCGGTCGTAACGGCGGCCCTTGCAGACGTCGCAGGTGACGTAGACGTCCGGCAGGAAGTGCATCTCGATCTTGATGACGCCGTCGCCGGAACAGGCCTCGCAGCGTCCGCCCTTCACGTTGAAGGAGAAGCGCCCGGCCTGATAGCCGCGTGCCTTGGCCTCCGGCAGGCCCGCGAACCAGTCGCGGATCGGCGTGAAGGCGCCCGTGTAGGTTGCGGGATTGGAGCGCGGGGTTCGGCCGATCGGCGACTGGTCGATGTCGATGACCTTGTCGAGGTGCTCCAGCCCGTCGAGCCGCTCGAAGGGCGCCGGGTGCTCCAGGGCACCGTTCAGGGATTTCGCCACCGCCTTGTAGAGCGTGTCGATGATCAGGGTTGACTTGCCGCCGCCGGAGACACCCGAGATGCAGGTGAAGGTGCCGAGCGGGATGTCGACCGAGACGTTCTTGAGGTTGTTGCCCCGGGCCCCGACGAGGCTGAGCGTGCCCTTCCGTCCCTTGCGACGCGCCGTCGGCACCCGCACGCTCATCTCGCCGGTGAGATACTTGGCGGTCAGCGAATCCGGGTTCTTCAGCACCTCTTCGGGCGTGCCCTGGGCGATGATCCGTCCGCCATGGATGCCGGCGCCCGGGCCGACATCCACGACGTAGTCGGCCTGCAGGATCGCGTCCTCGTCGTGCTCGACCACGATCACCGAGTTGCCGAGGTCGCGCAGGCGCTTCAGCGTGCCGAGCAGGCGCTCGTTGTCGCGCTGGTGCAGGCCGATGGACGGCTCGTCCAGCACGTAGAGCACGCCGGTCAGCCCGGAGCCGATCTGGGAGGCCAGACGGATGCGCTGGCTCTCGCCGCCGGACAGCGAGCCGGAGCCGCGCGCCAGCGTCAGGTACTCGAGCCCGACATCGATCAGGAAGGTCAGCCGGTCGCGGATCTCCTTGAGGATCCGGTAGGCGATCTCGTTCTGCTTTTCGGTGAGCTTTCCCGGCAGCTCCGAGAACCATGCATGGGCATTTCGGACCGAGAGGGCGGTGATCTCGCCCACATCCTGCATCGCGATCTTGACCGAGAGTGCTTCGAGCTTCAGGCGCTTGCCGCCGCAGGTGGCGCAGGGCGTCTCGCTCATGAAGCGCGCGATCTCCTCGCGCGAGCTGTCGCTCTCGGTCTCCTTGTAGCGCCGCTCCAGGTTCGGGATGACGCCCTCGAAGGGCTTGTTCACCTCGTAGGCGCGCATGCCGTCGTCGTAGGCGAAGCGGACCGATTCAGAACCGGTGCCGGACAGGATCACGTCCCGGGCCTTCGTCGGCAGATCGGCCCAGGCGACCGTGGTCTTGAAGCCGAAGTGGCGGGCCAGCGCGTCGAGGGTCTGGCCGTAATAGGGAGAGGTCGACTTCGCCCAAGGACCGACGGCACCGCGCTTCAGGCTGAGCTTGGCATCCGAGATCACGAGCTCCGGGTCGATCCGCATCTCGTGGCCGATGCCGCCGCAGGTCGGGCAGGCGCCGAAGGGATTGTTGAACGAGAAGAGCCGCGGTTCGATCTCCGCGATGGTGAAGCCGGAGACGGGGCAGGCGAAGCGCGACGAAAAGGTGATGGCCTCCCGCGGCGCCGCGCCCTCCGGCGTCTCGGCGAACTCGATCAGGGCGATGCCGTCGGCGAGTTCCAGGGCGGTCTCGAAGGAATCGGCCAGCCGCGCCGCGATGTCCGCCCGCACCACGATCCGGTCCACCACCACGTCGATGTCGTGCTTCAGCTTCTTGTCGAGCTTCGGCACGTCGTCGATGGCATAGTACTCGCCGTCGATCCGCAGGCGCTGGAAGCCCTTCTTCTGGAACTCGGCGATCTCCTTGCGGTACTCGCCCTTTCGGCCGCGGATCACCGGTGCCAGGAGGTAGAGTCGGCTCTTCTCCGGCAGGGCCAGGACGCGGTCCACCATCTGGCTGACGGTCTGGCTCTCGATCGGCAGCCCGGTCGCGGGCGAGTAGGGAATGCCCACCCGCGCCCAGAGCAGGCGCATGTAGTCGTAGATCTCGGTGACGGTGCCGACCGTCGAGCGCGGGTTCTTCGAGGTGGTCTTCTGCTCGATGGAGATCGCCGGCGAGAGCCCGTCGATCTGGTCGACATCGGGCTTCGACATCATCTCCAGGAACTGGCGCGCGTAGGCCGAGAGGGATTCGACGTAGCGGCGCTGGCCCTCGGCGTAGATGGTGTCGAAGGCGAGCGACGATTTGCCGGAACCGGACAGACCCGTGAAGACAACGAGGCGATCGCGGGGAATCGTCAGGTCGATGTTCTTCAGATTGTGCTCGCGCGCGCCGCGCACCGAGATGACCCGCGCGTCGCGAGCCCCGTCGAACAGCGCCTCGATCTTGGCTTCGACCCGCTCGGCCTCGGCTTGCGATGTCTTGGCAGCGGCTTTGGCTTTGGCCATGAGGTCTCTTCGGAACGTCTTCGGCGCGGAACTCGTCGGGACTCGACCGGAGCCCCTGCGGCATGTCGGGCGCACCACCGCGTCGGGCAAGGCGCGCGCCACGCATAGCCGCTCTTCAGCTAGAACAAAAAGCGTACGCGGACAATATCGCGGCCTTCCGGCAGAGGTTTCAGCCGCCGCGACCGCACCGAATGGCATGAGGAAGTTCGCTGCCGACGGTTTGGAAGACGCGGCCCCCGCGGCTTCGGCCGCAGGATTGGGCCGACCCCTGCCGCCTCCGCAGACGGATCAGTTGCTTCGCGGTCCAGCGGTCGCGTGAGTGAAGCGGATCACGAAGCAACTGGATGGTTCGCTTAAGCTCCCGACCCGCCCTGCTTAAAAATTGAAGGGACCGACCAAAAATTGATCATAAGATAAATTTGAAACACAACTTTTACCGGCTGCTCCGACAGTGCCGCAGCGTTTCGAAGCAGGTTTCATGTGATGTCCGCCGGTCTTTTTTCATCGCTGCGCATTCGGATTCTTCTGGTTGCCCTCGCTCCATGTCTTGCGTTTGCGATGCTCGTGGGCCTTGCCATCACTGAGCGGATGAATGCTCGGACCCGGATGGTCCATGTGCAGGACCTCGTCGGCATGGCGGGCCAGATCAGCGCCCTGGTGCACGAAGCCCAGCGGGAGCGCGGGGCATCGAGCCTCTATCTCGCCGCCAAGGGGACCAAGTTTCGATCCGAACTCGATGCGCAGCGCCTGCGGACCGATGCCGCCCGGGCAGCCCTGGACGCGGGCCGGGCCGGCCTCGACCTCGCCGCCTTCGGAGCCGGCGTCGCCCGTCGCAATGCGGCGCTGACCGAGCAGCTGGCGGCGATCGTCCCCCACCGCGCGGCGGTCGACGGGCTCGGTCGCACGCCGGCCCAGAACATGGGGCTCTATTCGGGGGTGATCGCCAACGCGCTCGACTTGGTGCGCGAGGTTTCCCAGGTCGCCGCCAGCGCCGATCTCGCCGCCCGCATCAGTTCCTACTCGTCGTTCCTCGCCCTCAAGGAGCTGGCGGGCCAGGAGCGGGCCGCGGCCTCGGCGATCTTCGGCGCCGGCCAGATCGATCTTGCCGGCCACGAGCGTCTGGCGGGTCTGAGCGCGGGCCAGGGCACCTACGAATCCCTGTTCCGCCTTGGGGCCGAGCCGGAACAGGTGGCCCTCCTCGATGCCGGCAAGGCTGCGCCCGCGGCCCGGGAGGTCGATCGTCTCCGCCGCCTCGTTCTCGACACGCCCCCCGGCACGCCGCTCGCCTTCACCGATGCGCCCGCCTGGTTCCGCCTCGCGACCGAGCGCATCGATACGCTCAAGACGATCGAGGACCGGCTCACCGCGGATCTCGGAGCCGCCGCCGGAGACGCGCGCGCCGATGCCGAGCGGAGCGTCCTGGTCTGGATGGCCGTGGGACTCGCGATCCTGGTCCTCTCGTGCGGCCTCGCCTTCGCCGTCGGGACCGCCATCGCCCGTCCGCTCACCCGCATCGCCGCCTCCCTGACAGCCATCGGCCGAGGCGAGGAAGCCGGCCCGATCCCGCAGAACGGCGCCCGCGAGGTTCGCGCCATCGCGGCAGCGGCCGTCGACTTCCAGGCCAGCGTGGTCGAGCGCCGGCGCATCGCCACGGAAGCCGACCACCTCACCGCCCACGCCGCGGCGGCCCGCCGCGCCGAGATGGTGGCACTGGCCGATCGCTTCGAGGCCCAGGCCAGCGGGATCGTCGAGGCAGTGTCGGCCGCCGCGAGCCAGCTCGAAACGGCGGCCTATGCCCTCACCCAGGCCGCGACCGACACGTCATCCCTGAGTGGGTCCGTGGCCGCAGCCTCGGCGGAAACCGCGGCCACGGCCGACACCGTGGCGGCGGCCACGGAGGAGCTCAGCGCATCGGTGCGGGAGATCGGCAACCGCGTCGAGGCCTCGAGCGCGGTCGCCGGCGAGGCGGAGCGCGATGCGGCGCGGATGGCGGAGGATGTCCATCGCCTGGCCCAAGCGGCGAGCAGCATCGGCGAGATCGTCGGCCTGATCACCAGTATCGCGGCCCAAACCAACCTCCTGGCGCTGAACGCCACCATCGAGGCGGCCCGAGCCGGCGAGGCCGGGCGCGGATTCGCGGTCGTCGCCGCAGAGGTGAAGAGCCTCGCGACCCAGACAGCCAGGGCCACCGAAGAGATCGCCGCGAAGGTCGGCGAGATCGCCCAATCGACCGACGCGTCCGTGACGGCCATCGGTGGAATCACCGACGTCATCCAGCGCCTGAGTCGGATCTCGGAGGACATCTCGGTGGCCGTCGACCAACAGGAAGCGGCCACGCAGGAGATCGCCCGCAATACGGTCCTGACGTCCGAGGGCACCCGGGCCGTATCCGGCCACATCGTCGGTGTCCGCGAAGCGGCGGATTCCGCCCGCAGTGGGTCGGCGCAGGTGCTCACCGCGGCGAGCGATCTCGCCCGTCAGGCCTCGGCCCTGCGCCGGGAAGTCGACGGCTTCCTGGTCACGGTTCGGGCCGCCTGATCCGCCCTACGGGTTGGTCTTCCAGGGGTTGATGACGCGCATCGCCGTCAATTCCGTCTTCACGGACTGGTCGACGCTCGCGGGCATCACCTTGCGCGCTTGCGCCATCATCTTGCGGGCCTGATCCGCTGGAAGAGCGCCGATCGGCAGCATCATCGCGGCGAGCTGGTTGCGGGTGCGCCGATCGACGAAGTCGGAGCGCCCGACGCTCTCGAAGTCGCGAACGGTGTGCCGGTCGTCGGGCCGCCCGGTGAAGACCTTCGCGCCGTCCTTCATCACCACGATATCCCCGGGGCGGAGGGTCTCGTCCTTCATGAAGGCGGCCGCGGGGCCGGCCTTCATGTCGAGCGGGGTCTGGCGGTCCGTGACCTTGATCTGCAGGGGCTCGGATTTGGGAAGCGCGGCGTAGCGGATCTTCGGACGCTGGCGCGTGGCCTTTCGGATCGAGCGACGGGCCTGCTGATAGTCGAAGCCAGGATCGGCCACCGGCGCGGGCGCGGCTTGCTGCGCCGGCCGTGCGGGCGCAAAGAGCAGGTCGAACAGGCCGCCATCGGCGCTCTGAGCGCACGCCGGAAGCGTGAGCATCATCAGTCCGAAAACGGGAGCGGCGACAGTGCGCGTGGCTGCGGAGAACGGGATCGTCGGCATCGATGTCTCCGGGTGAGGCGCCCGACGGCGCGCCGAGATGACCCCTTAACAAAAGCACAACCTGAACAGTTCCGAGTTTTTCAAAAGATGGTGAGGGCTGTGCCAAGACTTCGCGAGCCTGCTTTCGCAGCCGAGAAGAGAAAAAAATCCGGCTCGGATCGCATCCGCGGACCGGTCGCCTGATGGTTGCCAGTGAACACCTGGTTCCGCGCCCGCATCAGCGTTCGGCGCGCGACGCGATCCTGGCTGCACGTGCTGCCGGCCGGACAGGATTTCTGCTCGGCGACACGACCGGCCTCGGCAAGACCCTGTCGGTCTGGAGCGCGGTCGCGGCCATGCCCGAGCGCGATGTCCTCATCGTCTGTCCCAAGGGCGCGATGCCCCAGTGGCGGCGCACGATCGCCTTGGCGCATCTCGGCGAGAAGGCGGTGACGCTCATCAATTACGAGCGCACCAAGGCGCTGATGGCGCCGCCTCCCGCCAGCAACCGGCGCTCGACCCGGGCAAAGAACAATGCGCTCGCCCGGCATGGCACACCGAAGCGGACCTGGTCCCTGGTGGTCTTCGACGAGAGCCACCGGATCCGGAACCCGTACGCCCAGCAGAGCCTCGTCTGCCGGCAGATCGCGGAGGCGGCCGCCTTCACGATCTATCTCAGCGCCACCGCCGGCCAGGCCCCGCACGAGCTCTCCTATCTCGGGCGCCTGCTGGGTGAGGCCGCGGGCCAGCCCACAGCGACCCTGGCGGACTTCCGAGGTCTGATGCAGCACCTCGGGATCGGCCGGGCCAAGGGCCGCTGGACCAACTGGTCCTGGGACGCGAACCCGCGCGACTGCACGGTGATGGCCGACCTGCTGTTCAAGGGGGAGGGGGCGATCGGCCTGCGCCGGCGCCCCGGCGACATCGCCGGGTGGCCCGAGGTGCAGCGCGCCCTGAGCGCGGTCGCCCTCACGCCGTCCGAACGCCGCCTCTACGACGCGACCTGGCGCGAGTTCCGCCGGGAATGGGGCCTCCTCGGCGGCAGCACCCGCAAGCCGGCCGGCTGGGCGGCGGACCTGCGATTCCGCCAGAAGGCGAGTCTGCTCCGGGTCTCGGGCACCACGGCCTTTGCCGACCTCCTGATGGAGGACGGCCACGCAGTGGCGATCTCGGTGGCCTTCCTGGAGACGGCTTCCGCGCTGGTCGAGGCGATGCAGGCGGCGGGCTGGCGGGCCGACGCGATCACGGGCACGCAGTCGGGCGAGGCGAACGAGGCCGTGCGGCTCGCCTTCCAGACCGGTGGGCTCGACGCCGTCGTCTTCACCGTGACGGAATCGATCTCCCTGCATGCCCACGAGTTGCCGGGGGGCGAGAAGCCGCGCGCGCTCATCGTCCACGACCTGCGCCACAGCGCGATCCAGCTGACGCAGATCGAGGGCCGCTGCCACCGGGACGGACAGCAGGCGACGATCTACTACGCCCTCGCCGAGGGCACGGTGGAGGAGAGCATCGCCGCCACCGTCGTCGGCCGCATGGCCTCGATGGACGCCATGGCGGGCGAGGACACCAGGCTGATCGACGCGATCGCCCAGGCCATCGCCGAGGTGCAGGCCGGCGAGGCGGCCTAGGTCGGCCTCGTTCCGTTGGAACGGGATCGAACCGCCACGGTTGTGGCCATCAGGGTCCCGTCTCGCCGGGGCGCCTACCCCCAACGAGGAGGACCATCCCGATGGCACGACCGACGCCGAGCCTTGGCCGCCTGATCAGCGAGGGCCTGCGCCATGGCGGCGACCTCGTCGGCCAGGAACTTGAGCTGATGCGGCGCGAGACGGACGGGAACATCCGCGCGATCCTCGGCCTCGTCGCCCGGTTCGGCACCGCGCTCACCCTCGTGGTCGCCGCCCTGGTGATGCTGTTCGTGGCGCTGGTGAAGGGCATCGCCGCCCTGATCGGATCCGAGATCCTGGCGGCGCTCATCGTCGGGGCGCCCTTCGCTGGAATCGCCCTCGTCCTGATGGTCCTGGGCCTGCGCCGGATGGACCGCTCCAACCTGCTGCCGCGTCGCTTCGAGCGCCAGGTGGAGAAGGACGCCGCCCTGGTGGCCAGCCGCGTCGCCGACTGAACCTCAGGCCTTCCGGACGGAGCCGAGCAAGGCGTCCTTGTCCACGCCGAGCGCCGCAGCGATCTCGGCCAGGGCCGCGTGCTCCGGCTCGCTGATTCCGGCTTGGTCGGCGACGTCCGCGGCGATCAGGAACACGCTGGTGCGCTGGGCGATCTCGCGCTCCGCGATGGCGGCGACGAAGTGCAGGTTCTCGGCGCGGCCGGCGCGGGTACGGGCGCGGGCGATCCCCTCGAACAGCTCGGCCTCCAGCTTGAGGGTGTCGTAGCCGCGCTCGAGGATCGGATTGGACCGCATGCCGGCGAGCGCGACCTCGATCTCCTCCTCGTCGATCTCGTAATCCGCCAGGATGACGTTGGCCGAGGCCGAGACCGCCGCTTCCATCAGCGCCCGGTCGCCCAGATAGGCGCCCATGGTCTGGGAGAAGCGCCCGACGAACTCCTGAAACACACCCATCCGGCTCCCCGAAGACTTTCAAAATGGGCTGCACCCGGATCTGGCCGGACCGTCCCACGACACCGCTTTCGCATCAAAAGCTTGGCGCCGGAGGCGTGTCAACGCACCTGCCGCTTCACGGCTCGCACGCCTTGGGCGGATAGTCGTGGACGGCTCCCTGCGGGTCGGTCACCCGCCATCCGGCGCCGGCTTCGGCGAGATAATCGGGCCCGGCCGGGACCTTGCCGTGCCCGCCCGGGATGTCGAGCACGTAGAGGGGCTGGGCGAGACCCGAGAGGCGTCCGCGCAGGGCCCGGACGAGGTCGCGGCCCGCGCCGAGATCCGTGCGCAGGTGGCTGGTCCCGGGTGCGAGGTCGCCGTGATGCAGGTAGTAGGGCTTGATCCGGTTCTCGACGAAGCGCCGCATCAGCAGGGCCAGGGTCTCCGGATCGTCGTTGATCCCGGCGAGCAGCACCGTCTGGCTCACCATCGGGATGCCGGCATCGACGAGGCGCGCCACGGCCGCGCAGGCCGCCGGGGTGAACTCGCGCGGGTGATTGGCATGCAGCGCGACGAACACCGCCCCCTCGAATCGCTTCAGGGCCTCGATGAGCTCCGCGCCGACCGAGCCGGGGTCCACCACCGGAACCCGGGTGTGGATGCGCAACACCCGCACGTGCGGGATCGCCGCGAGGGCGGCGGCGATCTGGGCCAGCCGGCGCGGCGCCAGGGCGAAGGGGTCGCCCCCGGTGACCACGACCTCCCAGATCTCGGGCCGTTCGGCGATGTAGGCGAGGGCCCGGGCAAGATCGGCCTCACCCAGGGTCCCGAGGCCCTCCGGCCCGACCATTTCGCGCCGGAAGCAGAAGCGGCAATAGACCGGACAGACATGCAGCGGCTTCAGGAGCACCCGGTCCGGGTAGCGATGGACCAGGCCGGGCAGGGGGCTGTGGGCCCCGTCGCCGATGGGGTCGGCCGCCTCCTGATCCTGCGTCTGCAATTCCTCGGCCCGGGGCAGGAACTGCCGGGCGATCGGGTCCGCCGGATCGTGCGGATCAATCAGCTCGGCCATGTCGGCGGTGACGGAGACGGCATAGCGGGCCGCCACGGCCTCCAGGGCCGGAAGGTCGGCGGGGGCAACGAGCCCGACGCGGGCGAGGTCGGCCGGCCGACGCAGGGACGGACTCATCGCGCCGGCCCCACCACCGGCGTCCAGAGCACATCCTCGATGTGGCGGGCATCGGTCGCCAGCATGACGAGGCGGTCGAGGCCGAGGGCGATTCCGCTCGCCTCCGGCATGATCGCCAGGGCGTGGAGGAAATCCTCGTCGATGGGATAGGACTCGCCGTAGACGCGCGCCTTCTCAACCATCTCGAGCGTGAAGCGCCGGCGTTGCTCCTCGGCGTCCGTGAGCTCGCCGAAGGCATTGGCGAGTTCGACGCCGCAGGCATAGAGCTCGAAGCGCTCGGCCACGCGCGGGTCGCGCGGGCTCGGCCGGGCCAGGGCGGCTTCGCTCACGGGGTACTCGCACAGGATCGTCGGGCGCCCGAGCCCGAGATGCGGCTCGATCCGCGCCACCAGGACCCGGCTGAACAGGTCGGCCCAGGTGTCGTCAGCGGCGACCCGGAGCCCGGCCCCGGACACGGCCGCCGCGAGCGCCGCACGGTCGGTGGTGCCGTCGGCATCGATGGTGGCGAGGAGGTCGATGCCAGCACGCGCGGCGAAGGCCTCCGCCACGGTCACCCGCTCGGGCTTCGCGAAGGGATCGGCCGTGCGACCGCGATGGCGCAGTGTCGGGACACCCGCCGTCTCCGCGGCGAGCGCCAGGAGCTCGGCCCCGTCGCGCATCAGCGCGGTGTAGTCGGCCCCGGCCCGGTACCATTCGAGCATGGTGAATTCCGGGTGGTGCAGGGGCCCCCGCTCGCGGTTGCGGTAGACGCGGGCGAAGCTGACGAGGCGCGGCTCGCCGGCGGCCAGGAGCTTCTTGCAGGCGAATTCCGGCGAGGTGTGGAGGTAGAGCGCCTGCCGCGCGCCGTCCGGACCCAGGGCCTCGGTGGCGAAGGCCGAGAGATGGGCCTCGTTGCCGGGCGAGACCTGCAGCGCGGCCGCCTCGACCTCGACGAAGTCGGCCGCCGCGAAATGCGCTCGGAAGGCCGCGACGATGCGGTTGCGCACCATCAGGGCTGGCCGTCGGTCGGCGTGGCGATGGGGCGCCCACCAGGGGGAGGGGGTGTTCATGCGGCGAGCTTTGCGACCTGCTTCAGACCTGGAATCGACGTCTCGGGAGTGGCGTCTCGCGGAGCGACTGGCAACGGTGGCGCGGATAGGTTAGTGGCGGAGCCAAGATGTCGCTCCCGCGGAGAGATCCGCGTCGGGGTGCCGAGTCGTTTTTCTCAACGAACACAGCAGGACCAGACCCCGTGAAGGTGATCGCCTCTACGCTCCGCAAGGGCAACGTCGTCGACAAGGATGGCAAGCTCTACGTCATCCTGACGGTCGAGAACATCCACCCCGGCAAGGGCACCCCGGTGACCCAGCTCGACATGCGCCGCATCACCGATGGCGTGAAGGTGTCCGAGCGCTACCGCACCACCGAATCGGTCGAGCGCGCCTTCGTCGAGGACCGGGAGCACACCTTCCTCTACGAGGACGGCGAGGGCTTCCACTTCATGAACCCCGAGAACTACGATCAGGTCGCGATCCCCAAGGACGTCGTCGGCAATGCCGCCCCGTACCTTCAGGAAGGCATGGCCGTGATGGTTTCGACTCATAACGGCGTGGCGCTGACCCTCGATCTGCCGCAGCGCGTCGTCCTCGAAGTCACCGAGACCGAGCCGGCGATGAAGGGCCAGACGGCCTCCTCGTCCTACAAGCCCGCGATCCTCTCCAACGGCGTTCGTACCGCCGTGCCGCCGCACATCGCCGTCGGCACCCGCGTGGTGATCATGACCGAGGACGGCTCCTACGTGGAGCGCGCCAAGGACTGACCGCACCGGAGGATCGCGAGCCGGATTCACGGAGCCGGCGCCGTTCCCTCCGCTGCCTCGTAACAGCCCTGCGACAGGCCCTGGGCCCGCAGGCGCTCCTCGGCGGTGAAGCTGCGCGGCCGGTCCGCCCAGAGGTTTTCCCGGCGGAACGCATCGGAGACGCAGGCCGCCGCGCGGGTGCAGGCCTGTGTCTCGCCCCCCGTCGCGACGCAGTTGCGCACGTAGAGCGCCCGGAATTCGGCCACTCCCGCCTGCGGGTGCGGGCCCGTCACGGTCACCAGCCCCAGGAAAAGTCCCATCAGGATCGGCTGGTGGATCAGGTAGATCGCCAGGCTGTGGCGCCCGGCCCAAGCCAGCCCCCGCGCAAGGCGGCCGGTGGGCGTCCAGGTCGCGAGCCGCGAGCGGCGGACGGCGGCCAGGCCGTACAGGGCCGTCGCGACACCGGCGAGAACCAGTCCGAACCAGGGAAACAGCGGTACGTAGTCGTTGGTCTGCGGCATGGCGCGCCCGAGTCCCAGGAAGGACAGCATCGGCGCATCGAGGATCCCGCCCGAGATCAGGTGCGGCCCTGCCAGAACGAGCGCCGCGGCGAGAACCGAAGCCCAGCGCGGCAGGACCCGCACGAAGGGCAGCGCCAGCACGCTCGATACGGCGATGCAGTGCAGGATTCCGAAGAAGATGTAACTGGACGGATCGGTGACGACCGTCGCGACGGTCACGAGCAGCGCTGCACCGGTGATCCGCGCCAGCCGCAGAACGAACGGCCGCGCCGCGAAGCGCTCGCCGTTCATCAGCACGAGCCCGATCCCGACGAGGAGCAGGAAGCTTCCGGCGATGCCGTGTGCGGCGAGACGGCCCGACGGCGTCAGCGCATAGTTTTCGGGCGTGAGACGCACCGCCCCGAGATCCCAGGTGGCATGGTAGAGCGCCATGGCCACGAGGGCGATGCCGCGCGTGACATCGAGGGCCGCGTACCGGAAGCGGGGTGCAGCGGAGGAGGGGGGCGGGCGCATCATCGCGCAGGCCCTAGCATCGATCCCGAGCCGTTGCGACGGTCCAGGGTCGATGACAGACTTCGCAGCTTTTCCGCGCCCTTGGCTAACAAATTTTGATCGCCGACGATCCGAGCCCAAAAATACTGAAGCTCAGCGCGAGCTTGGGGCGCGATCGTCGGGGGTCTGCTGTTGCCCCCGCACCGCCCTGCCGAACAATGCGGCATCGAAGTCCAACGAGGATCGCCAAACGGGCTTCCGCCGAGTCATGACTTTGTTAATCTCTGGTGCGGGTCGCGAGACGTGATTCGGTGTGGGTTGCTTACATGTCTGACGAGTTCGGTTCAGGCCCCTTCGGGCAGCGTTCGTCGGGAGAGCAGGACGACACCCGCGCCGTCGAGGGCCAGGGCGCCGAGGCGCAGCGCCCGCTCGACCTCACGGAGGTATCGGGCCGGATCAAATGGTTCGATGTGGCGAAGGGCTTCGGCTTCATCGTGCCGGACGACGGCTCGGCCGACGTGCTCCTCCACATCACCTGCCTGCGTCGGGACGGGCATCAGAGCGCTAGCGAGGGAGCCCGCGTGGTGGTGGAGGCCACGGAGCGGCCCCGCGGCTGGCAGGCCTTCCGGGTCATCTCCCTCGATCAGTCCACCGCGCTCCATCCCTCCGAACTGCCCCTGCCGCGCACCCACGTCACCGTCACGCCGACCAGCGGCCTCGAAACCGCCGTGGTGAAGTGGTTCAACCGCCTGCGCGGCTTCGGATTCCTCAGCCGCGGCGACGGGACGCCGGATATCTTCGTTCACATGGAGACGCTCCGCCGTTACGGAATCGCCGAACTCAAGCCGGGCGAGACCGTTCTCGTCCGCTACGGCGATGGTTCCAAGGGCAAGATGGCCGCCGAAGTTCGGCTCCTCGACGGTGCACTGCCCGCCTCACACTGACGGATGGTCCGGTGGTCACGCGACGTTTGATCGATTGGCGCGACGGGATTCGCGCGCTCCTCGCCCTCGCCTTGTTCGGGCTGCTCCTCGGCCACGCGACGGCGCAGGATACGGCCTCCGGGCCGACCGAGCCGCTGAGCATCGTCGGCCGCCAGGGGCGGCACGTCTTCGCCGTCGAGGTGATGCGCACCGATGCCGACCGCTCGCGCGGATTGATGTACCGGCGCACCATGGCGCCCGACCACGGCATGCTGTTCGACTTCCAGGCCTCGGCGCCCGTGGCCATGTGGATGAAGAACACCTACCTGCCGCTCGACATGCTGTTCATCCGGGCCGACGGCACCATCGCCAAGATCGCCGCCGATACCGAGCCGCTCTCCACCAAGGTGATCCCTTCGAACGAGCCGGTTCTCTCCGTGCTGGAGCTGAACGCCGGAACGGCCGCGCGTCTTCGGATCCATGCCGGCGATCGGGTGGAGCATGCGCTGTTCGAGCGGACGCCGCGCTAGGGCTGCCTTTGCTCCGATCGAACACACCAAGAACAAACCCTTGACGCTCGATCGATTTATCCCCACTGTTCCCTCAATGTTCTGATCCATTTCGGGACGGCCACGCGGCGGCTCCGAAGCTGGCGAAGAGGGGACATCATGTTCGACCTGCCCTTGGACGACTCGCCTCTGGACGATCTGCCTCTCGACGACCTGTCTCCCGACCACGGGTGCCAGCCGATGGCGATCCTGTTCGAGAACGCCGACTGGTGCGTCGCCGCCGACGGCCTCGTGCATCGCGAGACCGGCTATTTCATCGCGCGTGACATGGTTTCCCAGCGGCGGGGCGACCTCTGGGAATGGCCGATGCATCTGGCCGAGAAAAGCTGGTGCACACCGCGCAGCTTCCGGGAAGCGTTCCTCGCCGCTGTGGCGGCATTCGGGGTCGAGATGGATTCCGGCCTCTCGCAGTCCTTCGCGATCGCCTTCGGGGTGGTCACCGGCGCCGGGACGCGACGGGGCGACGCGGGCTTCGTGACCCTGGGCGATCTCGTTCGGCCGAAGCCGGCGAGTTCAGGGGTGGCCCGGAAGCGCAACCCGGCCGGCGAGGCCCGGTCGGCGACGCGGCGCGCAGGCTCGCCGGCCGATCCGCGGACGGGCGGAGCGGCACGCCAGCGCGTGGCCCTCTGAGACTGTTCGGCGCGGCGCCGAGCCCTAACTTCCCGGTTGCGATCCAGGATGTCTTCGTCCCCCGCGATCGCTTCTCCCAGTTCGCCCCGGGAACACCATGTCGAACACGTCGGATCATCGCGCTGACACCATGCCGCTCGAGGGCCTCGACGGACTCCTGACACCGCCCTTTTCCCGGCGCGGTTTCGTCATGACGAGCCTGATGACGGGGCTGACCCTCGCGACGAGTTCCGTCGAGGCCCAGGTCATCAGGACCGACGCCGAGGAAATCGAAGCCGGTGAAGTGAAGATCCCCGCCGCCGATGGCCCGATGCCCGGATACCGGGCCATGCCGAAGGGAGAGGGGCCGTTTCCGGTCATCCTCATCATCGAAGAGATCTTCGGCGTTCACGACTACATCAAGGATATCTGCCGCCGGCTCGCTAAGGTCGGCTACTGTGCGGTCGCTCCCGAGCTCTATGCCCGCCAGGGCGATCTTTCGACCATGACGGACGCGAAGGTGATCATTCGCGATGTCATCTCGAAGACTCCGGACGCCCAATGGATCGCCGACCTGGATGCCGCCGCGGGCTGGGCGGTCTCGGCCTCGCATGGGGATCCGTCACGGATCGGAACGATGGGCTGGTGCCGCGGCGGCCGTGGCGTCTGGCTCTACGCCGCCCACCGGAAGGACCTCAAGGCGGGTGTCGCGTGGTACGGACCCGTCGGCGGTGAGCGCACCGAGATCCAGCCTCGCACGGCCACGGATCTGGCGGCGGATATCAACGCACCGCTCCTGTGCCTGTACGGTGGCGCGGATACCGGCATCCCGGTCCCGGCCGTGGAAGCGGCGCGGGACAAGGCCAGGGCCGCTGGCAAGTCGGTGGAACTCGTCGTGTATCCGGACGCGCCGCATGGATTTCATGCGGATTACCGGCCGAGCTACCGTGAAGGCGATGCGAAGGACGGTTGGGCGCGGGCCCTAGCCTTTCTCAAATCTCATGGTGTTGGCTAAAAACCTCGCGAAAGCGTGGCACTGAAAGCACAACGGGCCTGCGCGGCGTTCCTTCGGGGCTATTGGTCGGTTCCGCCACATTGACAGCTTCGCGCCTCCGTGGCGCAAGATTGCACTTGGCCCGCCGTTCTGGCCCGAAGAGCGTACCGGACCCATGAGTGCAGTGACCCCATCTGACGCACGTCCCGTGATCCTCGTCGTCGAGGACGAGCCAGATGAGCGGTTCCTCGCGGCCGAGCTTCTCGAAGAGACCGGTTTCCGGGTGATCGAGGCCGAGACGGCCGAACGCGCCCTGGCGATCCTCAATGATCGGGGCGATGAGGTCAGCGTCGTCTTCTCGGATGTCCGCACACCGGGGCCGATCGGGGGCTTCGAA
Organism: Methylobacterium sp. Leaf94; assembly: GCF_001426045.1. Lineage (NCBI taxonomy): Bacteria > Pseudomonadati > Pseudomonadota > Alphaproteobacteria > Hyphomicrobiales > Methylobacteriaceae > Methylobacterium > Methylobacterium sp. Leaf94. Next base: position 328,732 of record NZ_LMRM01000001.1, read on the forward strand.
CTGGCCCGGATCATCGGCGTCACCTGGCCGCGTGTTCGGGTCCTTCTGACCTCCGGGGATGCCGGGGACCAGCCCAGCGACCTGCGCGTCTCGGCCACGTTCATTCCAAAGCCCTGGCGCGCCGCGGATATCCTGGCCTGGGTCGAGGAGGCCGCCGGACGCCCCGACGACGTAGCCTCCGGGCCGGACGTCATCGGCTCCCCTCTGCGCGGAACCTGAAATTATCATAGATCAGTGGAAACATCGGGGCGCTTGACCGTTGTCCGGGTTCACGCAATCGAGAGGCCGCGCGATGGCCCGAAAGCCGACGATGAACTTTGCCCCATCGGTCCGTGCCCAGCGTTTGGATGAAGCGTGGTCGTCCCTGACCGGCTTGCCCGAAGATCGGATGCTCGCGACACTCGGAAGCAGTCTTCGCGACGTCTATCGAGCGGTTACCGACGCAACGCAGCCCAACGATCTGATGCGACTTGCGGCAATGATCGACGAGCGGCGCGGCCAGTTCAAGCGCTGAATCCCACATTCCGCCGGCCCAGTGCGGCGGGAATACCGCACTCAGACGCGTCGGATTACCGTATGGTTCGGCCCACATTCGATCCGTGCTTCGCGAGGACTGGCCTTCGAAGCTCACGGGCCGCGTCATCGGACTGTCCATGCGTTTCACACTGAGCCTCGGCGTTGCCGCTCTGGGCCTCGCCGCGCTGATGGCGGCGGTCGTTCCAGCCATCGCCGCCGCCCCGCCGAGCCAGCCCGCGGAAGGGCCCGGCGGGGTCGGCGATCGCGCCGCGACCGTCGTGAAGCGCGGCCTCGGCAAGGCCGGCTCCGGCAGCTTCGTCTTCCACAAGGCGGGCGCCGCACCGGCCGAGGGCCGCCCGGTCGTCGTCTTCCTTCACGCTTGGGGCGCCCCCAATCCGCAGGCCTACGGCAGCTGGATCGACCACCTTGCCCGAACCGGCTCGCTCGTCATCTTTCCGCGCTTTCAGGACCTCAACCGGACGCGCCCGTCGGAGGCGAGCGCGATCGCCGAGCGCATCCTCAAGTCGACGCTGTCCGACCTGGCGAGCGATGCCGACGCCAAGCCCGACCCAAAGCGGGTCGCAGTCATCGGGCACCTCGCCGGCGCACCGATCGCCGCCAACCTCGCCGCCGACGCGGCCGAGCAGGGCCTACCGATCCCGCGTCTCGTCTTCGCGATCATGCCCGGCGGTATCGCCAGCGACGCACGTGCCCGTGGGATCGTCCTGCACGATCTCGGCCGGATCGCGCCCGAGACTCTGGTCATCACCGTCATCGGCGACCGGGACGCGCGGGCTGCCGACCTGGCGGGGCGACGCCTTCTGCGGGAGGCCAGCGGCGTGCCGAGCGAGCGCAAGCTGTTCGTGCGCGCCCTCTCGGACGACCATGGGTTTCCCGCCCTAGCCGCGACGCTGACGTCGCCGGCCGGCGTGGATGCCGCCTATGACGGATCGGCAATCAAGCTGCCGCCAGAGCCGCCCCGCGACCCGAAGCAGCCGGCACCGCCCTTCAAGTGGTCGCCCGACATGGCCCTCACCGGCGAGCAAACCACCCTGGTCTCCCAGATCAACAATTCCCGCGCCGACAGCCTCGACTATCTCGCCTATTGGAAGACCTTCGACCTCGCCGCGGCTGCGGCTTTCGGTGGAACAGACGCCGCGGGCTTGAAAGCCAACCCGCGCTTCAGCGACATGGAGCGTTGGGCCGACGGCTGGCCGGTGAAACGCCTCGTCGTGGAAACGCCGCGCCCGCCCGCGGCCCAGCCGGCCGCCGCACCGACCCCGGCGACGACGGGTACCCGTCCGAAGCCGGCGGCGTCGCGCCGCCCCTGACGCGCGCGTTCAGCCCCGCCGTACGGCCGGGAGGCGGAAGCCCGCTTTCGTGAGGGATCGGGGCTCTGGCGCACGCTTTGCGTGGAGGTGTCCGGGTCAACCGGATACGCCGCCATGCCCGATTTCATCGCTATCCTAGCCGCGTCAGCGTTGTTCTGTGGTACCGTGATCGTCCTGAATGGACTGACGCGCCTTCTGCTTCAGATGCACGGACCGATCGGCGATCTCGCGGAGAACGGCTTCGCGCAGTACGGCCTCGCCCTCGCCCTAGCCGGTCTCGTCTGGCGACGCGTCGTCCGCCGCAACGCTCTGTGACGCCGATCCCGGTTTCTGCCCAGGGGCGCCATCGAAGAACTGAGTGAAACGTGCCGTCCATCGCCCGGGGAAAACGTGGCGAACCTGTGACGAACCCAGGAACCGTCCCGCTAACTTGGCGTTATGCTGTCATGAGGTCGCAGCCGATGCTGCACCGTACTTGATGAAGGGTAGAGTCACATGCTCGGATGGGCCGTTACGTTCCTGGTCGTCGCCCTCGTCGCGGCGCTGCTTGGTTTTGGTGGAATTGCCGGTACGGCGATGGAAGCCGCGAAGCTCGTGTTCTTCGTCGCGATCGTCCTGTTCGCCATCTCGGCCGTGATCGGCCTGATGCGCGGTCGTTCGCCGACGCTCTGACGTCCCTCGACGCAAGCGCGCCGGACGTTTGAAGACATGAAAAGGGCCGCTCACGAAGAGCGGCCCTTTTTCGATGCGGGCGGAGGCGCCGCCACGGACCTATGCGGCCCAGGGAGGGAATGCAGGTGCGACGGGAACCGCCTCAGCTCGAGGGCTCGGAATTGGTGGCCGAGGCGTCGAGTTTGGCAATGAGATCGCGGAATCGATCCGGCACCGGTTGTTGCACGATGGTGTCGTACATGGCCCGCAGGTGAAGCCCGATTCGCTTCTGAGTATGATCACTCAGGCCCTGCCCGGGCAAAGCGTCGCCTGTCTTCGGGTCGGCACCCTCGGGTGAGGGGCCGGCACCCGGTCCGTTTTCGTCCATACGTCGGTCCCCTTGGATGTCGACAAGCGACATCCCCGCGATTGTTTTGCGGCTTCACATAGGCCATGGCTGCACCTGCAACGCTGGTGTGAACAATCGGTTCCCGCTCAGCGGAACGGAGCCCTGCATTCCGCGTTGTGGCGGAGGCGCCCGATAGAACGGCAAAGCCAAGGGGATATAATGTCGACAGCTCAACTCGTCGTTCAGCATCTGCCGTACCTGCGCCGTTATGCGCGGGCGCTGACCGGCAGCCAGGTTGCTGGCGACGCCTACGTGGCAGCCACGCTGGAAACACTCGTGAACGAGCCGGAGACACTCGGCCGCAGCTCCAACGTAAAGGCCGACCTGTTCCGCGTCTTCACCCGCATCTGGAACTCGCTCTCGGTGAACGGCCAGAGCGAGCAGGTTCAGCACGATCTGCCGGCGGAAGTCCGCCTCGGTCAGATCACGCCCCTGCCGCGCCAGGCCTTCCTGCTCTCCTGCCTCGAGGGCTTCTCCGAGGAGGATGCCGCGATCATCCTCGACGTCGACGTCAGCCAGGTCCGCGACCTCGTGGACGAAGCCGGACGCGAGCTCGCCGCCGACATGGCGACCGAGATCCTCATCATCGAGGACGAGCCGCTGATCGCGATGGATCTCGAAGCGCTCGTGGAAGGCCTGGGCCACAATGTGATCGGCGTCGCACGCACCCGCACCGAAGCGATCAAGATCGCCTCCGGCGGCACGCGCCCGGGCCTGATCCTGGCCGACATCCAGCTCGCCGATGGCAGCTCCGGGCTCGACGCGGTGAACGACCTCCTGAAGACCTTCGAGGTTCCGGTGATCTTCATCACAGCTTATCCCGAGCGCTTCCTCACCGGCGAGCGGCCCGAGCCGGCCTTCCTCATCGCCAAGCCTTTCCAGCCCGCCAACGTCTCGGCGGTGATCAGCCAGGCGCTGTTCTTCCAGCAGAGCGCGCGGCGGCGCGAGGCCAAATCGGCCTGATCGTCCGCCAAGCGCGTATTGGCCGCCTGCGAGGATCGGCTTACGAGCGACCAAACGAACCCCGGTCCAGCGGCCGGGGTTTTTTCACGCCACCTTCACGAGCCACCGCCGCCCGGAAAAGCGGCACAAAAAAACGGGTCGGATTTGCTCCGACCCGTTGAAAGGTTCCGGCCTATGCACAAGGGGAATGCGGGGGAGGACCAGGCGGCCGGGTGCAGGAACAACAACCAGCGCCCGGAGCGGTTCCGATCCGGCATCTCGGCGAGCGCTTTTTTCCTGTGCCGATGCAAATTCGCCACGGGATCCGAGAGGCCCGGGGCCATGGCCTCGGCAATCCAGAGAATGCGACGCATCGCCTTAAGGACTGGATATCCAGATCAAAAGGGTTAAGGAACCGTTGTTTCCGGTCTGCGTTGAGCTGACAACCTGTCAAGCTCTGCGCGGAGATTAAGACAATGTCTCGGTCTGGCTTCTTTCTCAGCGTGAGTGGACCGGCCGCCGTACTGACGTTGCTGATCCATCCGACGATCCGCCTGGCGGCCGATCAGTGGGCGCCCGCAACCAAACCGGTCGCTTCGCTTGCGCAGCAAGAAAATCCCGAAATCCGCGACATTCCGGCAACGGTTGGCCAGGTGTATCTCGCGTCCGTTCCGAGTGCGGCACCGCGTTCCGAGCCGGTTGCTCCCGCTCTGGGGAGGACGGCCAGCGACAGGGAGCTGCTCCGGCTGCGCAAGCCGCTCCAGGAAGGCTGCGAGCGGGCCATCAGTTCCCTGGCCGGTCCGGAGGCCCGTCGTATGGTGCCGGGCCGTTGCATGACCTGACCGAGACCGATCGAACAATTGAGACATACGAAAACGCCCCGTTCTGCTCGAACGGGGCGTTTTCGTAGATTCAGAAGGTACGAAAAAGGCGCGTAGCCCTTGAGGGCCACGCGCCGAGACGGGTGCTACTCGTCGCCGGGACGGCCGGAGCCGCTCGACTGACCGCCCTTGCGGCCCGCATTCGAGGCCAGCTCGCGATCTTGCGAGAACGAGCGCTTCTCGGCCGGCACGCTGCGGCCGCCCTTGCTCGCGATTTCCCGCTGCCGTTCGAGGTCCATCGATGCGAAACCTCGCTTCGAGGTGGAATTTCCTGATGCCATCAGCGCCTCCTCAGCTTTGCGTTCACTGCCAAGACAACCTTTGCCAATATCGATGGTTCCTCATCTGATCGCTGAGCGAGCAGTCCAGGCCCCGAGGATTGGCGATTAATTTAAGCTTAACCGTTAGATGTGGAGGCTGTTCTGACGGGCTGAGGCCCAGGCTGATCGCTTCCGCTGGGGGCGCCGCAGCCCGCGGGCCGTCGGGGTCTGGACAAAGGGGCGCCGACCCGCATTGGATGCGCCAGGATCGTGCCGGACCGGGAGGGACGTCGCGTCACGGGAGCCCGACTCAATGACCCTCGAGACAGAGGTTTCGTCCCTTCGCCAGGTGCCCCTGTTCCGCGGTGTCGAGCCGTCGCGCCTGAAGCTTCTCGCCTTCACCAGCGAGCGCGTGCATTTCGAGGCCGGCCAGCAGCTCTTCGCTCGGGGCGACGCGGCCGATGCGGCCTATCTTCTCCTGGAAGGTTCGGCGGAGGTCTCCATCGACGGACCGCAAGGTCCTTTTCGCCTGGCGCTGCTGGGCGCGAACGCCCTCGTGGGGGAGATGGGCATCCTCGCCGACCAGCCGCGCTCGGCGACCGTCGCCGCCGTCGATCCGGCCATGGCCCTGCGCATCGATCGGACGGTCTTCCTGGAACTTCTGGCGCAGTTCCCGCCCATCGCCATCGCGGTGATGCGCGAACTGGCGCTCCGCCTCGAACAGACCAACCAGCAGCTCGCCCAGAGCCGGGGCTGAGGGCGAAGGCCAAGCCGCGTGCCTACGGGGAGGCCGGGTAGGTGATGAACTCCATCAGGGAGCCGTCAGGATCTCGGAAGTAGAGGCTCACCCCGGCGCCGGCGGCACCGTTGCGCTCCACGGGTCCGAGCTCGATCGTCACGCCCAGCGACGCGAGGTGGTCGGCGGCCTGCTCGATCGTGCCCGACCAGCGAAAGCACAGATCGCTGTTCCCCGGCTGCACGGGGATCCGCGCCAGCGGCGTCGCGTTCACCCCCGGCCCGTGCACGTTCAGCTGGACGCCGCCGAAGCGATAGACGAAGGCCGACCCGCGGGAGATGATCTCGGCCCCCATCACGTCACGATAGAACGCGTTCGAGCGCTCCCAGTCCGTGACGTGGATGACGCAGTGGTCAAGATGGACGGCGGGGGCGAGGTCGGCCAGAGGGGCGCCCGCATCGATCTCGGAAAGCACCTGCGTTTCGACCATCGTCACCCGTACTCCGGAGCCCATGGCGGCCCGGAGCCATCATGGAAGTCCCGTTCGCGCGATGCAATGCGCGGGGCGCAGCCCGGCTCGTCCCGCCGTCATCATCCGATCTCGGACGCCTCCGCCGCAGGGCTGCTCGAGCACGCAACTGCTTACCTGCGGCGGGAATGACACAACGTCGGCGCCCCGGGAGCGGTAGTCAGGGGACAGAGCCGTCCTCCGACGCGTCGAAACGTGGAGCTGTCCATGCCGTCCCGCCGCCTCATCCTCGGCCTGATCCTGATCGCGCCCCTCGCGGCATGTCAGTCCCGTGGCCCCGTGAACCTGGCCCAGGACGACGAAGCGGCCTGGTACACCGGCACGATGCCGGACAAGCCCTACGACGTCCCCCTGGTCGACAAGTCCCGGCTCGATCCGAAGTATCGCCGGCAGGTGGTGCGCTACACCGGTCCGGAGAAGCCCGGCACGATCGTCGTCGACATCGACAACCGGCAGCTCGCCCTGGTGCAAGAGGACGGGACGGCGGTGCAGTACGGCGTCGGCGTGGGCAAGCTCGGCTTCTCCTGGAAGGGCCAGGCCCGGGTCGGACGCAAGGGTGTCTGGCCCGACTGGAGCCCCACCACCACGATGGTCTCCCTCAACCCGGACCTGCCGCGCACCCGCAAGGGCGGCGTCGACAATCCCCTCGGCGCCCGCGCCCTCTACCTCTACCAGGGCAACCGCGACATCCTCTTCCGCATCCACGGCACCAACGAGCCCTGGAGCATCGGCGAGCAGATGTCGTCCGGTTGCGTGCGGATGCTCAACGAGGACATCGTCGACCTCTACGAGCGGGTGCCCGTGGGCACGCAGGTCCTGGTCAGGCGCAACGGCAAGTACCGCGTCTGACACCGCCTCTGAGCCGCCACGCGGTGCCGACAAGTTCTAAAGCCGTGCCGGAGCGCGCCCCATGACCATCACGATCTCCAGTCTTCAGCCCGTTATCGCCCTGGCCGCCGGCGTGCTGATCCTGATCGTCCCGCGGCTGCTGAACTTCATCGTGGCGATCTACCTCATCCTGGTCGGCCTGATCGGCCTCGGCGTCTTCCGCGCGCTCGGCTGATCCGGCAACGGCTCCGTTACAGCAGGCCCGAAGCGTCACGCGGTGCCCGCCTGGAGAAGCCGTTCATCTTGCGTTGCAGCAGAAGATGGTCCAACCCGCCGTGTTAGGCATGGGGCAGTGTTCACTCCTGCAAGCGGACGGATACAGATGGGCAAGTGGGTCTACTCCTTCGGTGACGGCAAGGCCGAGGGCCAGTCGTCCATGCGCAACCTCCTGGGCGGGAAGGGCGCGAACCTCGCGGAGATGTCGAATCTCGGTCTTCCGGTACCACCCGGTTTCACCATCACGACCGAAGTCTGCACCTACTATTACGACCACGGACAGCAATATCCGGACGAGCTGAAGAGCCAGGTCAAGGCCGCCCTGGACGCCGTCGGCGCGCTCACCGGACGCGGCTTCGGCGATCCGGAGAACCCGCTCCTCGTCTCGGTCCGCTCGGGCGCCCGCGCCTCGATGCCGGGCATGATGGACACCGTGCTCAACCTCGGCCTCAACGACGTCACGGTCGAGGCCCTGGCGCAGGGCGCCGGCGACCCGCGCTTCGCCTACGATTCCTACCGCCGCTTCATCACCATGTACTCGAACGTCGTCCTCGGCGTGGAGCACCACGCCTTCGAGGAGGCGCTGGAGCACTACAAGGAAGGCAAGGGCGTCAGCCTCGACACCGAGCTCGGGGCCGAGGACTGGAAGCACCTCGTCGGCAAGTACAAGGCCATCGTGAAGGCCGAGCACGGCGCCGACTTCCCGCAGGCGCCCGAGGACCAGCTCTGGGGCGCCATCGGCGCGGTGTTCGATTCCTGGATGATTCCGCGCGCGAAGAAGTACCGCGAGCTGAACAGCATTCCGGAGAGCTGGGGCACGGCCGTCAACGTCCAGGCCATGGTGTTCGGCAACATGGGCGACACCTCGGCCACCGGCGTCGCCTTCACCCGCAACCCGTCCACCGGTGAGCGCGCCCTCTACGGCGAGTTCCTGATCAACGCCCAGGGCGAGGACGTGGTGGCGGGCATCCGCACCCCGCAGGACATCACCGAGAAGGCCCGCATCGAGGCGAAGTCCGACCGTCCGTCGATGGAGCTGGCCATGCCCGACTCCTATGCGGAGCTGGTGCGGATCTACGGCCTCCTCGAGAACCACTACCGCGACATGCAGGACATGGAGTTCACCATCGAGAGCGGGAAGCTCTGGATGCTCCAGACCCGCAACGGCAAGCGCACCGCCAAGGCGGCCCTGCGGATCGCCGTCGATCTGGCCGCGGAAGGCCTGATCACCGAGGAGGAGGCCATCGGCCGCGTCGAGCCCGCCGCCCTCGATCAGCTCCTGCACCCGACCATCGACCCGAAGGCCGAGCGCAAGGTCATCGCCGCCGGCCTGCCGGCCTCGCCGGGCGCCGCCACCGGCGAGATCGTCTTCAACTCCGAGGATGCCGAGGCCGCTCGCAAGGCCGAGCGCAAGTGTATCCTGGTGCGCGTGGAGACCTCTCCGGAGGACATCCACGGCATGCACGCCTCCGAGGGCATCCTCACCACCCGCGGCGGCATGACCAGCCACGCGGCCGTGGTGGCCCGCGGCATGGGAAAGCCCTGCGTCTCCGGCGTCGGCTCGATCCGCGTGGACTACAAGGCCGGCACCCTCTCGGTCGCCGGGACCACCCTGAAGGCCGGCGACAAGATCACCATAGACGGCTCGACGGGCCAGGTGCTCCTCGGCGAGGTGGCGATGCTGGAGCCGTCCCTGTCGGGCGAGTTCGCCACCCTCATGGGCTGGGCCGACAAGGTGCGTACCATGAAGGTCCGCACCAACGCGGACACCCCGACCGACGCGCGCGCCGCCCGCAACTTCGGCGCCGAGGGCATCGGCCTGTGCCGCACCGAGCACATGTTCTTCGAGGGTGACCGCATCGTCGCCGTGCGCGAGATGATCCTCGCCGACGACGTGGAGGGCCGCCGCGCGGCGCTCGCCAAGATCCTGCCCTACCAGCGCCAGGACTTCGTCGAGCTGTTCACGATCATGTCGGGCCTGCCCGTCACGATCCGCCTCCTGGATCCGCCGCTGCACGAATTCCTGCCGCATACCGACGAGGAGGTCCGCGACGTCGCCACGAGCACCGGCGTCTCGGAGGACAAGCTGCGCCGCCGCATGACGGAGCTGCACGAGTTCAATCCGATGCTCGGTTTCCGTGGCTGCCGCCTCGCCATCGCCTTCCCGGAGATCGCCGAGATGCAGGCCCGGGCGATCTTCGAGGCTGCCGTCCAGGCCGCCAAGGAGACCGGCGCGCCCGTCACTCCCGAGGTGATGGTGCCGCTCGTCTTCACCAAGATGGAGTTCGACATCGTCAAGGCGCGCATCGATGCCATGGCGAAGGCCGTCGCTGCCGAAACGGGCGGCACGGTTGATTACCAGGTCGGCACGATGATCGAGCTGCCTCGGGCCGCGCTCCGGGCCGGCGACATCGCCGAGACGGCGGAGTTCTTCTCCTTCGGCACCAACGACCTGACGCAGACCGCCCTCGGCATCTCCCGCGACGATGCCGCGACCTTCCTTGGCGCCTACACGCAGAAGGGCATCCTGGCGGCGGATCCGTTCATCAGCATCGATCAGGAAGGCGTCGGCGAACTCGTGCGCATCGGCGTGGAGCGCGGCCGGGCGGTTCGTCCCGACATCAAGCTCGGCATCTGCGGCGAGCACGGCGGCGACCCGGCCTCGGTGGCGTTCTGCCAGGACGTCGGCCTCGACTACGTGTCGTGCTCGCCCTACCGGGTGCCGATCGCCCGTCTCGCGGCCGCCCAGGCGGCTCTTGCCGCCAAGGCCGCAAAGGCTGCCAAGTAGGATCGCACGAGGGGCCGCGGCGACTCGCACAGTGTCGCCGCGGCCCGACGATGACGGATCGGGACGGCCGCGCGCCGTCCCGGGTCAACGGTCGAACGAACCATTCAACAAATTGTCGAAAACGCGGCGAACCGATTCCGCGCGGGCACGTTCAGTGCTAGTGCCAAACCATGACGCGCAGGCAACCCTGCTGACTGGGGCGGCAGCCAACGCGTGGGATCGCCGGCATGAACGACACCAGCCCACCCCCCCTGTTTCTCAACGAAAGTCCCGTCGCCGTCCCGCTGCCCCGCGTGATGCAGCAGGCGTATCTCTGGATCGTGGCCGGCCTGAGCGGCCTCGCCACCATCGTGCTGTTCGTCTTCGCCGTCGCCACGCAGAGCGGGGCCGATGCCGAGCGGATCGCCGGCGCGCAGGAGAGCGGACGCTCGAACCTCGCGACCCTGGTCAGCAGCCTGGCGGCGATGCACGGTCGTCCCGGCGCGCTCTGACGCCTCCGCTTAACCGCTCCGCAACCATACCGCACGATAGTTGAACGCAACGGCCGCTTCCGTGTCCTCCTGGGACCGGCGGTGTGAGCGTTTGGCATCCTGGTGCGAGTCGGTTGCGTGGGTAGGAAACAGGTACGGCGCGCGTCGCATCTGCGCTGGCTCAGCGCGGCGATGACTCCCTGGGCGGCGGGCATCGGGCTGCTCGTCTCCTTCACCGCCACGGCCGGCACGGACATGGCGCCGGGCTCCGCCGGGCGCGCGGCCGGTCCGGCTCGGCTCCTCGCGACGGCCTCGCCCGGGGCCCGGCTTGCGGGGACGGAGACGCGCTCGCACGCGCCGCACCGGGTCTACACCCGCGGCACCACCGAAGGCCTTCTCTTCGCCGAGGGCCGGGGCGACGCCCTCGTCGTACGGACGAGCCTCGCGGAGCCCGTGAGCGGCTTGCTGGAATCAGGGTCGGCGACCTGGAATCCGGACCTCGATGCCGGCTTCGTACCACCCCCCGACCTCGGCCTCGATGCGAGCGGGGAGAGCGAGGGCTCGGTGATCGCGGTGGTGGATGGGGCGACCCCCGCCATTCCCCGCGCGGAAGCGCTCTCCTCGACCACCCCGGCCCCGGCCGATGCGACGCCGATCGAGATCGCCGCCGCGAGCCTCGTCTTCCCAGGCCTGTCGCCGCGGGGATTCCAGGCGGACGGCGCCACGCCGGGTGCGGCCGTGCCCCCGGACGTCGCACGCCACCGCTACGCCGACCTGATCGGTCCCGACGCCATGGACCGCGAGCAGCGCTGTCTCGCCGAGGCCGTGTACTTCGAGGCGCGCAGCGAATCCGAAGAGGGGCAGGCGGCGGTCGCCCAGGTCGTCCTCAACCGAGTGAAGAGCGGTCTCTATCCCAGCAACGTTTGTGGCGTCGTCTATCAGAACCGCCACCGCTACATGGGCTGCCAGTTCTCCTTCGCCTGCGAAGGCAAGTCCCTGCGCATCGCCGACGGGCCGTCCTGGCAGAACGCCACCCGGATCGCCAGCGCGGTCATCGAGGGGCGCACCTATCTGAGCGAAGTCGGCGGAGCGACCCATTACCACGCGGACTACGTGAAACCAGGCTGGTCACGGCGCCTGAAGAAGATGGACGTCATCGGGCGGCACATCTTTTACCAGCTCAAGCGCGGTCAGACCTGATTTTCTCGACAGTTCCGCGTGTTTTTACCTAAGCAGTGAAACTTCTAAGTAGTCCTAAGCTTGGGTTAATTTTACCTTGAGTCTCGATACAGCTTGATCGAGCGGCAACTTGGCGGCCTCTGGAACGTCGAGATGCGCGCGGGCTTCGCGCGCCATCCCGTCCTATCCAGCGTTTCGAGCCGAGGAACCCGTCATGACCACGCCGGTCGCAGCCCGTATCAGTCTCGCCGCCATCGCGGGCGCCGTCATCACCCTGTCCTCCGCCCAGGCCGGCGGCTGCGGCGGCGCCGAGTGCTACCGCCACGTCAACACCCCTCCGGTCTACGGCGCGGTGTCCGAGCAGGTCCTCGTCCGCCCGGCCGAGACCGTCTACCGCACCATTCCTCCGGTCTACGAGACCGTCTCGGAGCGTGTTCTCGTGGCGCCCGGCGGCCGGGTCTGGCAGACTCGTCGGGATGCCTATGGTGAGCTGATCGGTTGCTGGGTGGACGTGCCGCCGCAATATTCCGTCCGCCGCCGCCGCGTCCTCGTGCAGCCCGCGCAGACGATTCCCGAGACCCTTCCGCCGCAATACGCCAGCGTCCGCCGCCGGGTCCTGGTGCAGCCCGCCCGGTCGGGCTGGGTCCCGGCCAATTACGGCCAGGGCGGCTATCCCGGCGCCTTCGGCCCCAGTCTCGCCGTCGGCTCGATTCCCGACGCCTTCGGCATCACCGGCGCCAGCTCGGCCGATGTCGGCGTCGGCCTCGGCTTCTCCTCCGGCAGCATCTACGACGGCTACTGAGCCCTTCGTCGCCGACCCTTCTCCGGCTCTGGACGCCAGCGGCGCCCGGGGCCGCTTGATTCGGACCGTCCGTGCCACACCTCAGTCCCGTCAGTGGAGGCGTGCCATGGGTCGGTTCAAGGCTTGGGTCATCGAGAAGACCGAGACGGGGCAATCCCTCGCCTTCCAGGATTTCGACGACGCCGACCTGATGCCGGGCGACGTCACTGTCCGTGTCACCCACTCCACGGTGAACTACAAGGACGGGCTGGCGATGACCGGCAAGTCGCCGGTGGTGCGCCGTTTCCCCATGATTCCCGGCATCGACTTCGCCGGGATCGTCGAGACCTCGGATCATCCCGACTACCAGCCCGGCGATGCGGTGGTGCTCACCGGTTGGGGCGTCGGCGAGACCCATCTCGGGGCCTATGCGCTGCGCGCCCGGGTCAAAGGCGACTGGCTGGTGCCGCTTCCCCAGGGCCTGAGCCCCGCCCAGGCGATGGCGATCGGCACCGCCGGTTATACGGCGATGCTCTGCCTGATGGCCCTCGACCACCACGGCGCGACTCCGTCACAAGGACCGGTTCTCGTCACCGGCGCCTCGGGTGGCGTCGGGTCCGTGGCGGTGGCCTTGCTGGCGCGGGCCGGCTGGCACGTCATCGCCTCCACCGGCCGCGATGCGGAATCCCACTACCTGCGCGGCCTCGGTGCCTCGGAAATCCTCGACCGCGCGGAGCTGAGCCAGCCCGGCAAGCCGCTGGCCAAGGAGCGCTGGGCGGCGGCGGTGGATGCGGTCGGATCGGTCACCCTTGCCAACGTCCTGGCGGGGACGAAGGTGGACGGTGCGGTCGCCGCCTGCGGTCTGGCGCAGGGCATGGACCTGCCGACCTCGGTCGCCCCGTTCATCCTGCGCGGGGTCTCCCTGCTCGGCATCAACAGCGTGACGACGCCGCAACCGAAGCGCCGGGCGGCCTGGGACCGGCTCGCCCGGGAGCTCGATCACGACAAGTTGGCGGCGATGACCCAGACGGTGCCGCTGGCCGGCGTCGATACGGTGGCACGGGCGATCCTCGAAGGCCGGGTCCGGGGACGCACGGTGGTCGAGGTCGCCCGAGCATGACGGAACGTCGGGCAGGCGCCGGGCGTTTCCCCGATCATGAGCCAAGCATTCGTCCGTGAGCGTGAAGGTGAAGCGGTGTTCGAGGATCTTCCCGAACGCACGATCTCTTCGCACCCGAATTTCGTCACCCCCGAGGGCCTGGCCCATATCGAGGCAGAGGTTGCACGCCTTCAGGCCGCGTTCTCCGCCCTGACGCCCGAGGCCCAGGCAGACGTAGCCCGTGTGAATCGCGATCTCGCCTACTGGACCGCCCGGCGCAGTTCCGCGCAGTTGGTCGAGGCGGAGCCGGGCGACGTGGTCCGCTTCGGCTCGACGGTGACGATCCTGGCCGAGGACGACAGCCGCCGTACCTACCGGATCGTTGGTGAGGACGAGGCCGACCCGGCCCAGGGCACGATCTCCTATGTCTCGCCGATGGCGCGCGCGCTGACCGGCAAGGTCACAGGCGATGTCGTCGAGGTGAACGGGCACGAGAGCGAGATCTTGGAAATCGCCTGACGGGGTCTCGTAAATCGGGTCAGGGCGCCGTGGCCAGGGCCCGAATGACGCGCAAGAAAAAAGGCTCGGATTGCTCCGAGCCCGAGAAGGGAAAAGGCCATTGGGGGCTGAACTGGCCTTCGTACGGGGAGAACACGCCCCCGGCGGCTTGGTTCCAGCGCATCCCAAAAAAATTTCAGCGCGGCGCCGCGGCCCTCCGAAGCCGGTCGTTGATCGCTTCGCCGAGACCCCGCTCCGGAATGGGCGCCACCGCGATCACCGGCGTCCCGAGGCCGTCGAGCTGGCGCAGGGCCGAGAACAGCCGGGCCGCGGCCTCGGCGAGATCCCCTGTGGAACTGAGGTTGAGGCGCGCCTGCGCCGCATCCGCTCCCGGGAGCGGATGCGGTCCGAACAGCAGCGCAACTTCGTCCGGTGCGGCGGCGGTCGCCTCGAGGCGGACCTGCGCCCGCGGCGCATAGTGGGAGGCGAGGAGTCCCGGGCCGACCGGATGGGCCGTATCCCCCCGCTCCGGGCTGGCCAGGGCAAAGCCGAGGCGCGCTTCCAGCGCCTCCCGTGTGACGCCCCCGGGCCGCAGCAGTCGGGGTGGGCCGCCGAGACAGGCCACCACGGTGGATTCGACGCCGACCGGCGTCTCGCCGCCATCCAGCACGGCGGCGATCCGGCCCTCGAGGTCCGCCAGGACGTGATCGGCACGGGTCGGGCTGACGCGTCCCGAACGGTTGGCGGAAGGCGCGGCGACGGGCCTGCCGACCTGCGCCAGCAGGGCCCGGGTCAGGTCGGGCGCCGGCACCCGGAGGGCGACGCTCGGCAGGCCGGCCCGAGCGAGGTCGCAGACGCGGCAGCCCGGCGCAGCGGGCACCACTAGGGTCAGAGGGCCGGGCCAGAACGCCGCGGCGAGGCTGCGCGCCGCATCGTCGAACAGGCCCTCGGCGAAGGCCGACTCCGCGTCGGCGAGATGCGCGATCAGCGGATTGAAGCGCGGCCGCGCCTTGGCGGCGAAAATCTTCGCGACCGCCGCCGGGTCGGTGGCATCGGCCCCGAGGCCGTAGACCGTCTCAGTGGGGAAGGCCACGACCTGCCCGGCCCGGAGCAGGGACGCGGCCGCCGCGATCCCGGCGGCGTCCTCGGTCAGCCGACGCGTCGCCACCGCCGGGATCGCGTCGTCGGGGATTGACCCGAGATCGTTCATATCTAAACTATCTTCGCTGGCGCCCCTTCGGCGGGGAAAGCCTGGGCCTAGCGCCCGTCCGGGCCATGCGTCAAACACGGGGCGACACGCGTCGATTCAATCAAGGCGCGGGAGGAAGCAACATGACCTATCGCGCTCCGGTGGCCGACATGCTGTTCGCCCTGCGCCACGTGGCCGGGCTCGACGCTGCCCTGGCGGCCGGCCTGCACGGCGACCTCGCCGTCGACGACGCGGAAGCCGTCCTGGCCGAGGCCGGAAAGGTCGCCGAATCGGTGATCGCCCCCCTCAACCGGGTCGGCGACCGGCACGGCACGCCGCTCAAGGACGGCGCCATCACCACCCCGCCGGGCTGGCGCGAAGCCTACCGGACCTGGATCGCCGGCGGCTGGAACGGCCTCAGCGCCGACCCCGACCATGGCGGGCAAGGCCTGCCCCTCGTGCTCAACGCCGCCTGCAACGAGATGTGGAACGCAGCGAGCATCGCCTTCGGCCTCTGCCCGCTCCTCACGGCGGGCGGGATCGAAGCCCTGGCCCAGCACGGCTCGGACGACCTCAAGACGCGCTACCTCGCCAAGCTGATCTCGGGCGAATGGACCGCGACCATGAACCTGACGGAGCCGCAGGCCGGCTCGGACCTGGCCCTCCTGCGCAGCCGCGCCGAACCCCTTGGGGACGGTCGCTACGGCATCGTCGGCGCGAAGATCTACATTACCTACGGCGAGCACGACCTCACCGACAACATCGTCCACCTCGTGCTGGCCCGGCTCAAGGACGCGCCCGCCGGCACCCGCGGAATCTCGCTGTTCCTCGTGCCCAAGATCCTGCCGGACGGCAGCCGCAACGACCTGCGCTGCTCCGGCATCGAGCATAAGCTCGGCATTCACGGCTCGCCCACCTGCTCGATGGCTTTCGGCGACGACGGCGGCGCCGTCGGCTGGCTGATCGGCGAGGAGAATCGCGGGCTCGCCTGCATGTTCACGATGATGAACTCGGCCCGCCTCAACGTCGGCCTCCAGGGCGTCGGCATCGCCGAGCGGGCCTACCAGCAGGCGCTGGGCTATGCCCGCGACCGACGCCAGGGCAAGGCGCCCGGCGCCCCCGAGACCAGCCCCATCGTCGAGCACGCCGACGTGCAGCGCATGTTGCTGACCATGAAGGCCTTCACCCAGGCCGCGCGCGGCATCTGCTACCTCACCGCCGCCGCCCTCGACGCGGCCGAGGGCCCGGAAGGGCAGGAGGCGCATGACCGGGCCTCGCTGCTGACGCCGGTGGCCAAGGCCTTCTCCACCGACATCGCCAACGAGGTGACCTCGCTCGGTGTCCAGGTCCATGGCGGCATGGGCTTCGTCGAAGAGACCGGCGCCGCCCAGCACATGCGCGACGCCCGCATCCTCGGCATCTACGAGGGCACGAACGGCATCCAGGCCATCGACCTCGTCGCCCGCAAGTTGCCGCTCAACGGCGGGGCGACGGTGCGGGCGCAGATCGCGAGCCTGCGCCGGACCGCCGAGGGCTTCCTCACGGATCCCGATGCGGCCTTCGGCAGCCTCGGCGCCCGGCTGCGTGCCGGCATCGAGAGCCTCGACCGGGCGACGAGCTTCCAGCTCAAGGCCCTCGCGTCGAACCGGCCGGAGGCGGCGCTGGCGGGCGCGACGCCGTACCTGCGCCTGTTCGGCCTGGTCCAGGGGGGCGCCTGCCTCGGTCGCCAGGCGCTCGCCGCCCACGCGGCGCTCAAGGCGGGGGACACCGATCCCGCCCATGCGGGCCGGATCGCGCTGGCCCGGTTCTTCGCCGACAACCTGCTGACCGCCGTGGGCGGCCTGGAGGAGAGCGTCGTCGCGGGTGGGCGCTTCACCGAGGACGCCGCCCTCGCCCTGGCGAGCTGATCCGGCCCCGCCGAGCGTCGCACTCGCGCGGATCGAACACCATCCAGGAGGGCAGGGCACCATGAGCGAGCACATCGCGATCGCGGATACCGCCGACGGCGTCCGCCTCATCCGCATCGACCGGCCCGAGAAGAAGAATGCGCTGACCGGCGCCATGTACGACGCCCTGCGCGCCGCCCTGGTGGAGGCCGACGAACACGATGCGATCGGCGCCGTGGTGTTCGCCGGGGCGCCGGGCGCCTTCAGCGCGGGCAACGACCTCGCCGATTTCGTCGCGGGCGCGAGCAAGCCGTTCCGCGAGGCGCCGGCCCTGCAGTTCATCCGCCAGCTCGCCCGCACGCGCACGCCGATGATCGCGGCCGTGGACGGGATCGCGGTGGGGATCGGCACGACTCTGACCCTGCACTGCGACCTCGTCTATGCCAGCCCGGCGGCCCGCTTCCGCATGCCCTTCGTGGAACTCGGCCTCGTGCCGGAGGCGGCGTCGAGCTACCTGCTGCCGCGCCGGGTCGGGCTCCTGAAGGCCACGGAGATGCTGCTCCTGAGCCAGCCCTTCGACGCGGACGAAGCGCTGGGTCTCGGGCTCGTCAACGGGGTGATGCCGGCCGGGCTGCTGCTGGAGCATGCCCGTGCGCAGGGCGCGCGCCTCGCCGGGCTGCCGCGCGGGGCGGTGCAGGCGACGCGGGCGCTGATCCGGGGCGACCAGGCCGCCCTGGACGCCGCCCTGGAGGCCGAGGCCGTGGCCTTCGAGGAGCGCCTGCGGTCGCCCGAGGCCCAGGCCGCCTTCGCGCGCTTCCTCGGCCGGGCCAAGCCGGCGTGACCCCCGCACCGGACCTGATACGCGGAAAGATCTGCCTCGTCGCCGGCGCCTCGCGCGGGGTGGGACGCGGCTTGGCGCGGGGGCTCGGCGAGGCCGGCGCCACCGTCATCGTCACCGCCCGGTCCAGCGAGACCGGGCCACGCACGGAGGGGCGGCCCGAGACCATCGAGGATACCGCCCGCGCGGTCGATGCCGCCGGTGGCGAGGGCCATCACTACCTCTGCGACCACACCAGCGAGCGCGCCGTCGACACCCTGGTCCACTGGGCCCTGCGCCGGTTCGGGCGCATCGACGTGGCGGTCTCCAGCGTCTGGGGCGGCAACGAGGGCTATGACGGCGAGCGCTACGCCGATGGCGCCGCCTGGGGCACGCCGTTCTGGCGCCGCTCGGCCGAGCCGTTTTCGGACTTCTTCGGGAGCGGCCCCTATCCGGCCCTCCTCCTCGCCCGCGCCGTCGCCCCCGCGATGGTCTCGGCGAAATCCGGCCTCATCGCCTTCGTCTCGTTCGACACCGCGCCGGGCTATCTCGGCGACATCTTCTACGACCTGACCAAGGCGGCCACGAACCGGCTGGCCTTCGCCTGCGCCGAGGAACTGGCGCCGCATGGGGTCACGGCGCTCGGGCTGTCCCCCGGCTTCGTGCGCACCGAGCGCGCCGTCGACGTCGGCCATGCCGACCGGGCGACGGAGAGCCCGCTCTATGCCGGCCGGGCGCTGGCCGCCCTGGCGGCCGACCCAGCCGTGGCGGCGCGGGCCGGGCAGATCCTCCATGCGGGCGACCTCGCGGCCGAATACGGCTTCACCGATGCGGACGGCACGCAGCCGGCCCGGTTCCAGATCAACGCCGAGGAGAGCTGAGACATGAGCGATTCGCTGCAGGGCAAAACCCTGTTCATCACCGGGGCGTCCCGCGGCATCGGACTCGCCATCGCCCTGCGGGCGGCCCGCGACGGCGCCAACATCGCCATCGCGGCCAAGACCGACGCGCCGCATCCGAAGCTGGCGGGCACCATCCACACCGCCGCCGCCGCCATCGAGTCGGCGGGCGGCCGGGCGCTGCCGCTCCTGGTGGATGTCCGCGACGAGGACAGCGTCGCCTCCGCCATCGCCCGGACGGCCGAGACCTTCGGCGGCATCGACATCGTAGTGAACAACGCCAGCGCGATCGCGCTGACCCGGACGCCCGAGACCGAGATGAAGCGCTTCGACCTGATGCATGGCGTCAACACGCGCGGAACCTACATGGTCAGCAAGTACGCGATCCCGCACCTCGCCAAGGCGGAAAACCCGCACATCGTCATGCTGTCGCCGCCCCTCGACATGGCGGAGAAGTGGTTCGCGCCGCACCTCGCCTACTCGATCGCCAAGTACGGCATGTCGCTCTGCGTGCTCGGGCTCGCCGGCGAGCTCAAGCGCCAGGGCATCGCCGTGAACGCTCTCTGGCCGCGCACCACCATCGCCACGGCGGCGGTGCAGAATCTGCTGGGCGGAGAGGCGCTGATGCAGGCGAGCCGCACGCCCGAGATCCTGGCCGACGCCGCCCACGCGCTGTTCCGCCTGCCCGCCCGCGCGGTGACGGGCCGCTTCCTCATCGACGACAGCTTCCTGGCGGAGCAGGGTGTCACGGACTTTTCAAAATACCGGGTCACACCCGGCATTCCTCTTGCGCCGGACTTCTTCGTGCCGGATGCGAGCACACCGCCTCCCGGGGCCTTCGCCTGAGACATCCCGCGTGATCTTCATCCACCAGCCGGTCGCCGGCGCCGGGCAGACCCTGCTCGAGCGCCGTTCCCTCGAATTGCAGGAGCCGATCCCCGACGACACCGTCTGGCTCGACATGGTGCGGCCGAGCCGGGAGGAGGACCTCAAGGTCGAGGTCTTCATGGGCATCTCGGTGCCGACCCGCGAGGAAATGAAGGACATCGAGCCCTCCGAACTCCTCTACGTCGAGGACGGGGCGCGCTACATGACCGGCCGGGTGCTGAGCAAGGTCAGCGAATCCGAGGAGCCGGGGCTGGCCGGCATCACCTTCATTCTGCGCGGCAGCCGCCTCGTCACGGTGCGCTACGAGGAGCCGCAGGCCTTCCGGATGTACACCCAGCGGGCCGGCCGCTCGACGGGCAACGGCCCCTCGGCCGTGCCCTCGGGCGAGACCATCCTGGCCGGGCTGATCGAGACGGTGATCGACCGGGCGGCCGACGTGCTCCAGCTCCAGGGGGAGCGCATCGACCGCCTCTCGGGCAAGATCTTCGAGGAGAAGGAGGACCCGAGCGCCCGCAACACCGCCCTGCAGGACACCCTCCGGGCGCTCGGGCGCCACGGCGACCTGATCTCGAAGCAGCGCGAGAGCCTCGTCTCGATGGAGCGCATCCTGCTCTCGCTCTCGGCGACCTACCGCACCGCCAAGGCGCCGCGCGAGTTGCGCGAGGACGTGCGCTCCACCCTGCGCGATCTGCAGTCCCTGGAGGAGCACGCCACCTTCCTGTCCTCCAAGATCCAGTTCCTCCTCGACGCCACGCTCGGCCTGGTGAACCTGGAGCAGAACAACATCATCAAGCTGTTCTCGGTCATGGCGGTCGTGTTCATGCCGCCGACCCTGATCGCCTCGATCTACGGCATGAACTTCAAGGCGATGCCCGAATTGGATTGGGGATTCGGATACCCGATGGCGGTCGTGATGATGGTCGTGGCGGCTGTCCTTCCATACGTGTTCTTCCGCTGGAAACGCTGGTTGTAGCGAGTATCCGATGCATCCTGTTAAGGATGCCGATGCAATGTAACCGCGCTTGGCATGATCCGGAGGGCGGATGCATGCTCTTGGAGCAGTTCCATGACCTTCAAGACCCTGACCATCCGCACTCGGTTGGTTGCCAGCTTCGCGATCATCACATTCTTCATCGTCGCAATTGGCTGGCTTGGAATGTCCGGTGTCGGACGGATCAACGCACTACTCACCGCCGTCCAGACCAATTGGCTTCCGAGCGTGCAGGTGAGCGGTCGGATCGACGTCGCCCTGGCCCGCTACACCACGAGCCTGCTGCGCGTGACGCAGACCACGGATGCCGGCGACCAGGCCAAGATCGAGGCCGACATGACCAAGCGCCGGGAACAGGTCGGTGCCCTGTCCAAGAGCTATGAGCGCCTGATCAGTTCGGATGCGGAGCGCGGGCATTTCCAGGCCTTCAGGCGGGAGGTCACCACCTTCTTCGGCGTGGCCGACCGGATCGTCGCCGCCGCCCGCACCGCCCCGAAGGGCGAGGCTTACGCCCTCTACCTCTCCGACGGCGTCGAGCCGCGGCGGCGCGCCTCCACCGCCCTGGAGAAGCTCATCGAGATCAACGACGCCGGCGCCGCGCAGGCCGAGGCGGAGGGCGTCGCCCTCGCGTCCCAGACGACGTCGATCGCGCTGGCGGCCCTCGGCGTGGCCGTCGTGCTCGCGGTCCTGCTCGCGACCCTGATCATCCGCAGCGTCACGCGGGGCATCGACTCGGTGGTGCAGCCGATGACGGCGCTCACCGCCGGGAACCTCGCCGTGACGGTCCCGCACCAGGGCACCGGCACCGAGATCGGCCGCATCGCCGACGCCGTCCAGGTCTTCAAGGAAAGTCTGATCCGCATGAAGGCCCTCGAGGCGGACATGGCCTCGGCCCGGGCCGGGGCCGAGGCCCAGCGCCGCCGGGCGATGCAGGAGATGGCCGACGGCTTCGAGCGTGCCGTGGGCGGCATCGTGGACTCCGTGGGCAGGGCCGCGGGCGAGTTGCAGGCGACCGCCCAGGCCATGAGCGGCACCGCGAGCGAGACCGCCGGGCGTTCCCTGTCGGTGGCCGCCGCCGCCGAGGAGGCGGCCTCGAACGTCGAGACGGTGGCGGCGGCGGCCGAGGAGCTCGGCTCCTCCGTGCAGGAGATCGGCCGCCAGGTGCAGGGCTCGGCCGAGCTCGCCGGCGCCGCCGTGCGCGAGGCCGGCACGACCGCCGCCCTGGTGCAGGAACTCAGCGGCGCGACGGCGCGGATCGGCGACGTGGTCAAGCTGATCTCCGACATCGCCGGTCAGACCAACCTCCTCGCGCTGAACGCCACGATCGAGGCGGCCCGGGCCGGCGAAGCGGGGCGCGGCTTCGCCGTGGTGGCAACGGAGGTGAAGGAACTGGCCGGGCAGACGGCACGGGCCACCGACGAGATCAGCACGCAGATCGCGCGGATCCAGGGCGCCACGGCCGAGAGCGTGCACGCCATCGACGCCATCCGCGGCCGGATCGACGAGATCAGCGCGGTGGCGACCACCATCGCGGCGGCCGTCGAGGAGCAGGGCGCGGCGACCCAGGAGATCGTGCGCAACGTCGCGCAGGCCTCCACCGGCACGGGCGAGGTCACGGCCAACATCGCCGGCGTGGCGGGAGCGGCCGAGGAAACCGGCGCCGCGGCAAGCCAGGTCCTGGCGTCCGCCTCGGCCCTCGCGCGCCAGTCCGATCATCTCGGCCAGGAGGTCGGCCGCTTCCTCGCCGGCGTCCGCGCCGCCTGAGACCGGCGACGCGCCCCCGGGGGATCCATCGCCCCGGGGGGCCTGAGCCCCTTGCCCATCGGGTCGAATTTGCGGATCGTCCGCGGATGTGTGGACGCTTCTTCATCGCCCAGGCTCCGGACATCTTCCGGGCCTTCTACGGCTATCCCGAGCTGCCGAACTTCCCGCCCCGGTACAACGTGGCGCCGACCCAGCCGGTGCCGGTGGTGCTGTCCGAGGGCGGGCGGCGCCGGTTCCGGCTGGTGCGCTGGGGTTTGTGGCCGAGCTGGGTCAAGGACCCGAAGGACTTCCCCCTCGTCATCAACGCCCGGTCCGAGACCCTGCGGGAGAAGCCGACCTTCCGCGGCGCCCTGCGCCACCGCCGCTGCGTCTTCCTGGCCGACGGGTTCTACGAGTGGCGCCGGGAGGGGACGGGCAAGGCCGCGACGAAGACCCCCTACATGATCCGCCGCGCCGACCGGGCACCGATGGCGCTCGCGGGCCTTTGGGAAAACTGGCTTGGGGCCGACGGCTCGGAGGTCGACACGGCGGCCGTCGTCACCACGGACGCGAACGGCACGATGGCGGCGGTGCACGACCGCATGCCGGCGATCCTCGCGCCGGACCAGATCGATTCCTGGCTCGACACCCGCGACACGGAGCCGGATGCCGCGGTGAAGCTGTGCCGCCCCTGTCCCGACGACTGGCTCACGCTGGACCCCGTCAGCGCCCGGGTGAACGACGCCCGCATCGATGCGCCGGACCTCATCGAGCCCCTGGCCCGGCCGCAGAGGGGCGAAGCCGGGCGGTCTGCCCCGCCCGCCGCGCAGCCGCGCTCCAGCGACGAGGATGCGCAGGGTGCCCTGTTCTGAAGGGGGACCCTCGGGACGACGCCGTCCTTGCGTTCGGCCCCCAAAGGTCGCATCGCTCCCGCGGCCCGGCCGGGCGTTCAGGGGAGCACAGCATGACGGCGGAAGAGATCGACCAGATGAACCGGGCGCGGGACAGCCTGGCCCGTCAGCGCGCTGCGCTCGCCCGGCGGATCGGCAGCAGCGAGGTCGCGGCGCCCTCGGCAGCCGAGGACCTCACCCGCATCCTCCTCGCCATCGAGGCCGTGGACCGGGCGCTCGTGGATGCCGGCCGACCCTACCTGCGTCCCGAGAGCTGAGGGCGCGGGCGATGGACGAGACCCGGGATGCAAACGGCACCAAGCTCGCCGACGGCGACGCGGTGACGCTGATCAAGGACCTGAAGGTGAAGGGAACTTCGGCCACCCTGAAGCGCGGTACGCTGATCAAGAACATCCGCCTGACCGACGATCCGTCCGAGATCGAGGGCAATGCCGAGAAGGTGAAGGGCCTCGTGCTGAGGGCCGAATTCCTCAAGAAGGCCTGAGGCGGGGCCTCGCCGGCCTCGCGCCGCAGGCCGGCCTGGCGAGCGCCTACTCGTCGGACGCCGTGGAGACGCGGGCGGGCGAGCGGGTCAGGCTGCGGATCGCCCGCAGGGGACGACCAGATTTCTCGGAAATGGCGCGGTCCTGGTCCTCAATGAGCTGGCGGGCCGGCTCGTCGCCGTCGAGGCCGCCGAGGATCTCCATGGGGACGCGCCGGTTGGATGCGCGGGACTCATCGTCATAGACGACGTCAAACAGGACGGAGCCGCGCTCCTGCGGTTTCGACTTGGTACGCTTGGCCATGACGGGACGGTGCTCGAACTGCAGGGGTGGGGAAGAGACGCCGACGGCCACGGATGGGCGGGGCGGGTGCGCGTACATCCGGCGTCACCCAGGCCCGGCCTCGTGGCCGTCTCCGATCGAGCGACGCGGGGTCGCGATCGGCATCTGTCTTAAATGGTCTCGCCGCTCCCGCTTGGCAACCCGTTTCGCCGGGTCGCACCGCCTGTCCGCCGGGCCCGGTGTCTGGCACGATGCATGCGCCGCGGAACGGCCGGGCCGACGTGGCGGCCCCGGCGCACGCCAAATCCGACGGACACGTCGAGTGCCACGGAGCCGAGAGACCGCATGACCGACACGCGACCGCTGACGCGCTTCTCCGTCGAACCGTTGAGCCGGATGACGCGACACCTCTCGGCCGTGGCCTCCGGCCGCGCGGAGCCCGACCGCGTCCTCACCGGCGCCCGCCTGCTCTCGACCTACTCGGAGCGCATCCTGCCGCATCGCGAGGTCTGGATCGCCGGCGGGCGGATCGCGGCGGTGAAGCCGGCGGGAACCTACCGGGGCAATGCGCCCCGGCGCGACCTCGGCGGCGGGCTCCTCGCGCCGGGCCTCGTCGACCCGCACCTGCACATCGAGAGCAGCATGGTCACGGCCTGTGCCTATGCCGAGGCCGCGCTCCTCAACGGCACCACCACGATCGTCTGCGACAGCCACGAGATCGGCAACGTCCTCGACGCCGACGGCATCGCCTGGATGCTGGAGGATGCCCGCGCGGCGCCCCTGAACATCTACCTCACGGTGCCCAGCACGGTGCCGGCGACCTCGCCCGAACTGGAGACCGCGGGCGGCGACCTCGATGCCGCCAAGATCGCGGCCCTGTTCGATGCCTGGCCGGAGGCGATCGGCCTCGGCGAGAAGATGGATTTCGTGGCGGTCTGCGAGGGCGATCCCCGCGCCCATGCCATCATCCAGGCTGCCCTGGAGCGCGGTCGCCCGGTCTCGGGCCACATCTATGGACGCGACTTCGTGGCGGCCTACGCCGCCAGCGGCGTCACCGACACGCACGAGGCGATCGACCGCGACATCGCCGACGACCTCCTGGAGGCCGGAATCTGGATCTACCTGCGCGGCGGCCCGCCGACCACGCCCTGGCACAGCCTGCCGAAAGCCATCGGCACCATCCTGGATTACGGCGCCGCGGCCAAGCGGATCTGCGTCTGCACCGACGACCGCGACGCGCAGGATCTCCTCGCCTTCGGCCTCGACTGGGTCGTGCGCGAGGCGGTGCGCATGGGCGTCCCGAAGGTCCAGGCCTGGTCGATGGGCTCGCTGCACCCCGCCGCCCGCTACGGCCTCGATGGGGAGATCGGCGGCTTCGGCGGCGGGCGCCGGGCCGACCTCGTGCTCCTCGACGACGACCTCGTGCCCCAGTCCACCTGGTACGGCGGGGAACTCGTGGTCGACGACCGCCGGATCACGCCGTTGCTCGACGCCGCGCTGTCGCGGCCCTACCGCTACCCCGCGCCGGCCTACGCCACCATGCACCTGCCCGACCCGCTGTCGGCCCTGACCCCGGACCTGCCGACAGGCCCGTGCCGGGTCAACGCGATCCGCACCACGCTGCCGGGCATCGAGCTCACCCACGAGATCGTCGACCTCGTGCCCGGACCGGACTGGCCCTCGACCCTCGGGGCCAACGATCTCTGCTTCGTCACCGTGATCGAGCGCCACGGCCGGGCCGGCAACGTCGCCCACGGCTTGCTGCGGGCCTTCGGGCTGAAGCGGGGCGCGGTGGCGAGCAGCGTCGGCCACGATTCGCACAACGTCATCGTCGCCGGCCTGAACGAGGGCGACATGCGCGTCGCCCTCGATGCCCTCGGCGCGATCCAGGGCGGCGTCTGCGTGGTGGAGGACGGGGCCGTGGTCGCCCTGGTGCCGCTGCCGGTGGCGGGGCTCCTGTCGGACAAGCGCGTCACCGCCGTGGCCGAGGAAGTCCGGATCCTGAAGGAGGCCTGGGACCGGGCCGGCTGCACCATTCCGTATATGGGCTTCAACCTCATCCCGCTCTCGGTGATCCCGGAGATCCGCATCACCGACAAGGGTCTCGTCCTGGTGCCGGGGATGCGGATCGTGCCCCTGTTCCAGGCGGCCTGACGTTTTCCCGCTTCACGCGCGGGAACCAGGGCGGGGTCTCCCCGTTGTCAGGCAGGTCTCAACAGCCTCTCGATCCTCCCAAGCTTACACAGCCTGCATGCCGTGATCGGCGCGCGGGCTGTTTCTTTGTCCCGGGCTTACCCGGACTTGGGATCGCCCGACGATCGGGTGGACGGAAGGGGCGCCAGACCGGTCCTGGGAGTTGCCCCGATGCGTAGTCTTCTCACCCTCATCCTCGTCGGCGCCGTCGCCTTCGTCCTCGTCGGCATGTACGTAGCCCCCGGCCAGCCGGAATTGCGGGCCTGGTACCTGCGCAATGCCTGCGAGCATCTCGACAAGGTGTCGCCGCAGATCTGCGCCCCGGCCCGCAAGGCCGAGAGCGGGGTGCCGACCTGAACGCGATCGACTGGTTCTTTCGCGACCGGAAGACCGGTGCGATCACCATCGGACAATGGCCGAACGCGCCGCTGCTGATCTTCATCGGCTGCGCGCTGGTCGGCTGGCTCGACGGGCCCGGCGGCCGAATCGGTCCCTACCTGCGTATTCTCGGCGCGGCGGCCCTGGCATGGTGGGCCGTCGACGAGGTCGTACGGGGCGTGAATCCGTGGCGGCGGTGTCTCGGTGCCGGTGTCCTGGCCTTCCTGGCCTGGAAGTTGGCGCGGGCGGCCCTCTGAGGGTACCCTTTCGTCTTGCCGAACCCCGTGCGTCGCCTATTCTCGCTGTCGCGCGTGGCGCGCCGGAGGATTCGCAGGCATGACGTTCTTCATCGGGATCGCGGGGCCCTGGATCGTCATCGCCGTGCTCGAGATGCTGTCGCTCAGCCGCCAGCGCGAGCTGGATGACGAGGGCCTAGCCCCCGGTGCGTCGTCGCTGAGCGTTGCCCACAGCGCCTACCTCGCTTAACCCGCACCCATCCGAGGCGCGCCGTCCGGCGCCCGGGCGGGATGCGAGGAGCGACGTGGTGCGAGCAGGCGAACAGGCGACCGGCGTGATCCCCGGCCTACGGGGCGTGCGGATCTGGCTCTACGTTCTGGCCGCCCTCGTCGTCGGCATGGTCGCCGTCGGCGGCGCCACCCGCCTGACCGGTTCCGGGCTCTCCATCACCGAGTGGCGCCCCGTCACCGGGGCGATTCCGCCCGTCTCGGCCGAGGCCTGGGCGGCGGAGTTCGACAAGTACCGCGACACGCCCCAGTACCGCATCCTGAACCAGGGCATGGGGCTTTCGGACTTCAAGGTCCTGTATGCCTGGGAATGGGGCCACCGCCTCCTCGGCCGCATCGTCGGCCTCGTCTTCTTCCTGCCGCTGCTCTGGTTCTGGTGGCGCGGCGCCCTGACCCGGCGCCTCGGCCTCGGCCTCCTCGGCCTCGGGCTCCTGGGCGGGCTCCAGGGCGCGATCGGCTGGATCATGGTCGCCTCCGGCCTGCAGCCGGGGATGACCGCCGTGGCGCCCCTGAAGCTCGCCCTGCACCTCACCACCGCCAGCCTGATCCTGGCCGGTCTGGTCTGGCTCGCCGCCGGATTGCGGGCGCCGGACGCCGCCGTCGAGGTCGATCCGCCCCGCCTGCGCCGGACGGCCCTGGCCATCATGACCCTCGTCGTCGTGCAGATCTTCCTCGGCGGCCTCGTGGCGGGCTCGAAGGCCGGTCTCCTCTACAACACATGGCCGACCATGGACGGACACCTCATCCCGCCGGTCGCGGAGCTCTTCGCCGGGACGCCCTGGATCGAGAATTTCGTCGACAACCTTGCCCTGGTGCAGCTGAACCATCGCCTGACCGCCTACCTGCTGCTGGCGGTGGCCCTCGTTCATGCGTTCGACGCCCGCCGGGCGCGCCCGGGCTCGGGCATGGGCCGCCGGGCAACCGGCATCGCCGCCCTCGTCCTCACCCAGGCCGTCCTCGGCATCACCACCCTGCTGCTGGCCGTGCCGCTCTGGGCCGCGCTCGCCCATCAGGTCTTCGCCATGGCGGTGCTGACGATGGCGACGGTCCATGCCCGGCGAGCGGCCCGATCCCACGTTCCGGCGCCCCTCGGACGCCCGTCGACCCCCTTCGGCTACGAAACGCTCACCGGCAGGACGGCGTGATCGGCAGGGCAGCGTGATCGGCAGGGCAGCGTGATCGGCAGGGCAGCGTGATCGACAGAGCTCATTGAGCGACACGGTTGCTGGATCGACGCGATCGCGTGACGGATGCGGCCGAGGCCCGGCATGTGCGGATCGCCACATCGCGACCGCACTGCAACGAACCACTCTGGCCCCCGCACGTTCGACCCTCGTCGGAACGCGGCCGGAGCCCTCGGGCTTACCCCTCGTCCGACGCCCCTGAACCGCGAGAGGACGATCCCTGCATGCAGGATACCGAGACCCGGCGCACGCCCGCATCCGAGCCGACCCCCTCCGAGACCCGGACGACCTCCGAGCCCCGGACAGCCGCCTCCGCCGGTCAGACCCCATCCCCGGCGAAGCGCCGTCACGGCAAGCAGGCCTGGTTGGCCCTGGGCCTGACGGGATTGCTCGGCGCTGTCTGGGCCGTCGCCATCGCGAACCGTTATCCCAACATCCTTCCGGGCTAGTCCTCGCCCGAAGAGATTCCTGTTGATCGCTCCAACTCGGTAGTTGTCGCGGGGAACGCGGCAACAGGTTCAAGCGTAGCCTCAACGGATATACCGGAGGTCGGCGATGCTTTTAGCGGACGACGGACGCCCAACGGGAGTGACCTGGAACTATACCCGGAAAGAAATCCTGGCGGATGGCGCCGTCCACGTCGTGGGCGTCGCCCTCGGCGTCGCGGGTGCCATCGCCATCGTGGTGATCGCCGCCCTCTCGCCGCTCTCGCTCCTCGAGCGTGCCGGGGTCACGATCTACGCGGCCGGCCTCGTCTCGATGCTCGGCGTCTCGGCCACCTACAACATGTGGCCGGTGTCCCGCCGGAAATGGCTGCTGCGGCGCGCCGACCACGCCCTGATCTACCTGATGATCGCCGGCACCTACACGCCCCTGGTCGCCCTGGTGGGCGACGGATTGCCGGCGTGGAGCCTTCTCGGCACGGTCTGGCTGGTGGCGGCGATCGGCATCGCCCTGAAGCTGCTCCTGCCCGGGCGCTACGACCGGGTTTCGATCGGGCTCTACCTCACCCTCGGGTGGAGCGGGGTCGTCGCCTACGACGCGGTGATCGGCCGACTCGGCAGCGATGCCCTCTGGATGCTCGCGCTGGGCGGCGTCCTCTACTCCCTCGGGGTCGTCTTCCACGTCTGGCGCAGCCTGCCGTACCAGAACGCGATCTGGCACGCCTTCGTCCTCGCCGCGACGGCCTGCCATTACGGGACCGTGATGGCGACCGTGATGGGCGCCGGCGCCTGAGGGGCGACCGGGCCCGACGCCGGGACGCCGTGCTCGGAGTCGGTCAGAGGTTCGAGGCCGGGAACGACCCCTGGCGCTACTTGCCCGTGCAGAGTCCGCGATCGGCAAGGTTGCGGTGCTCGCGCGGATCGCAATCCGTCGACAGGAACGAGGCCCACTCGGCGGGGGTGCCGTAGAACGCGTTGCGGTCGACGTCGCCGCGCACGCCCGGCACCCGCCCGGTCGAGGTGAACTGCCACAGCATCCACTTGCGCTTGACGTAGCGCTGCTCCGGCTCGGCGGCCGTGGAGCGGACCCAGTGCGGGTAGTCCGGCAGCTCGTCCTCGAGCACGTCCTTGTGGAAGGTGATGTCGGTGTAGATGATCGGCCGCTTGCCGGTGTAGCGCTCCATCTCGTCGAGCATGTAGCGGATCATCGACAGGGCCTGGGCCTTGGGCAGCTTCTTCGGGCAGAGCTGCGAATGGCCGTTCCACTCCACGTCGAGGACGGGGGGGAGGGCGGTCGGGTCGTTGGGGACGTTCTTCTTGAACCAGGCCATCTGGTCCTGGGCCGAGCGGCACCAGAAGACGAAATGGTAGGCGCCCCGCGGCACGCCGGCCTGCGCGGCCCCGTCCCAGTTCGTCCGGAAGCGCTCGTCCACGTGGTCGCCGCCCTCCGTCGCCTTGATGAAGGCGAACTGGGTGCCGGCCGCACGCACCGACATCCAGTCGACGGGACCCTGCCACTTCGAGATGTCGATGCCCTGGACCGGGTGCTGCTTGGCCCGCGCGACGCCGGGATGAGGCTTGGCATCGCCCTTGGTCGGATAGAAATCCGTGGTCCCCGAGCAGGCCGCGAGGGCGGACAGCACGGCGACCGCCGCGCCGCGCCGCAATCCGGCGCGCAAGGCGGTCAGCGGCGCACGCTGGTTCTGACGTGCCGGGGCAGTCCCGTTCCACAGCCGCATCGTTGCCCGACCCACCAGCTTCTACGCGCTACCAATGGCTAAGGGATGACCCGGGCGCGGTTAACAGACCTTTGACGGCAATGCGGCGGATTTCCGGAAGCCGTGTCGGGCAAGCCACATAGGCGGTCGGCATCCACCCTGGCCCCCACGGGCACCACCCCCTAAGTGCAGGCCGTGCCTGCGGGTTTGGGACACAGGAGGGTGCCGTGAAGGTTCTGTTCACCATCGGGTACGAAGGTCTCGATTCCGAGCGCCTGATCGCGGCTCTGAAGGAGGCAGAGGTGGGAACCCTGGCGGATGTCCGCGCCGTGGCGAATTCCCGCAAGCGCGGCTTCTCGAAAACCGCCCTGCGCACCAGCCTGGAGGAGTCCGGCATCGGCTACGCCCATGCCCGCAGCCTCGGCACGCCGAAGGCCGGCCGACAGGCGGCCCGCGCCGACGATGCCGCGCTGATGCGGCGCATCTACTGCGAGGAGGTGCTCGACACCGCCGATGGCGGCCTCGCCCTCGACGAACTCTGTGCCCTGGCCGACCGCACGCCGATCTGCCTGCTCTGCTTCGAGCGCGAGCCGGCGCGCTGCCATCGCCGCGTCCTCGCCGAGCGGATGCAGGCGCGGGGCTTCACGACGGTGGACCTGTTCGGGTGACGCCCGCTGCCCTCGCCACACGTAGGCCATCGGCGCGTTGACAATCTAGAGTTATCCGGTTTTCACTCAACCGGGGGTGACGATGCCGGATTTGCAATGACGCGCAAGGCGCTGGATCAGACGTTGGGCTTCCTCCGGGCCCTCGACCGGACCGCGAGCACCGACGATGTGGGGCGCCTGCTGGTAACGGAATTCGCGGCGCACGGCGTGTCCCATGCCATGGCGGGGACCATTCCCCGCAAGGGGACGCCGGCGCGGCAGCAGCACGGACACATCCTGGTCAACACCTTCCCGGAGGAATGGGGCCGGCGCTACCTGGCGCGCGGCTACGCCTTCCACGACCCCACGGTCCGTCACCTCGCCCACAGCACGGCGCCCTTCGCCTGGAGCGAGCTGGGCGAGCGGTTCGGCGACGATGCCGGCGCCCGCCGGGTGATGGCAGAGGCGGGCGAGTTCCGCCTCCGCGACGGGATCACGGTCCCGCTGATGACCCTCGACGGCGACATGGCGGGCTTCAGCCTCTCGGGCGAACGCCTCGGGCTGAATCCCGGCGACCGGCCGATGCTCCACCTCATCGCCACCTACGCCTTCGGCCATCTCCTGCGCCTGCGCGGCCCGGCGGGGGCGGCGCGGGCCGCCCGGCTCGCGCCGCGGGAGCGCGAGGCCCTACAATGGGCGGCGGAGGGCAAGACCGACTGGGAGATCGGCGAGGTCATGGGCATCTCGACCCACGGGGTCGACTTCCACCTGCGCTCGGCCCGGACGAAGCTCGGCACCACCAACCGGACCCAAGCGGTCGCGGTGGCCTTGCGGCGCGGACTGATCACCTGACGCGGCCGCCTCGCGGGGGCCATCGCGACCACCCGCGCAGGGTCCGCCGGCGTCGATCCCGCACGCCTCGCGGCGTCGACCTACGGGTTCCCGTAGGTTTGTGACGGTCCCGATCATGTCAGAACCGGCCTCGGAACGGAGGTTTCGACATGATTCAGATCGTGACACCCGCGAATGAATACTGCTTCCGCGAAGAAATGGAACAGGTCTGGCGCCTGAGGCACGCGATCTTCGTCGAGGAAAAGCGTTGGCTCGACCTCGCTCGTCCCGATGGGCGCGAGATCGACCAGTTCGACACGGCCCACGCGATGCACTTCCTCGCCATCGAGGCTGGGCGGGTCATCGGCTACAGCCGGCTCCTGCCGACGACCCGGCCGCACCTCCTCTCCGACGTGCTGCCGCAGCTCTGCGAGGTGGCGCTGCCCTGCGGCCACGACACCTGGGAATGGACGCGCCAGGCCGTCGCCCGGTCCCATCGCGGACGGGGCAAGGCGGTGAATCCGGTCTCGCTCAGCCTGCTCTCCGGCATCGTCGAGTGGGGCCTCGCCAACGGCGTGCGCCAGCTCGTGCTGCAAATGCCGACCCTCTACCTGCTGCACGTGGTGCAGCTCCACTTCCGGGCCCGGCCGCTGGGCCTGCCGCAATCGATCAGCGGCGAGGACATCATCGCGGCCACCGCGGAATTCGACGAGCGGACGCTGGCACGCCTGCGCGCCCTCACGGGGCGGACGGACTCCGTCCTCGCTCCGACCTACCCCTACCTCGCCGCCTGACGCGCGGCCGCAAAGGACCTGCCATGCTCACCCTGATCCAGCCACCGAAGGGCGAGGCCTTCGACGTCCTCGCCGCCCACTGCATCGCGGCGCGGGCCGTCATCGCGGAGGCCGGGACGCCGGTGATGCGGCGTTTGATCGACCTTCTGCTGTTCGAGATCGCCGTCGCCATGGCGGATCCATCGGACAATCCGGCCCTCGTCCCGGAGCCGGTCGCCTGAGGGCGAACGGGCGGACCGGCGCCGGAGACTCAGCGCCCCATCAGCGCATCCACGTGGGCGGCAACGGAGAGGCCCAGCCCCTTGAGGCTGTAGCCGCCCTCCAGGACCGAGACGACGCGCCCGCCGGCATGGCGATCGGCCAGCGCCATCAGGCGGCGGGTCGCCCAGCCGAAATCGGCTTCGGTGAGCTCGACATGGCCGAGGGGATCGAGGTGGTGGGCGTCGAAGCCCGCCGAGATGATGATGAGGTCGGGGGCATAGGCGTCGAGGCGGCGCAGGATGCCGGCCTCGAAGGCCTCGCGAAAGACCGGGCCGTCGTCGCCCGCCCGCAGGGGTACGTTGACGATGGTGTCGTGGTTGCCCCGCTCCGACGCGGCGCCCGTACCCGGAAACAGCGGCATCTCGTGGGTGGAGGCGTACATCACGGAGCGGTCGTCCCAGAAGATATCCTGCGTGCCGTTGCCGTGGTGGACGTCCCAATCGACGATCGCCACCCGGCTCGCCCCGTGGGCTTCGCAGGCGTGGCGCGCCGCGATGGCGGCGTTGTTGAAGACGCAAAACCCCATCGCGGTCATGCGCTCGGCATGGTGGCCCGGAGGCCGCATGGCCACGAAGGCATTGGCGCACTCGCCCGCCATCACGGCATCGACCGCGTGCACGGCGCCGCCGACCCCGCGCAGGGCCGCCTCGACGGTGCCGGGGGAGAGCAGGGTGTCGCCGTCGATCTGGACGTAGCCCTCCGTCGGCGACGCCTCGATGATCGCCTGCACGTAGGGCACGGGATGGACCAGGGTGGGCACCGAGGTCTCGGCCCTCGGGGCCTGGCCGCGGACCAGCCCGGCGAAGCGCTCGTCCTCGAGGGCCCGCTCCACCGCCCGGATCCGGTCGGCGCGTTCGGGATGCCCTTCCGGCATGGCGTGATCGAGGGCGGACGGGTGGCTCACGTACAGCGTCGTCACGGTCATCCCTTTGCGGCCGTCGATCTGTCGCTTTGAAACAACAGATGATGCCAATGTATCACATCTTGCGCATGATCACGTTGCCGGGATGCGCGCTCGGCTCGGGTTGTGCAAGACCTGTCCGAACACGAATCGATCAGACCGCGCCCGGTGACCGGCGGGTCGAGACAGGCCCTCATCCATGCGCGCGCCCGCCCTTCTCCTCCTGATCGGTACGCTGCTGCCGCTCGGCGCCTGCAACACCCAGACCAGTCCGGGGGCGACCGGACCGCTCGCCGCGGCGCCCGCCCCCCTGAGCGGGCCGGAGCGCGACAAGGCCTGGATGAAGCTCGCGCCGAGCGCCCCCGTCGATCCGAAGATCGCCCGCGCCACCGTGGACTACCCGACGCGGGAAGCGCCCGGAACCGTCATCGTGGTCACCAAGGAGCGGCGGCTCTACTATGTGCTGCCCGACGGCAAGGCCGTGCGCTATCCCGTGGCCGTGGGCCATGCCGGCATGGCCTGGGCCGGGACGGCGGAGGTCGACCGCAAGGGCGAATGGCCGGACTGGAACCCGCCGCCGGAGATGCTGGCCCGCCGGCCCGACCTGCCGAAGCGCCTGGAAGGCGGCCCCACGAGCCCGATCGGGGCCCGCGCCCTCTATCTTGCGGAGGGCAAGAAGGACACGCTGTTCCGCATCCACGGCACCAACGAGCCGGAGAAGATCGGTCAGGCGGTCTCTTCGGGCTGCATCCGCATGCGCAACGACGACGTGGTCGACCTCTACGACCGGGTGCCGATCGGCGCGAAGGTGGTGGTGCGCTGACACTTAACCAAGCGCGGGTGGTTTGTCGGTCGCGGCGGGTCGTTCGTCGGCACCAGCCCCTAGGCGCATCCCGCGGTGACGCCCGGCGGGACGGTGGGCCGGCGGAACGCCGACCGCCTCGCGCGGGGGTTCGCCGTCACGAACCGGGCGGATCGAGCCGCCGACGGCCGATCCCGACGTGACGATGAGTGCGTTCGCCTGCGCCGCGAGAACCGGCAGGCACAACGGGAGCGCGACGTCGTCGCGCCCGAGACGGCCGTTCCGGGCGAGGTCATGGCGTCGGGACGGCCGATGCCCGGGCACCCCGCCGCACGTCTCGGCACGAAGGCGCGACCCCCGAAACGCTCACGAACACCTGGCGTGCCCGGTGGCCCTCGCATGTGCCGAGCCCTGCCTGCGAGGCAGGCGCGGGGCGCGCGGGGATGGCGATGCGGACAGGATCATCGGAGCGCCCGCCGCCTCTAGGGCGCCGGACGCCCCCGGTCGACGCGCCGGGCGCCGAGCGGCCCGCCGTAAGCCAGGCCGTCTTCGCCCCGGATGCGCCGGACTGCTTCGCGGCCTACCACGACCTCTACGCGATCGGCCAGACGGTTTCGCGGATCGGCAACTGCTTCCAGGCCGCCGTGAGGAAGCGCCGCGTCGCCGGATTGCTCCTGCGTGACCGGCAGATCGCCGGCGCCGTCCACCAGCGCGAGGCGCCGCGCATCTGGGGCGGCGGGACCTCGACATGCGCGCGGTCGCCTCCGGCTCCGGCCTGTCCCGCAGCGCCCTCTACCGGGCCTTCGCCCCGGTCGGCGGGGTCAGGCACGAGATCCTGCGCCGCCGCGTGGCCCGCCTGCGCTCGGCCATCTTCCGCAGCGGCAGGGACGTGCGGATTTCGAATCTGGTCTGGATCCTCGGGTTCGCCACGCCGAGCCATGCCGCGCAGGCCTTCAACAGCCTACGGCCTCGTACCGGGGCAGCTCCACGGGGAAGTCCGGCCCCCGGAAGGGCGCCCCTGGAGGACCTCGAACCCGATCATCTGCGGGGCTCGATCCGGGGCCTGAGCGGATCGTCCCGGCTCTCCTGAGCGGTCCGGTCGGCGCCAGATAGACCTGGCCTCCCGCGACGGCGCCGATTAACAACGCGACCGCACGAGGGAGAGCCAGACCGATGCAGAGTTTCGTCCGCGCCAAATTGCACGGCCTCCGGGTGACCGGTGCCGACCTGAACTATCATGGCTCGATCACCCTCGACGCGGACTTCTGCCGGGAGGTTGGCCTCGATCCCCTCGAATTCGTCGAGATCTGGAACAAGATGTCGGGCGCCCGGATCAGCACCTACGTCCTCTACGGCGCGGCGGGATCGCGCTGCTGCATCCTGAACGGGGCCGCCGCCCGCACCTGCCAGGTCGGCGACGAGGTCATCATCGCCTCCGCGACCTACGGCTCCATCGAGGACGTGATCGCGCGCAAGCCAAAGGTGCTGATCTTCGGCCCGGACAACGCGGTCAGCGACCGGGTGACCTACGACGTCTTCCGCGACGCCGAGGGACGCCTCGACATGCGCATCCTCGGGCCCGGCATCGCGGGCTGACGGGGCGCCGGCTCCGCCCGCGGCCCTCGGAGCGGGGAGGGTGCGCCGGCTCCGGAGCGTCAGGATTTCGAAAGGCTCATTCGTGAGCAGGCTTTAACCTGAACAGTGATTCAGATTTGCCCGTTAACCGCTTGAACGATGCCGTCCTGCATAGTCGAACCATCGACAGGGACACAGACCGGCCAAGATAAAGCCGGGGAGGCATTAAGAGATGATCAACCTTTCGCTTCAGGTTTTCTGTAACCGTATCGTTGCAGCCGATTGCATCACCGCCGAGGACGTCCAGATCCTGGCGCGCGAGATTCTCCCCGATGGCTTCGTGTGCCGCGACGAGGCCGACATGCTGATCGCCCTCGAGCGCATCGTCACCTTCGCGGATACGAGCTTCGGCGACTACCTCGTCGCGTCGGTGGTGGATTTCGCCGTCTGGGGCGAGCGCCCCACCGGCTACATCGATGCGGGCGTGGCCGCCTGGCTGGTGGGCAGCCTGCGCGCCGGCAGCGGCCCGACCCGTCTCGCCGCCCGCCTCGCCCGCGAGGTCGTGCGTGAGGCCCAGGCCAGCGACGAAGCCCTCATCGCCTTCGCGCTGGCAGCCAACCGCGCCACCGCCGAGAGCGACCGGATGCGCGAATTGCTGGCTGCTTAGGTGCCGCCAGCCCCTGATATTTCGCATTCAAAATCATATGGTGCATCGCACCGTGAGATTGTCGGTCGTGGCCGTGCATAAACAGGCCCCCGGCCTGGATCGATCAGCTTCCCGAAGCCGCATAACTGCTTTAACGGGAACCAGCTTCGGCGTTTGCAAGACGCCGCATGTTCCCTGACGGACCAGAGTGCGCGGAAAGATGTTCGACAAGATCCTGATCGCGAACCGTGGCGAAATCGCCTGTCGCATCATCAAGACCGCCCGGCGCATGGGCATCAAGACCGTGGCGGTCTACTCGGATGCCGACCGAGACGCCGTGCACGTCGCCATGGCCGACGAGGCCGTGCATATCGGTCCGGCCCCGGCGGCGCAGTCCTACCTGCTCATCGACAAGATCATCGAAGCCTGCAAGCAGACCGGTGCCCAGGCCGTGCATCCGGGCTACGGCTTCCTGTCCGAGCGCGAATCCTTCCCGCGCGCGCTGGAAGCGGCCGGCATCGTCTTCATCGGCCCCAACCCCGCCGCCATCGCGGCGATGGGCGACAAGATCGAATCCAAGAAGGCGGCCTCGGCCGCGACGGTCTCCACCGTGCCGGGCTTCCTCGGCGTCATCGAGAGCCCCGAGCACGCGGTCACCATCGCGGACGAGATCGGCTATCCCGTCATGATCAAGGCCTCCGCCGGCGGCGGCGGCAAGGGCATGCGCATCGCCCATTCCTCCGGCGAGGTGGCGGAGGGCTTCGCCCGCGCCAAGTCCGAGGCCGCCTCGTCCTTCGGCGACGACCGCGTCTTCGTGGAGAAGTTCATCACCGACCCGCGCCACATCGAGATCCAGGTGATCGGCGACAAGCACGGCAACGTGATCTACCTCGGCGAGCGCGAGTGCTCGATCCAGCGCCGCAACCAGAAGGTCATCGAGGAGGCGCCGTCGCCGCTGCTCGACGAGGCCACCCGCCGCAAGATGGGCGAGCAGGCCGTCGCGCTTGCGAAAGCCGTGAACTACGATTCCGCCGGCACCGTCGAGTTCGTGGCCGGCCAGGACAAGTCGTTCTACTTCCTCGAGATGAACACCCGCCTGCAGGTGGAGCATCCGGTCACCGAGATGATCACCGGCCTCGACCTCGTCGAGTTGATGATCCGGGTCGCGGCCGGCGAGGCCCTGCCGCTCGGCCAGGCAGACGTGAAGCTCAACGGCTGGGCCGTCGAGAGCCGCGTCTACGCCGAGGACCCGACCCGCAACTTCCTGCCCTCGATCGGGCGCCTCACCACCTATCGGCCGCCGGCCGAAGGCGAGTTCGGCGGCGCCATCGTCCGCAACGACACCGGCGTGGAGGAGGGCGGCGAGATCGCGATCCACTACGACCCGATGATCGCCAAGCTGGTCACCTGGGCCCCGACCCGGGCCGAGGCCATCGAATCCCAGGGCGAGGCGCTGGACGCCTTCGCCATCGAGGGCATCCGCCACAACATCCCGTTCCTCGCCGCCCTGATGGCGCATCCGCGCTGGCGCTCGGGCAACCTCTCCACCGGCTTCATCGCCGAGGAGTTCCCCGAGGGCTTCGTCGCCCCCGAGCCCAAGGGCGCGATCGCCCAGCGCATGGCGGCCGCGGCCGCGGCCATCGACCACAAGATGAACCAGCGCAAGCGCGGCATCTCGGGCCAGATGCGCGATCCGGCCCTGCTGCATTTCGAGCGCGACCGCGTCGTGGTCCTGGCGGGCGAATCCTACCCGGTTACCGTCGACGCCGTCGGCGGCACCCTGATCGTCACGGGCGCCGACGGCACCACCTGGCCGGTCTCCTCCGACTGGCGCCCGGGCGAACCCGTCTGGCAGGGCGAGATCGGCGGGGCCCGCGTGGCGATGCAGGTCCGCGGCCTCCTCAACGGCGTCGCCCTCCAGCACGCCGGCGCCGCGGCCGAGGCCCGGGTCTACACCCAGCGCGAGGCGGCCCTCGCCGCCCTGATGCCGGTCAAGGAGGATGCCGGCTCCGGCAAGCAGGTGCTCTGCCCGATGCCCGGCCTCGTCAAGGCGATCCTGGTCAAGGAAGGCCAGGAGGTGAAGAACGGCGAACCCCTGGCCATCGTCGAGGCGATGAAGATGGAGAACGTGCTGCGGGCCGAGCGCGACGCCACCGTCGCCAAGATCGCCGCCAAGGAAGGCGACAGCCTCGCGGTCGACGCGGTCATCCTCGAATTCGCTTGACGCGCGGCCGGCCCCGGAGCGCATCGCCTCCCGTCCCGGGACGCGGCGCGGCCCGGGCCGGACGCCCTGGACCCGGTCGATGCCCCTCTACTTCGCCTACGGCGCGAACATGGATGCCGGCGCCATGGCCGCGCGCTGCCCGCGCTCGACCTTGATCGGGCAGGGCCGCCTCAACCGGCACCGCTTCATCATCATGCGGGAGGGCTACGCCTCCGTGGTGCGCGACCCACGCGCGACCGTGCATGGTATACTGTGGGATCTCGCCCTCGGAGACGTCCCGGCCCTCGACCGCTACGAGGGCGTCGCCTCGGGCCTCTACATCAAGGCGATGCAGCCGGTCTCGGTGCCGGGCGGTTCGAAGCGGGCGCTGATCTATCTCGGCGGCACCAGCGCCACGGGGGCGCCCCGTCCGGGCTACCTCGAAGCCGTCCTCGCCGCGGCGACCGCCGCACAGTTGCCGGCCGCCTATCGCGCGGAATTACAGACCTGGCAGCGCGGGCGCGCCGGTTGAGGCATGCTCCCCGGATGGTCTTCGATCGCCCGGGTCCGGCTTCGGGCTGTCGAAGACAGGGCAAGTCCGAACGGAGTCCTGCGCCCGCAGGCCCCTCTCCCTCGGCGGCGTGCCATCGCGTCTTCCGGACCGCCGCCGCCCAACGATGCCACGAAGGACAAGACTGCGATGCCCGAGATCCGAACCGTCGCGGTGATCATCCGGGGCCGGGTCCAGGGCGTCGGCTACCGGTTCTGGACGCGCGGCGAGGCGGATCGCCAAGGCCTCTCCGGGTTCGTCCGCAACCGCCCGGACGGGTCCGTCGAGGCCCTGTTCTCCGGAGCCCCCGACTCCGTGGCACGGATGCTGGACGCCTGCCGCCAGGGTCCGCCCGGTGCCCGCGTCACGGACATCGCCGTGACGGAGCCTGCGGTCGCACCGCCGCAGACCGGTTTCGCGATCCGCTGACGCTTCGTCCCGGGTGAGACACATCCGGCCCCCCTTCGTCTGGACAGGGCGTCGGCTTCCGCGCTAGCGCCCGGGCGGGGCGCCCGGCGATCGGTCGTCGAGAGACCGGACGCGATGCTGACCGCCGACTTCTCCTATCTCGACCTCGCGGCCCTCAGCTACTTCGTGGCCGCCTGGGCCGGCTACGGCATCGCGGTGGCGCGCATGCGCGGGCGCCGCACCAGCCTCAGCCAGATCATGAATGCGCAGCGGGCGGAGTGGACGCGCCAGCTCATCGGGCGCGACAACCGCGTGGTCGACACCACGATCAACGCCTCCCTCCAGAACGGGACGGCCTTCTTCGCCTCGACCTCGCTCATCGCCCTCGGCGGCGTCCTGACCCTGTCACGCTCGGGGGACGACGTCCTCACCCTGTTCGGTACGCTCCCCTTCGGCGCCATCGCCACGCGCTTGACCTGGGAGATCAAGGTGGCGGGCCTCGCGGTGGTCTTCGTCTACGCCTTCTTCAAGTTCTCCTGGGCCTACCGGCTGTTCAATTACGGCGCGATCCTCCTCGGCGCGGTGCCGCCGAAAGGTTCGGATGCGACGCCGGAGCAGATGCTCCGCGCAGCGCGCAAGGCGGCCGCGATGAACATTGCCGCCGGAAGCCACTTCGCACGCGGCCAGCGCGCCTTCTTCTTCGCCCTGGCCTATCTCGGCTGGTTCGTGAGCCCCTGGCTCCTCATGCTGACCACCACCGCGGTGGTGCTGGTGATGTGGCGACGGCAATTCGCCTCGCGAATTCGCGCCGCCCTGCTGGCGGAAGACGACGGGACAGGGCAGGGATGGCAGCCATGACGATTCCCAAGAAGCCCACGCGCCAGCGCACCTCCTCCCCGAAGATTCCCGCCGCGAAGGCGCCCCCGAAGGTCGCAGCGAAGCCGGAACCGAAATCGACGGGTCGCCCCGAACGCAAGGGGCCGTCCGAAGTGCTGATTGCGGAGACGATCCTGCGTCTTCTCGCGGCCCGCGAGGCCGGAAAGACCATCTGTCCGTCCGAGGTGGCCCGGGAACTCGGGGGACCGCAGCCGGAGGGCTGGAGCCCCTTGATGCAGCCCATCCGCCGGATCGCTGTGCGGATGACCAAGGCCGGCGAAGTCGCGATCCTGCGCAAGGGCAAGCCGGTTGAAGACCCGGACGATTTCCGCGGCGTCTATCGGCTCGGGGCCGCGGCCCCGGCGCCGGACGAGGCCTGAGGCGCCGGCAGCAGGGCATCGGTGTAGCCGCTGAGCCGATAGGCGACGAGGCCGAACCACTCCTTGGTCACGATGTCCAGGAGCGCCAACCCCTCGGACGCGAAGGCATTGACGTGCAGGACGTCTCGCCAACCGCCGGTGCGATAATCCACGGGATAGGCGGTGACGGCGAAGCCGGCCTCGCGGAAGCAGCCGATCGCCCGGGGCATGTGCCAGGCCGAGGTGACGAGAAGCCAGCGTTCCCCCGGCTGCGGCTTGACCATGTCGGCGGTGAAGCGCGCGTTCTCGCGCGTGTTGCGCGAGCGATCCTCGAGGATCAGCCGGGTGCGCGGCAGCCCCATCGTGTCGGCGTAGCGACCGACGATCTCGGATTCCAAGGCCCTGCTGCCGCCGAGGCTGCCGCTTCCGCCGGTGAAGACGAGACGGCTCTGGGGATAGCGCCGGGCTAGATCCGCCATCGCGACCTGTCGCTCGGCCGCGTCGTTGAGGAGGAGTTGTCCCCGATCCGCCGAAAGCCGGGTCTCGATCGCACCGCCGAGAACGATGATCCCGGTGACCGGTGCATCATCGTCGACGAATGCGGGAAATCGCTCCTCGAGCGGCAGGGCGATGAGGACGGGCAGGGGTGAGAGGCCGGCGACCAATAGGATCATGGCCGCCAGGCCGCCGATCCAGAGCCCGCTCCGGAGCCATCCCCCTGTCGCCAATCCGATCCCCAGCAGCACGAGCAGGGCAAGGGCGTTCGACGGCGTCACGACGAAGTACAGCAGCTTCGACAAGGGAAAGAACATGCACGGGCAACCGGAGCGGGTGGGCAGGTGAGGCGTGATACCGCAACGGCCGCGGCCTTGTCCCGCGCGTTACCCGGTAGCGCGAACCAGCGCATCGGACAGAGGCGAACCGAGACGTCGTCATGCCCACTCGCATAGACGATGGAGCTGACAAATCCGTCCCGGATCAGCCCTACGCAAGGACCACCGATTGCACTTGATCCGCGAACGGCTTAGGTTAATTTCATGGAGTGGGATAAATTCCCACGGGTAATATTGTCAATGCCACGCTTTTTCATCGACCTCCACGACGGAGCCAATTTCGTCAAGGACAAGGTCGGATTCGAATTGTCCGACGAGGATGCGGTGCGCACGAAGCTCGTGCGCATCATGGCCAAGATCGCGCAGGAATTCAGCGTCGAGACCGAGCGACAGGACTACCTGGCGATCGTGCGGGGCGAAGAGGCGCAGGTCCTGTTCCGGGCCCATCTCTCGCTCGATATCGAGCGGGTCGACGGCGCGGTCGAGGTCATTCCGGACGAAGCCTGACGACGTCCGACCGACGCGCGGTGATTTTCATCCCGGCACGTCCTCCTCGGAAGCCGATTTCTCGGTGGCGGTGGGGACTCGGACGATCGTCCTGCACCGGTATCGCGGAGCCGTCAGTGCCCCTGCGGCCTTACAGGAAGGCTTTCGGGGAGGGCGCCCGGCGGTCTCAGCGTCCGTAGATATCCTCGACGCGGATGATGTCGTCCTCGCCGGTGTAGGAGCCGACCTGGACCTCGATCAGTTCCAGGGGGATCCTGCCCGGGTTGGTCAGGCGGTGCATCGAGCCGATCGGCAGGTAGATCGCCTCGTTCTCGTGCACCAGCACCACCGAGTCGTTCAGTGTCACCTCCGCCGTGCCCTTGACGACGACCCAGTGCTCGGCNGCCGATCGGCAGGTAGATCGCCTCGTTCTCGTGCACCAGCACCACCGAGTCGTTCAGTGTCACCTCCGCCGTGCCCTTGACGACGACCCAGTGCTCGGCCCGGTGGAAGTGCTTCTGCAGCGACAGCCGTCCGCCCGGCGTCACCATGATCCGCTTGACCTGGAAGCGCTCGCCCAGGTCGATCCGCTGGTACCAGCCCCAGGGCCGGTACATCCGCCGATGCGCGTCCGCCTCCGGGTGGCCCTGCGCGCGCAAGCGCGTGACGAGATCCTTGACCTCGCCCGATCGCGCCTTCGAGGTCACCAGCACGGCGTCGGGGGTCGTGACCACCACCACGTCGTCGAGCCCCACCACCGTCGTCAGGTGCTCGCCCTCGCTGTGGATCAGGCTGCCATGGGTGTCGATGGTCTCGACCCGGCCCCGGACGGCGTTGCCNGTCGTCGAGCCCCACCACCGTCGTCAGGTGCTCGCCCTCGCTGTGGATCAGGCTGCCATGGGTGTCGATGGTCTCGACCCGGCCCCGGACGGCGTTGCCGTCGGCATCGTGCGCCAGCACCGCCCAGACCGCGTCCCAGGTGCCGACATCCGACCAGGGGAACGAGACCGGGCGCACGCCGGCATGCCGGGTCCGCTCCATCACGGCGTAGTCGATGGAGGTCTTGGGCGCCCGGCCGAAGGCCTCCGCGTCGAGGCGCACGAAGTCGAGGTCGGTCACGGCCGCATCGAGGGCCGCCCGGGTGGCCGCCAGGATCTCCGGGGCATGGGCCTCGAGTTCGGCCAGCATCACGTCGRCGCGGAACARGAAGTAGCCCGAGTTCCAGAGGGCGCCCTCCTCGATCAGCCGCAGGGCGCCGGCGTGATCGGGCTTCTC
This sequence comes from Methylobacterium sp. Leaf94, assembly GCF_001426045.1. Taxonomy (NCBI): domain Bacteria; kingdom Pseudomonadati; phylum Pseudomonadota; class Alphaproteobacteria; order Hyphomicrobiales; family Methylobacteriaceae; genus Methylobacterium; species Methylobacterium sp. Leaf94. Next base: position 372,881 of record NZ_LMRM01000001.1, read on the forward strand.
CACGAAGCGCTCGACCGCGTGGTTGCCCGCGCCGCCCGAAAGGGCGGCACCGACGCGAATGTAGCCGTAGCCGGTGGCGGGGGCGGTCGGCGTGATCCCGAGGGTCATGATCGCCCCGGCCCGGGCGCCGGCCGCGGCGGCCCGGGCAGCGGCCACGAAGGCGGGGGTGTCGCCGATGACGTGGTCGGCGGCCATGATCAGCACGACGCTCTCGGGGTCGCGCCGGGCTGCGTGCAGAGTGGCGACCGCCACCGCTGCGGCGGAGTCACGCCGTTCGGGCTCGAGGATGATGTCGGCTTGGATGCC